>CAZVOI010001106.1:0-1537 GCA_964628275.1 uncultured Acidobacteriota bacterium | reverse complement strand
TGCGGCCGGCCGGTGCGCAGGCGCCGACCAGCTCGGAGTTCACCTCGCTGCCGACGGAGAACAAGCCGCTGACCGCGGAGGGCAGCATCGTCGGCACGATCCAGTACATGGCCCCGGAGCAGCTCGAAGGAAAAGAGCCGGACTCGCGGACCGACATCTTCGCGTTCGGGAGCGTGCTCTACGAGATGGCGACCGGCCTGCGGGCCTTCACGGGAAAGAGCCAGGCCAGCCTGATCGGGGCGATCCTCAAGGACGAGCCGGCGCCGATCTCCAGCGTTTCGCCGGTGACGCCGCCGGCGCTCGACCGCGTGGTGGCGACGTGCCTCGCGAAAGACCCGGACGACCGCTGGCAGAACGCCCACGACCTGGCCAGCGAGCTGAAGTGGATCGCCAAGGCTGGATCACAGGCCGGTGTGCCCGCTCCGGTGGCGGCGCGACGAAGAGGACGCGAGCGGCTGGCCTTGACGGTCGCGGTGGTCGTCTCTGCGCTGCTCGGCGTCGCGCTCGGTTTCACCGTGGCGCGGCTTCGCGAGAAGCCGCAGAAGCCGCTCCAGGTCGATTTCCAGATTCATCCGCCCGAGAAGACGACGTTCAGCGGGTTTGCGACGACGGTCTCGCCGGATGGCACACACGTCGCATTCTCGGCTGAGACCGAGGGTCTGAGTTACCTGTATGTCCGTGCGCTGAACTCAGTCACCGCCGCGCGGGTTCCAGGCACGGAAAATGGCTTCGTGCCCTTCTGGTCCCGCGACGGGCGGCAGATCGGATTCGTCGCGCTCGGGAAGTTGAAGAGCGTCGATCTGTCGGGCGGGCCCGCCCAGACGCTGTGCAACCTTCGCGGCTTCATGAGCGGAGCCAGTTGGAGCCCCGAAGGCGTCATCGTCTTCTCCGACAGCGGGGATTTGTTTCGCGTGCCGGCTGGCGGCGGCGAGCCCAAGCCGCTCGGGAAGCGGGCCGATGGCGAGAACGGACGATTCTGGCCGCAGTTCCTGCCGGACGGCCGCCGATACTTGTACGTGTCCCAGTCTGTCCGCGCGGAGGACCGAGGAATCTACGTCGCCTCGGTCGCTTCGGAAGAACGCAGGCGAGTCGCAGCCAGCGATCACAATGCAGCCTATTCTGCAGGCCACCTGCTGGTCGTCAGGGGCGACGCGCTGCTGGCGCAAGCCTTCGATGCGGACAGGCTGGAGCTTTCGGGGGAGGCATTTCCCGTCATCGAACGCGTGGCGCTGACCGGGGGAGGCCTGCCGGGCGCCCACTACTCCGTCTCGGCCAACGGGTTGCTCGCCTGGCATGCGGCTTCCGCCCTGGAGAGCATGCAACTGACCTGGTTCGACCGATCGGGGAAAAAGCTCGGGACGCTGGGCGAGCCCGCCGCGTATTCGAACCCCGCGCTGTCTCCCGACGAGAAGAGCCTTGCGGTGGGCCGGTGGGACCCCCAAGTGAGGACTCGCGATCTCTGGGTCTTCGACGTGGTGCGCGGGATCAGCAGGAGGCTGACGTTCGATCCCGCCGACGATCTCGGCCCGACCTGGTC
>CAZVOI010001105.1:0-4676 GCA_964628275.1 uncultured Acidobacteriota bacterium | reverse complement strand
CGCTACCGGCTGCAGCTCCTCGGCAAGCGGCCGCTCGAGATCGTGGGCACCGGCGACCCGCAAGGCGCGTCGGCGTCGCTCCAGCCACTGGCCGCGCTGCTCCTCGATCTCACCCGCTTCGATCACGCGTCGCTGCGTCTGTATCGTCCCGAGTCCTATCAACTGATCGCCCGCGAGGGCACGCTCACCGGCGGCTGCCGCCCGTGGGGCTTCGCCTTCTCGCCCCAGGAGGCGGTCACCGGCCGCGCCGTGCCGGCAGCGACCGCCAGCAGTTGGCCACACGGCGCGGTCGCCGCCTCGGCCTGCGCCGGATCCACGCGCTACGTGGTCACGCTGCGGCCCCTGCTTCCCGGCGAGCGGCCGTAGAAGTAACAAATCCACGTATACTGACACGTATGGTCGGGCAGGCATGACCCAGGTGACGCTGTATCTCGACGCGGAAACGGCGGAGAGGATGAAGCAGGCCGCGCTGGCCTCGGGCCTCTCCCAGAGCCGCTGGTTGACCGAACTGGTGCGCGAGCGCACGGCGCGCGAATGGCCCGAGGCGGTGAAGAGCCTGGCAGGCACCTGGCGCGACTTCCCGGACGCGCGCAGCTTGCGGCGTCGCACCGGTCGAGACGCCCGGCGCGAGCGCTTGTAGCGCGTGTACGCCCTCGACACCAACAGCGTTTCGTACTTCCTGAAGGGTCGAGGCGGCGTGACAGAGCGACTGCTGGCCGAGCCACCGTCAAACGTGGCGGTGCCGTCGGTCGTCCTCTACGAGCTCGAATTCGGCGCCGGACGTTCGGAAGCGCCGGCCGGCTTGAAGCGGCGGCTCGATCAGCTCCTTCGCAGCCTGACCGTCCTGCCTTTCGGCGTGGATGAAGCCCGCACGGCGGCGCGCGTCAGGCTGGTGCTGGAACGCTCCGGCCAACCGATCGGGCCCCTCGATCTGCTGATTGCCGCCACGACCCTCGAGCACGGCGCGATCCTCGTCACCCACAACCTCAAAGAGTTCGGGCGAGTCCCCGGCCTGCGCCTGGAGGATTGGTACTGAACCAAACCTGGCGGTCGATCCTGACACAGAGGGCCTAGAGCGTCCCCTCATCAGACGCGTTGAACGGGCCCCAGCCCGTTACGCCAAGTTCAAACTTCTCGGCAAGGGGCACGGCATCACCCGTGAATCCCAGCCGATCCGGGTCGAACGGCCGCGCCATGAGGGCCCCCGCGCGACCGAACAGAACGAACCCCGGCGCCGCATAAGTGGTCCTGGACTCGGCAGCCATCAAGCGTGTTCGGGTCTTCGACTCCAGCGAGCCGATGTAGACCGCCCGATTCGCAGGCGTGCAGATCGTGCCGTGCGCGAATATTACTCGCGCACCGCGAGCGGGCCGGCCTCCTTTCTTCATCAAGGCGGGCGTTTCCTGCGCCCGTTCGTACGGGGCGCGCTGAAACCGGAGACTCAGTCGATCGGAACGCCGATCGCGCGCAGCACTGCTCGCTCGACGTCCTCGAGCAGCACGGGGGACACCGGCCCGCCCAGGGCGGATTCGCTCAGCAGCCGTTTGGGGAGCGTCGTAATCTGCTCGCACTTGAGCACCGAATCCTGGCGGATCCCTCCCGTCCCCTTCCTCAGCCGCACGTGGGTCGGCGCCACTCTCAAAGTCGTGCTGGCGGGAATCACGAGGACGTCATCCGCCAGACGATTCCGGGCTCCAACCGAAATCACGAGGGCGGGACGCCGCTTCTCGCCAGGCTCACCGGGAATGACCACCCAGTAAAGACACCCCCGAAGCGGGTTCGGGTTCACTTCCAGGTCTCACCTAGAACTCGAGGAGCAACGCCGGCCCACTCGGTGTCCTCTGCCACCTCAGCTTTGCTCAGGGAGGAGTAGTAGCGTTCGACATCGGCTTCCAGGCTCCCCTGGCGCGCGTTCCGAAGCCATCCCTTCAGGGCCTGTTCGAACACCTGGCTGCGAGTCGCCCCGCGGGCGACTCGGTCACAGCTGCGCAGCAGCGATGCGTCCACCGTTACTGAGACCTTTGCCTTGGCCATCTGTCATACCTCTGGTCGCAGATATTATCCCACCAACATGAATGGCCGCATCCCTCGTGCTGTTGGCGCCGTCAGAACCGGAACCGGACCCCGAACGTCGGCAGGAACGGGATCGCCTGGCTGGCCTTCTCGGTGATGGCCGGCTTGTCGCTTCCGGGGTTGTAGACGAGCGAAGTCTCGTAGGCGCCGACGTTCTTCCGGTTCAGCACGTTGATCACGTCGAGGTAGAAGAGCCAGCGGCCGTGCGGTCCCTTGGGCCGGAGGCCGGCACGGAAGTCGACCCGCGCGAACACCGGCAGCCGGCCGTCGAGCAGATGGCTCACGTCGCCGCGATCCGCGGCGTACACGAGCAAGCCGAGGAGATCGCGTTCCGGGACGAGCTCGCTCGCGTTTCCGTCGCGGTCGCGGTCGCTCGAATCGGGAACGGCGTTCACGCGCAGGCCCAGGACCGTGGTGTAGGGGAACCCTGAGGAAACGCGCGCCGTCAGCGCGAGGTCGAGCTTGCGGTTGGCGCGGTAACCCGCCACCAGCGAGAACGCGTGTCGGCGGTCGTATTCGAACGGCATCCGGCGGTCGTATGCGTCGCTGTCAGCGCTACCGAACGTATAGGAAGCCCAACCCGTCAGGCGCGTCTCCGGCGACATCGCGCGTCGTGCCACATAGAGGTCGAAGCCGTAGGCGCGGCCGCTCGATCCGTTGACGGGAACGCTCGTGATCTGCGCCGCTGCGGGCACGCTCGACTGGAGTGTGGCGGGGAAGTCGTACTGCGCCACGCGCGCCTGTCGCTCGGCTTCGGTCTCCAACCGGCCGACGATCAGTTTGTCGAAGGACTTGGTGTAGGCCTCGAGACGCCCGGTGATCCCGGCGCCCAGGTCGCGCTCGAAGCCGAGCACCGCGTGGAGCGAGCGCTCGTGAGCGAGATTGGAGCCGGTCGCTTCCGAAAGATCGACGAAGTAGTCGGCCTGGATCAGCTTCTCGTAGCCGGGGCTCTGCGCATAAGAGCCGGCGCCGATGCGCAGCTTGTTGCGTGTGCCGAGAAAGACCGTCGCGGAAAGACGCGGCTCGAGGACGCTCCTGCGGTTGACGCCACTCCAATCGAAACGCAGCCCCGGCTCGACCACGACGCGCCGCATCATTTGATAGCGGTCCACGAGCCAGGCGCCGCCACGCACAGAATCACGTTGTGAATCGAGCTGGTCGGGCAATCCCGAGCCGCCTTGCACGCTGGAGCCGTTGGCTTCGGTGGGATTGCGATCGCCGGTGATGCGCCACGAGACACCGGTTTGGAGGCCGTGCAGCTCGAAGCCGCTCTCGATCAGATGGCGGCCCGAAGCAGCGTAGAGCACCTCCTGACGCAGCGACAGGTCCCGGACCGAGAGGTCGCGGGTGAAGACCACGTTGGCCTGGCCATAGCCGATCGCGTCGCTGCGCGCGTTCGAGCGCCGCTCGTCGTTCTGGAACTGCGCGGTGACGTCGAGAACGTCGCTGTTCTCGTAGTAGGCGAGCACGCTGCTGGCGCTGACGCGGGCCCCGAAAGTCGAGTCGAAGCGCAGCGAAAAGAGGTCGTTCTTCGCGGCAGTCTTGAAGGCGCCCGAATCGGTCGAATCGGCGTCGTCGAACGCCGCATCCGCGTTCTCGCGGCTCACCAGCGCGAAGACCGACAGCCGCTGCCCGGGCCGCGTCTCCAGGCTGGCTTTCGTTTGCAGATCTCCGAACTCGGGCAGGCTTCCGTCCACGAATCGATTGGCGACGAGGTCGTAGTAGGTGCGCCGGCCGGTCACGAGCCAGGACCCCTTCTTGGAACCCGGCAACGAGCCTTCGAAGATCAGATTCGCATCCGTGACGCTCAGTGCCGAGGATCCGCCGAAGCGTTTGCTTCCGACACCGTCCCGGTTCTCGACGATCAGCAGCGAGGAGAGCCGGTCGCCGTGCTTCGCGCCGAAGGCGCCGGCGGAAAGCTCGAAGCTCTTGACCGTCTCCGGGTTGAACGCGCTAGTCAGGCCGAACAGCCGATACGGGTTGTGGATCTCGACGCCGTCCATCACCGTGAGGTTCTGATCGGGCCCGCCGCCGCGCACCGAAAGCCGGCTGCCGAACTCGTCGGTGGCAGCCACGCCGGGCAGGGTTTGCAGCGTGCGGAAGATGTTGTCGGCGCTGCCCGCGACCGCCATCACGTCCGCCGGTCTCACCGGCAGCACGGCGGGCGCGGCCTCGGCCTCGCCGACGCTGGCCTCGACCGTCACCTGGTCTCGCAAGCGCCCGCGCTCGATCAGGTAGACCTCGACGTTGCGAGTCGCTCCTGCGGCGATCGAGATCGGCTGGTTGTCGTCGAGATGGCCGGTCGCGCGCGTCTCGAGCGTATGACTGCCCGGTGGGAGCCGCAGCTCGAAGCTGCCGTCGGGATTGGAGCGGGCGCTCTGACCCGCCGCGCTCACCGTGGCGCCTGCCAGCGGGCGACCGGTGAAGGCTTCGAGCACGGTGCCGCGGAGGCGCGCCTCCTGCGCCTGGATCGGCAAGACGCCTCCCAAGACGAGGAGCAGCAGACTGAGTTTGGTCGTCATCATTACTCGTTCCGCAGCAGTTCCAGGGACGTTCGCCGGAAGATCTCGAGGCTGCCCGAGGCGCCGAGAGCGACGGTCAGC
>CAZVOI010001104.1:0-3470 GCA_964628275.1 uncultured Acidobacteriota bacterium | reverse complement strand
GGCGATGTCGGCGCCGGCCGTGTCCACCTTCACTTCGTTGTCGATGTGGAGGATCTTGCCGTCCTTGCCGATGTAGAAGGTCCAGCGTTTCGCGAAGCCGAGCGCCGCGAGCACGCCGTACGCATCGGCCACTTTCTTTTCGGGGTCGGAGAGGATCGGGTAGTCGGCCTCGAGCGACTCCGCGAACTCCTTGTTCTTCTGCGCCTCGTCCACGCTGGCCGTGAAGTACGCGACCTCGAACGCCCGGATCTGTTCGCCGCTCGCACGGAGCGACTTGCATTCCTTCGTTCAACCACCGGTGAACGCCTTCGGGAACCAGGCCAGCACCACCGCTTGCTTGCCCTGATACGTCGAGAGCCGGTACGTCTTGCCGTCCGAACCGGGGAGCGAGAAGTCGGGTGCCATGTCGCCGACCTTCAGTTCCGCCGCGGATGATCGCCCGCATGCCAGCAGCAGGCCGAGGCCCGCCAGCAGGTATCGCCGTCGCATCTTCACCTCCGTGACGCTTGCCATTGTCTCTCATCGCTCGCAAAAAGTTGTGAGGTGATCTTCCGAAGTCGTGGCCGTCGTGAGAGCCTGCTGTCGAATGAGACTCCTGCTCGCCAGCATCGGGCTGCTCACGCTGCCCGCGGCCACCGGCTTCGCCGCGGAACCCAAGGCGTTCACGTTCTTCGTCGGCTCCGACTCGCACTTCGGCGCGCGCGGTATGGAGGAACAAAATCGCAGGCTCGTCGAGCAGATGAACGCCCTGCCGGGCACCGAGTATCCGCCCGAGGTCGGCGGCCAGGTCGACGAGCCGCGTGGCGTCTTGTTCCTGGGCGACACCACCGACAACGGCTCGCTCGAGGAGTTCGCGCGCTTCGAGGCCGCCTACGGCTTGACCGGCAAGGAGGGCCTGCTTCGCTACCCGGTCTTCGAAGCCATCGGAAACCACGACGTGAACAGCTCGTCGCCGATCAAGGAGCGCGTCAGCCAACGCCACGGCGGCATCAACTACTCGTGGGACTGGGAGGGCGTCCATTTCGCGTGTCTCGACATGTACCCCGACTCGCGCACGCTCGAATGGCTGCGCCACGACCTGCGCAAGGTGGGCCGCGAACGCCCGCTGATCCTCTTCTTCCACTACTCCATCGACGGCTACTACAGCGACTTCTGGCCCGAGCAGGACAAGGAAGCCCTGGCCAGGGCGATCGAACCGTTCAACGTGGCCGCAATCTTCCACGGCCACGAGCACCGCGTGGGCCGCTACGTGTGGCGCGGCCACGAGGTGTTTCGCCCCGGCGCGCCGCGCCACAGCTCGCACTTCTTTCTCGTGGTGCGCGTCCGCGGCAACCAGCTGACGGTTCTCTCGCGCGACTTCGACACCCAGGCCTGGAGGGACGTCTGGGTCGTGGACGTGAAGCGCTAGCCCCCGAACCGAGAATCGGTGCAAGATGCCTCAATCAGAATGCGCCCGAAGCCCGCGCGACGGAGGTTGCTGCGCGTCGCCGCGCTCGCCGGCCTCGCGGCAACTCGCGCCCTCGCCCAGGCGCCCTCAGCTTCGCCCTCCCCCGCCACGATTCGCGAGGTTGCCGAGCAGGAGGTCGAGAAGATCGTCCAGCGCGAGACGCGGGACCTGCCGCGCTTCGAAGAGCAGATCGAGGTCGTCGGCCGGACGCCGCAGATGATGCTCGAGCGCTTCTTCGGCGGCGCTGACGTCGAGTGCACTGCTTCCCCGGGCGGGGTCCCGAGTGAGCAAGACATGCGCGACGTGCGCCAGACGCCCGGCCAGGCTCTCGACCTGGTTGGCGCCGCCCAGCAACTCCTGAAAGCGATCAAGGGCGAAGACAAGGGTCCGCCGAAATACTTTCTCTACCGGGTCCGCAAAGCGAACGAAGCGCGTTACGAGCTGCGCGAAGGCAAGATACCGGTTGTCTGGATGTACGGCGGCATCAACGGCAACACCTTCGAGCTGCTCGAGGGGTTCTCGGATCGCGACGCGGCCGTCCGTGGTTTGCGGCGCATGGAGAAGGGCTTCCTGACTCCGAAGCCGCTCGCTTCGGAGCGTGAGTCGCCCTGGAGCTACCGGACCTGCCGAACGGTGAAACGCTAGACTTCGGGAGTGCGACTCCGAACGCCGATCGTTCTCGCAGTCTTCCTCAGCCTGATCGGCGCCGGTGGCGCCTCGGCGCAATGGACGCGCACGCGCGGCCTCTGGCGCCGCGACGCGATGTTCATCGAGATCACGCGCCGTCTGAGCTCGGTGAGGGCGATCGACGTCCACACCCACCTGCTGGATCCCGGAGCCTTCGAGCCCAAGTTCGATCTGCATCAGCCGCCCGGGCTCCGCAGCACCAACCCCGCCTACCGGCGGGCCCTCGAGACGCGCTTCGGTGTGACACCCAACCTGCCCCTGGATCAGGCGATTCCCAAGGCGCAGGCTGCCCGGAAGGCGTTGCTGGCGCGGCTCGGCGAGCCCGGCTATTGGAACGAGCATCTCGACGCCACGCTCACCGAGATCGCTTTCGTGAATCAAAGCCGGCGCGACGGCACCGATGGCAAGCGGCTGCGCTGGGTTCCGCACGCGACCGAGCTGCTCTACCCGCTCTCGCTGGAAGGCTTTCGGCGTGATTCAGAGACGGCCAAGGACCTGGCCGACAACCAGGCGGCGCTGAAGAGACACCTCGCCGAGGCGGGACTGGACGCGCTGCCGGAGGATCTGGACGGCTATGCCGCGTTCGTCGAGGCGGCGCTCGGGCGCTGGAAATCGCAGGGCGCGGTCGCGGTCAAGCTCTGGGACGCGTACTTGCGAACGCTGCGCTTCGAGGACGTGCCCGCTGAACGCGCGCGCGCTCTCTACGCTCGCGGCCTTCGCTCGCCGCTGCCGCGCGATCAGTACATCGCAGTGCAGGACTATCTCGCCTGGCGGATCTTCTTGAAGGCTGGCGCGCTGGCTCTGCCGGTCCACATCCACTCTTCCTACGGCGCCGGAGGCAAGCTCCGGCTCCAGGAAGCCGACGTCCGCAACCTCGAGAATCTGTTCACCGACCCGCGGCTCGAGAGCACGCGCTTCGTACTGATCCACGGCGGCGGCCCGCTGTTTCACGAAGCCGCGTACCTGGGCGCGAGCAAGCCGAACGTTTGGATCGACGTCTCGGCAATGCCGTTCCTGTATCCGGTTCCGGATCTGGCTGCGGCGTGCTGCGCGACAACGCGGCGCGGCTCCACGGTTTGGACGCCGGCCGCTAGAGGGTTCGCGCCAGCTCTTCCAGGTAGCTGACGTAAGGCCGCATCCGCACGTAGTTCGCCATCCGCTCGACGGCGAGATAGCGGACCCCGCCGCCGAGATCGGGCGGCGGCCCAGCCAGGGCTCGTTCGAATGCCAAGAGCTTCTGTGTCGACTCGCGCCGAGCCCGCCAGAGCTTGGCGATCACCTCGGATTGGCGGTCGATTACCGGAAATGAGCCGCCGTCCGTCTCGAAGAAGCCCAC
>CAZVOI010001103.1:0-2829 GCA_964628275.1 uncultured Acidobacteriota bacterium | reverse complement strand
CAGCGCCGCGGCTTCCGCGAGATACACGCGCGGCGCGATCACGATGTAATCGGCCTGGTTCGTGCTCGCCCGTAGCGTGCTCGCCGTTCCGAGCCGGACCTCGGGGACGAGCAGCCCCGTGGAAGAGACGGCGAGGTAGCGAGCGCGACGACTCGACGCGCCTCAAGGGCCGGGAAGCCGGCGCCTTCGCGAACCTTGTTTGGACGGCGTCGCCGCGCGACGAGGTCCGGTTCCTGGCCGCGGCGCAGGGCATCGAACATCCCTTCGCGGGGCGCGCGCGCTACGGTGCGAGCGGTGCGAGCGAGACCGACCGCTTCTGGGTCCTGCAATCGACCTGGGAGCGGCGCAGTCCGTTGCCGTGGGCGCTGAGTGCCGGCTATGCGTGCGGCGCCTACTCCCCGGACACCGCAGGGCTCGTCCCCGGAAGCGCCCTCGAGCGACTCCGCGACGGTCCGGTCCCCCTGGTCTTCCCTGGCACCGGCATGCGCGAGACGGGAAGCCTGGCGGCGCGAGCGACTCCGGTTGCGAAGGAGCTCGCGCTACGTGCCCGACCCCAGTGGCGACATCCTGGGCACCGCCGATGATCAGCTCCTGCCGGTGTACGACCGCCGACCGGAAACCTTCGGTCAGGACCGGTACCTCCTGACCAACCCCGGCGAGAACGCGCTGCACGAGGGCGCGGAGGTCGCGCTGCAAAGATCCATCGGCGGACGCTGGATGATGCTGCTGGGGGCGACGGCCTACCGATCCGACGGCCCCGGGGGCAACCGCGGGTTTCAGGCGTCGGAGAACGACCAGGGCCTGATCGGTGAGCGGCTCGAAAACCCGAACGCCACCACGTTCGCTCGCGGGCGTCTCTTCTTCGACCGCGCCTTTACGATCAAGCTGTCGTCGAGCTATCGGGCCCCCGGAGACGTCCGCCTGGGCTTCGTGGCGCGCTATAGGCGGCAGGCGGCCGCCTCGAGGCCGCCGCTCAGTAGGGTTACGCCGTTGACGGAGTCAGTAGCTGCCCAGGGTGGCCCGGTGCCAGCCAGACGCGTACGTCGCGGCGTGGCGTACTCCTGCTCGGCAGGTTCACTCGGCTGCCGCGCGCTCCATCCGGCGCATCGCGCGCAGGTGGTTCCGCCCGGCGATCTTCGACAGGTCTTCCTCGCTGTAGCCGCGGCGGAGCAGCTCCGCGAACAGATACGGATACCGGCTGACGTTCGTCAGGCCGGGCACCATCGAGTTCCCAGCATCCCAGAAGTCCGCGCCGATACCGATGTGGTCGATGCCCGCGACCTTGCGGATGTGGTCGATGTGGTCGGCGACCTCGGCGATGGTCCCGCCGGGGTGTGGATTCGCCCTCTCCCAGGCAGCCAGGCCGTCGTCCACGGCCTTCTGCTCGTCGAGGCGCACCCGCAGGTCCTCGAGGGCCGCGAGCCTTTGCTTCTGCCACTCGGGGTCCGCCGGGGACACGAACTCCTTGATGAAGTTCACGTGGACTACGCCGCCGTTCTGCGGCAGCAGGCGCAGCACGTCGTCAGGCACGTTGCGTGGGTGGGGGTCGATCGCCCGCGCGTTCGAGTGCGAGAAGATGACAGGCGCCCGGCTCACCCGCAGCGCGTCCCGCATCGTGTCGGCGCTGACGTGGGACAGATCCACGAACATCCCCAGCCGGTTCATCTCGCGGATCACAGACTCGCCGAACTCGGTGAGACCGTCGTGCTCCGCGCGGTCGGTCGCCGCGTCGGCCCACTCCACCGTGTCCCAGTGGGTGAGGGTCAGGTAGCGTGCCCCCAGCTCGTGGAAGATCCTCAGCGCCGCGAGCGACCCCTCGATCATGTGGCCGCCCTCGACGCCGATCAGGGACGCGATGCGGCCGGAGCGGTGGATGCGCTCCACGTCGTCGGCCGATCGGGCCAGCTCGAGCTCGGGTCGGCTGCGCACCACGCGGTATACGACGTCGAAGGCCCGGAGCGCTTCGTGGAGCGACTGGTTCGCCTTCATGTTCGCGACGTTCGTGTACACGGACCAGTACTGCGCCCCGACGCCGCCCTGACGCAGCCGCGGGATGTCGGCGCACCACTCCGGCTGGGGGACGCCGAGATCGAGGCCGGCGATGTCGCCGCCCTTCTTCTCGATCAGCATGTAGGCCAGGTCGTTGTGGGTGTCGATCAGGGGGGCCTGCTCCAGGATCGCCCGGGCCCGGGCGACGAGCGCCGGCTCGGGCTCCTGGGCGCCGCCGAGGGGGGCCGCCAGCACGAGGAACGCCAGGAAACCGCGAGTCATGTGGGTCCACCTCCAAGGGCGAGCTGTCATCATAATCCTCTCGAGCTCGCGCCCCAGGGGCGTCCTCGGCTGGCCTGGGAGTAGCGGGCTCGTTCAGGCGAGACAGTCGGACTGGAGCGATCCTACCCGTGCAGAGCCAATGGTGGCGGCCGGTCCGGCGCGCGACCCGCTGAGAGCCCGCGCAACCGCTCCGGCCGATCGGCCGTGCGGTCGAGCCGCAGCAGCACGATCACGCCGGGCAGGGCGACGAGCGGCGCGAGCCCCCAGAACGCGCGCTCGCCGAGCGCCGCGTGGAGCGGCAGCGTGAGCGCCGGGTTCACGGCGAACGCGACCGACCAGGTGGCCTGGTACAGGCTCAGGTAGCGGCCGCGGGCCTCGGGGGGGGCCCAGTCGGCGATGAACGCCATCTGCTGCGGCGCGGAGAGGATCTCCCCCAGTGTGAAGACGAGCACCGCGAGCACGAACCAGGCCCAGTGCATGACCAGGCCGATCATGCCGAAGCCCAAAGCGGCGAGGGCGTAGCCGAGCGCCGCGAGCCGCAGCCTGCGGAAGCGCTTG
>CAZVOI010001102.1:0-4211 GCA_964628275.1 uncultured Acidobacteriota bacterium | reverse complement strand
CTACATGGCCGCGATCGCCAGCCTCTCCACCGTAGGCTTGATCATGGCGGGCTGGGCCAGCAACAACAAGTACGCGCTGTTCGGCGCGATGCGCTCGGCGGCGCAGATCGTGTCGTACGAGATCCCGGCAGTGATGTCGCTGCTGGTGCCGGTGCTGCTGGTCGGCAGCCTGTCGCTCTCGGACATCATCCAGGCGCAATCCGGCGGCCTCAACAACTGGTTCCTGTTCCGCTACTTCCCGCTGATGCCGATCGTGTTCGCGGTGTTCTTCACGGCCACGCTCGCCGAGTGCAACCGCGCGCCCTTCGACATCCCCGAGGCCGAGAGCGAGCTGGTGGCCGGCTTCCACACGGAGTACAGCGGCTTCTTCTTCGCGATGTTCTTCCTGGCGGAGTACACCGAGATGGTGGTCGTCTCGGCCACCGCGGCGGTCCTGTTCATGGGCGGCTGGCACTCGCCGTTTCCGAACGGTTTCCTCGACACGGTCCCCGGGACGCCGATTCCACTCGGTCCTTTCTGGCTGCTCGCGAAGGCCTGGTCGCTGGTCTTCTTCCAGATGTGGCTGCGCTGGACGCTGCCGCGGTTGCGCGTCGATCAGTTGATGCATGTCGCGTGGAAGGTGCTGCTGCCGATCTCGATGACGCTGCTGGTGGTGATCGGCGGTCTGGCGCTGTGGGCGCCGACCCGCAACGGCTTCGTGTGGGATCGCTACGTCGGCTGGTTCCTGACGGTCGGCCTCTTCTCATGGCTTCTCTACGGGGTCTACGACGCGCGGCGCTGGAGCAAGCGCCGGATCGAGGAGATGGCCGCTTGAAGCAGTGGTTGCTGGACATCTGGCAGGGTCTCTCGACCCTGGTGATCGGTCTCAAGATCACCTGGCGGCATCTCTTCGTCTCCAAGGTGACGCTTCACTACCCCGAGGAACGCTGGACGCTGCCGCCGAAGAGCCGGATGCGGCTGTTCATGAAGTACGAGGACTGCATCGGCTGCGGCCAGTGTGTGCGCGCCTGCCCGGTCAACTGCATCTACATCAAGGCCGACAAGCGGGCGCCCACGGCGGCGCCGATCTTCGCGGCCAACGGCCAGGGCATCAAGCTCGACGTCGTGACCTTCGACATCGACATGTCGCTGTGCTGCTACTGCAACCTCTGCACCTACCCGTGCCCGACCGACTGCATCTACATGACGCCCGAGTACGAGTTCGCGTCGACCGACCTGACCCAGCACCTCTATCACTTCGCCAAGAAGGACGCGAAGTTCCTGACCGTGAACCCGAAACCGCCCGCGCCCAAGCCGGCAGCGCCGGCTGTGGCACCTCCCGCCGCAGAAACGCCGCCTCCACCGCCGGTGAGCGCATGAGCGACCGATCTGCCAACAATCACGGACAGTGCGCGAGCCGAATTCACTTCGGCGAGCGCACGGGGGTTCAAGGGGGCGTGACGCAACGCCCCCTTGCTCGATAATGGAAGCCGTCGTCTTCTATCTGTTCGCGCTGATCACGGTCGGCTCGGCCGGCGTGGTGGTGCTGGCGCGCAGCCTGATCTACAACGCGTTCGCGCTGCTGTTCACCTTCTTCGGCGTGGCGGGCCTGTACGTCCTGCTCGGCGCCGACTTCCTGGCCGCGACCCAGCTGCTCGTCTACGTCGGCGGGATCCTGGTGCTGTTGCTGTTCGGCGTGATGCTCACCCACAAGCTCTACGACCTCGAGCTGAAGAGCGAGGTCACCCAGTTCCTGCCCGGCCTGATCATCGCGGCCGGCGTGTTCGCGATCCTGGTCGGCGGCGCCTTCCGGACCAGCTGGGCGACCGGCGCCGGCCGCGCGCCCGCAGCCACCACCAAGGAGATCGGCCAGCTGTTCATGGGGCAGTACCTGCTGCCGTTCGAAGCCGCCTCGATCCTGCTGCTGGTCGCGCTGATGGGCGCGGCGATGATCGTGCGCCGGAAGAAGGACGCATGATCACGCTCCAGCACTACCTGGTCGTGTCGGCGGCGCTGTTCGCGTTCGGCATGCTGGGCGTCCTGACTCGCCGCAACGCGGTCAACGTCCTGATGGGCGTCGAGCTGATCCTGAACTCGGCCAACATCAACCTGGTCGCGTTCTCGCGCTACGGCGCGGGCAACCTGCAGGGGCAACTGTTCGCGGTGTTCGTGATCGTGATCGCGGCCGCCGAGGTGGCGGTCGCGCTGGCGATCATCCTGACGCTGTACCGGCTGCGCCGCACCCCCAACCTCGACGAAGCGGACATCCTGAAGGGCTAGCGCATGGACGAGATCCAGAAGAGCCTGCTCCGCTTCCAGCCCGAGCTGGCGCTCGTCGCCGGCCTGCTGCTGGTGGTGATCGTGGACGCCGCCAGGATCGCCGCCCGCAACGCGATCAACCGCGGGCTGACCGCGATCTCGCTGATCGCCGCGTTGTACCTGTGCGGCGGGATGGTGGGCCCGGTCGCCGCGGGCGGACCGATCTTCTCCGGGATGATGGTCGTGGATCCGATGGGCGCCTTCTTCAAGGCGCTGCTGATCGCGGCCTCGCTGCTGATCCTGCTCGCCTTCACCTTCGAGAACTCGAAGGAGCTGCACGGCCTGGGCCAGGGCGAGTTCTACGCGCTCTTGCTCGCGGTCACCTTCTCGAACGCGCTGCTCTCGGGGGCCAACGACCTGGCGATGATCTACCTGGCGCTGGAGATGGTCTCCATCACATCCTACGTGATGGTCGCGTACATGAAGGGCGACCGGATGTCGAACGAGGCCTCGCTCAAGTACATCCTGTTCGGCGCGGTCTCGACGGGAGCGATGGTGTACGGCCTGTCGCTGCTCTACGGCCTCACCGGCTCGACCAGCGTGCCGGCGATCCGGAGCTTCCTGGCGACCGGCCTGGCCAACGAGAACCACTTCGCCCTGTACGTGATCGCGCTCCTGATCTTCGCCGGCTTCGGCTTCAAGACCGCGGCGGTGCCGTTCCACTTCTGGTGCCCGGACGTCTACCAGGGCGCGCCGACGCCGGTGACCGCGTTCCTCTCGGTGGCGCCCAAGGCCGCCGGCTTCGCGATCATGACCCGCTTCTTCTTCGGCGGGATGTCGAGCGCGGGCGCGCGCGAGTGGGACCTGACCGGCAGCTTCGACTGGCCGTCGCTGTTGATGGTCGTGTCGGTGATGACGATGACGCTCGGCAACGTGGCGGCGCTGACTCAGACCAACATGAAGCGCCTCTTGGCCTACTCGTCGATCGCCCACGCCGGCTACATCATGATGGGCGTGGTCGCGCTGTCGGACACCGGCCTGCGCGGCATCATGATCTACCTGGCGGCGTACCTGGTGATGAACCTGGGCGCGTTCCTGGTGGTCACGCTGATCCACCGCCACGAGGGCAGCTTCGACCTGCGCGACTATCCGGGCATGTTCCGGCGCGCGCCCCTGCTCAGCTTCGCGATGGCGGTCTTCCTGCTGTCGCTGATGGGGATCCCGCCGCTGGTCGGCTTCATGGGCAAGCTGTACGTGTTCGGAGCGATCGTCGAGCGCGGCCCGGAGTACTGGTGGTACGCGGTCGTGGCCGCGGTCAACGCCGCGATCGCCGCCTGCTACTACGCGCGGATCCTGCGGACGATGACGATCGACGAGGAGATCGTCTCCGAAGGCGGCACGCCGCGGCCGGCGATCCAACTGCCCTTCGCCGACGTGGCCTGGCTCTGGATCTTCGTCGCCGGCAACCTGCTGCCGCTGCTGATCGCCTGGAGCGCCGTCGAGGGCTGGGCCCAGTCGTCGCTCGTCTTCTGGGCCGGCCGCTAGCGCCCCGCCACGCGGCGGAACCGGATCCAGTCCACAGCCCCTGCCGCGTTCCGGCCCCGGAACCCGGGGTCGAGGTCGGCCGGCGTCGTCGAATAGACGAGCGCCAGGTCGTTGACGCCCGGCTGAAGTAGTCGCGCCGGCAGCCGGAAGCTCAGCTCCTGCCAGTCGCCGCCGAGCGCCGCTGCGCCCGCGCTCTCGCCGCCCAGCTCCAGGTTGACCGACAGCGGCGCGGCGTCGAAGGCGGCGCGGATCCGGAGCGTCACGTCGAAGTCTCCCGGGCTCATCACCGGGATCCGCAGCCACGAGCGCCGGCTGTTCGAGTAGCGAAACCCGATCGCGCCCTCGCGCAACGGCTCCGACCAGCCATGCCCCAGGATCGGAAACCCCTCGGGCTCGGCATCGCCGAAGTCGAAGTTGCCGCCCAGCGA
>CAZVOI010001101.1:0-2241 GCA_964628275.1 uncultured Acidobacteriota bacterium | reverse complement strand
TGCCGACGCCCCCCGACGCGGACTGCGGCGCCCCGGACATCTGGCCCTGGATGTCGGCGACCGTGGGGACCCCGGGGGCGGGCGCGCCTGTCCCGCGGTAGCGGCGCAGCGCATCGGCCACGGAGAAACGCGGCCCTTCCTGCTCGATCCCGACGGGGAAACAGGGAACGCCCTTGCGCGACGCAGCCTCGCACGGCACGAGGTGAGCGAGCACGACCTGCTCGATCACGCGATCGATCGAGTCCCGGATCGGGGTCCCACGCCTACGTGCCCGCGAAGGGTTCTGCGCTACGGCCAGCGCGGGCACGACGAGGACGAGAATCGCCGCCAGCGCACGCGCACACGGGCTCACGGCTGTGGCCTCACACGCCCCCATTTCGGATTCTAACCGGGGCGTGGGGCTGCGGACAGCTTGGCCCGCGTGAAGGGGCCGCAGGCTGGCGCCGCCTCGGGTAGAACGGCCGGCCTCCCGGGAGGCACTCATGACCCTGATGCTCGTCCTGCTGCTCGCCGCACCGCCATCGTCGCCAGGCACTCCAAAGCCCGCGGGCGCGCTCACGAAAGCCGACGTCCGCAAGAAGTAGGCGGCGGCCGCGTCCACGCGGAGTTCGAGAAGAAAACCCGCGGCTTCGTGTACCGGCCCTACATCCCCGACGGCCCGCCGCCGCTGCCGAAGGCGGGGTGACGCGCCAGAGCCGCGAGCGCGGCGATCACGAGAAACTGCGCGGCGACCACGGCCAGCGCCGGCCGCAGTCCGTGCGTCTCGCCGATCAGGCCGGTGAGCCAGGGCAGCAGCGTCCCGCCGGTGAGCGCGGCCGTCAGCAGCAGGCCGAACACGGTTCCGGTGAAGGCTGGATAGCGTGCGCCCACGATCCCGAGCGCCGTCGGGAAGATGCCCGCGAGCCCCGCGCCGATCCACGCGACAGCCAGAACCGAAAGCACCGGGTGCCGGCTGAATGCGAGCAGCGCCGTGCCGGCCGCCGAGGCGAGCGCGCACAGGATCAGCAGGCGAGGGCCATCCATCCGCAGCGCCACGCGGCTCAGCGCGAGCCGCGTGAGTATCAGCGCGGCCCAGTAGCCGGCAAGCCCCCACGCCGCGGCCCGGACGGAGAAGCCCGTCTCGCGCACGAGGAACGAGGAAGCATAGCCTCCGGCCACGAACTCGTTGCCGGACTGAAAGAACAAGAGCGCTGCGAAGAGCAGCACAAACGGCTCACGCAGCAAGCGCACGACCTCGCGCAGCGGCAGCTGACGCTCCTGCTTCGGCGTCGGCAGCGTGGCGAGCGCGTTGCGGATTGCGACGGCCGCGCACAGCAGGGCGGCGGCCAGCAGGATCGCCGTGAGATCGGCCGCCTCGAGCAGCAGCCCCATCGCGAGCGGGATCAGGAGCGCGCCGATGCCGTAGAAGACGCCGAGCAGGTTGAGCGCGGCGCTCCTCGCCTCGGGCGCGTCGTGCAGGTCGGCGACGAGCGTGTTGCCCGCGCTGTTGAGGGCGCCCCCGCCGAGGCCGAGTAGCGCGACACCCCAGGCGAGCGGCTCGTAGTGCCGCGCGAGCGCCACGACTGCCAGGCCCGCGCCCGCGAGCAGCGGACCGATGACGAGCGGCGGCTTCATCCCGAAGCGGTCCATCACCGGCCCGAGGCCGAGGCTGCTCACGAGCAGGCACGCGTTCATCACCAGGAACAGCGTGCCGGCCTGCGCCAGGCCGATTCCGACCCGTGAGGAAAGCGCCGGCAGGATCGCCCCGAGCAGCGCCATCACGATGCCGAAGAGGAAGTGGCCGGCGTATGCGGCCCCGGCCGGTCGCTCGCGCCAGCTGCCGCCCGTGTCGAGGATGCCCATGGCCGCCGGAGCGCGCTAGACTGTAACCCGGATCGAGCCCATGAGCAGCTACCTGAGCCAGGAGTTGCGGTCGCGTGGACAGGCGCGAGTGATCGTGATCCTGCGCGCGGCCACCGGGACGGGCGCCGCAGCCTCGAGGCGCGAAGGCCGGCGGCTCGCGCCGAGCTTCCGGAGCGGCGGCTCGTCGCTGGCGCTTGCTGCAAGCTTGGGCGAGCCGGCCCAGGCCTATCGCTTCTTCCCGCAGCTCGGCATCATGCTCGGCACCGTCGACCACGACGGGCTCGTCGCGCTGCGCGCCGACCCCGAGGTGGTCTCGGTGGTGGGCGCGCCGGCTCTCAGCCCGATCCGCCCGCGCGCCGTGCGGGCCGCGAAGCTCGCGTCGGCGCACACCTGGGGTCT
>CAZVOI010001100.1:0-5728 GCA_964628275.1 uncultured Acidobacteriota bacterium | reverse complement strand
CTGGATGCGGAGCCGGTCGAGCACGACCGTGACGACACCATCCTCCGCGTGGAGCCGCGCCTCCTCGATCGGGACCACGACACCTCGCTCGAGGACGCGGCGGAAGCCCGCCTTCTCGAAGGCCTCGCGCACGACGCCGATTCCGACCTTGCGCCCGACCCGGTGCGGGAACGTCACGAGCGCCGCCTGGCCCGAAGCACCGGCGACGAGCTTCTCGACGATCGAGGATGGCGTGTCGCGGCGCACTGGCTCACCGCATTGCCGGCAGTGGAGCACCCCCGCACGAGCGTAGAGCGCGCGCAGGTAGTCGGCGACCGAGGTCATCGTGGAGACGGTGGAGCGCGAGGTGCGCACGGGCGCCGTGCGGTCGACCGCGATCGCCGGCAGCACGCCCTCGATCCGCTCGGCCCGCGGCCGATCGAGCCGCTCCAGGAACTGGCGCGCGTAGGGCGAGAACGTCTCGGCGTAGCGCCGATGCCCCTCGGCGTAGAGCACGTCGAGCGCGAGCGAGGACTTGCCGGCCCCCGCGACCCCGGTTACGGCGGTGACCGCGCCGATCGGGATCCGGACGCTGACGCTCTTCAGGTTGTTCTGACGCGCCCCCACGACCTCGATGAAGCGACCGGCCATCCGCCGAGAATCTCAGGGAAGCGCCCGGCCGGCAAGCAGGAGGCCTCCGCCGCAGGAGCCGCGTGCTGCGCCGGGCCCGCGGTGGGTCAGCGCCGGCGGACAGAACGCCGCGGTGAGCGTCGGCGCTCACTGAGGGGGGCCGCCGGCGACGAAAGGAAGGCACCGAGCTGGGCCCGCTGCTCTGACCCCTCGAGCGCCCTCTTGACGAGGGCCGCGGCTTCCGGGAACAGGCTCTCGACGAGGGCCAGGAAGTTCCCTCGTAGCCGCCGCGGATCGATCACGACGTGACTCATCTCCGCCTCGTAGCGTTGGAGCAGCACCGAGAGGTCGAATGGCGTTCGCTCGTGGATGGCCTGCAGCTTTGCGAAGTCGGCCTGATCGCCCCGCACCGTCTTCATCAGGGCCAGGTCGTGACGCTCGGGCACGAGCACGGTGAGTCGCATCAGGCTCGGCAGGGCACGGAGCAGTCGATCCTCGAAGCCATACGGCCCATCGGCGACTCGGCTCTGCTCGAAAGGCATGGGCAAGCCGGTCGCCTCCCGTGCGGCTTCGATCGCACGCCTGAGATCGGCGCCAAGAGAGTTGAAGGTGTCGATGTCCGTGGTCGGATCGTCGATCCGATACTTCAGGGCCGCTGCGCCCCCACCGATGACGATGATCGTCACGCGCCGCTCGAGGGCCTTGTCCACCGCTCTCAGGAAGCGTTCGATCTCGGCCCGGACGTAGTACCTCACGCCGCGGCCGAGACGTGCTTGCGGAAGGCCGTGGCGAAGCTCTCGAGCTCCATGTTCATCAGGAAGCCCCAACGTCGAGCGAGAGCGGGAGACTTCTCGCGGGCCGCGGCCAGGGCAAGGGGTCCGCGCCCGGCCGAGAAGAAGGGCCGCAGGGCCGTTCTACGGCCATCTCGAAGACCGCCTGCGCGGCGCACGAGGGACGGGTCGCCGCCAAGCTGGCCCGTCAGCTCCAGGTAGAAGCCCAGGGCCTGGCGCTCGTCCCGCTGCGTGGCTGCTTGCTCCAGGCTCTCATAGTCGAGCTTCTCGCGCTGCTGCCAGAAGGTGACGGGGAGAACTCGGGCGACGGTCGGGCTGTGGTGGGCCAGGACCAGCCCTTCCGCGAGGACCTCCTCCGCGGGGCGATGGCGGCTCTTTGGGGCCGGCCCTCCGAGCGGAGCTCCCAGGGCCGCCAACTGTCCCCTTAGCTCTTGCTCGTCCGCGTGGACATGGACGGGCGGTGCCGCGGTCAGCAAGGCCCTCAGGACGTCTGCCTGTGGATGGGCGAGCTTCGCGCGGTAAACCGTCGCGACGCCGTGACGTTCGGCGACGGCCAGGTCAGCGGCTCTCATGGCCTCGAGTTCGCGGTGTGCCGCGGCGAAGCTCACCCCGGCAGCGCGGGCGAGTGCGCTGACACTCCCCCGGGCCCGGTCGGCCCACAGCCGCCGAAGAAGCTGCCGCCTCGCGCGGCTCGTCACCAGGTAGTCGAGCACGGGGCAAGTCTATCACATTAGTTGATAGTTGTCCCCTTCTGTGACCTCGTAGGGGCCATTCACTCGGTCCTCCGCCTTCGGGGCAGCGCCCATACCCACCAGAGCTACGAGGTGCGGAAGCAGGCGATGTTCTGGCTGGGCCAGAGCGGCGACCCGAGGGCGCTCGCCTTCTTCGAGGACGTGCTCAAGCGGTAGGCCTTCTGGCTGACTGCCACTCGCTGGACTGGGTCATCCCGCCGAGCCCGGGGCCGACCCGCTTCACGCGGCGGAGGGTCCGCGCAGCAATCGCGCCGGCAACAGGATTCCGGCCTTCACGAGGGCGAGGACTCCGCCTACGGCGATGCCAACGAGACGAAAGGGCAGCAGTAGCAGCCAGACGACCGGGTACAGCACCAGCGCGAGGAGCGCGAGCGGCCAGCACAGCACGAGCAGGATCAGCCAGAGCAGGAATTTGGCCACGAGAGCCTCCGGGCTTTCACCAGAGTCTACGACGCCGGGCGGGCTGTGTTCCCGTGAGGGCCGTCGTCGGCCCGCAGCCGCAAGGCCCCCTCCTCCACCCACTCCGCGAGACAGCGGCGGATGCGGTAGGCATCGGCGGCGAGCCTGCGCTCGCACTCGCGGGGTGTCGCTCCGGCTCCGGCCTTCTCCCATAGCGAGATGACGAGATCGATGTCTTCCTCGCCCGCGACCGCTCGCGGTGGCAGGTCGGTCGCCTCGAGCCTGGCGTTGTCGGGCACGATCACCGCCGCCCGCCGCAGCTCGTCGTGGCGACGGAGCCCCTCGAGCAGGAGCAGCGTGATCTCCCGAGGAGCGGCGGTCTCGGACGGGGCGCCGGGCATTCGCGGAACGAAGGCGAACGTGCCTCGGACGGGGCGCTCGAGGAGCTGGTAGACGACCTCTGGTCCCTGGAGACGGCCGTATCGAGCGCCCGCGAGACGTCCTTGTTCGAACTCGATGGTGGCCGCTCGCTGCCCGCGGCTGTCGAGCAGCCTCAAGGCCCCGGTGACGCTCGAATCAGCGAGGTTCTGCAGGAGGGTAGGCAGGCCGAAGGCGCGCAGGTCTCCGGACAACGTCGCCCCCTGCGAGGGATCGAACCCGCCCGCTGCCTCGCCGGCCGCGTCGGCCAGTATGCGCGTAGCGCGCCGCCCCACGTCGTCGTCGGGGAGCCGCTCGGCCAGCACCTCGAGCAGCTCCTGGACCTCGGCTGTCCGCGTGTGGGCGAGCGCCGCGACGAGGTGCCGAAGCCGCTCGCCTTGCTCAGGAGTGGACCGCGCGAGCAATCCCCGGGGAATCTCGTTCCGCGCGGCGGCGACCAGACGGGCGACGAGCGTCGGCTGGCCGCTCAGGTTCTCCCTCCCGAGGCTGGCCAGGCGGCGCACCGGGCGGCGGAACTTCGGCTCGGCCCGCAGGCCATGATCCACGAGCGCCTGCCACGCTGCAGGTGTGGCGTGTTGGGCGAGCGCGGCACAGCTCTCGTCGAGGTAGGCCTGCCACTGCTCGCGCTCGGCCTTTTTCCATCCCGCCGGCAGGGATAGCAGGGCGTCCTCGAGCGTTCTCACGAACCGCACCAGCACCTGCTCGGCCACCGGGTGACGCTTCTCCGCCAAGTAGGCGAGCACCTCGCGCACCAGGAACGGCGGGTTCTCCGGAACCAGCAGCCTGACGACCCGTCCGAGCTCCTGCTCCGGCAGCCACGGCGACTCCCTCGCCGGGATGCGGCGAAGCAGATGCACGAGGTTGCGCAGCAGGAAGACGTCCTGTAGCTGCTCGGGCCGGCGCCTCAGCCGCTCGAATGCAGCGTGGCGTCCGTCCGTGCCGTGGGCCTCGAGGAAGGCGAGCAGCCGGCCGCGTCGCTGCCGCGCCGGCTCGCGGTGCAGCTTGTCGAGCAGCGCGGTCGGATCGAACACGCGGTAGAAGCGCAGCAGCGAGCGGGGGATCTCGCGTCGGTCCTCGCCCTCGAGCAGACGCCCGAGGCGGTCCAGATCGAGACGTTCGTGACCGCTGGCACGCAGGGGCTCCACCGCCTGCGGGTCGATCACGCGCCGGTCGAGCAGTCGCTGCACGAGGCCGAAGACGATCTCGGCCCGGTCCAAGGCGCCCTTGTTGAAGGTGTCGACTCCCGCTTCCACGAGCTCGTGAAAGCGGCGCGCGACCTGCTCGGCGTCCGGCGCCAGGCTCACCAGCCGTTCGATCGCGCTCACCGCCGGCGCGGTGCGCGCCGTGAGATCGGGCAGCGGCCAGGGTGGCAGCGCCTGCACGAGGACCCGGAACAAGTCGGCGGTCCCCCGCACGAACCCGCGGTGCCGCAGATCCGAGAGGCCGCGCTCGAGATCCGCGGCCGTGGTCGCGGCCAGCGTCGCGGTGAGCACGGCCTCGGCGACGAGCTGGGCGGTGGGCTGGCGGCGCGCCTCGCTCTCGGTCGAGGCGTCCAGGCGGTCGAGGATGAGCGTGAGACGCCGGGGGCTGGCGGCGGGCGGACTCGGAGCGGAAGCGCCGTCCTTGCGGGGCGCCCGGGCTGGCGGCTCGGCCAGCAGCAGCGGCGCGATCATGCGCGCGAGCCCCTCCTGCTCTGCCACCGGCAGCCGGGCGAGAAGGACGTTCGCGACCTCGCGAAAGAAAGCCCAACGGCGATCCGACGGGAGCGACCCCAGCGACAAGAGACGTCGAAACGCGGCCGAGAGGCTCTCCTGGAAGCTTGCGGGGCCGCTCAGCCTCTCCGCCCAGTCGAGGAGCTCTCGGGCAACGGCCTCGGCGTTGCCAGGCGCGAGCCGTGGCAGCAATCCAGCCACTTTCGGGGCAGGCAGCCGCTGCCGGAAGTACAAACGCAGGTCCCGCAGGGTCTCGCGCTGGTCCACCGTGATGTCCGCATTCACCATGAGCAACCGCGCAACTCCTTCCTGCTCAACCGCATACAGAGGCGCTCCCGGCGCCCGACAACCGCTCGCCAGGGAGCGAGGTCCACATGACCGCGTCTTTGTGATGCTCAAGGAGCGTGCCAGCCCACAGAAGCGCGCTTCAGCACACCCCGGTCGGCCGGAGCAACCGGCTCAGGGCCCCTTGCGTGGCTTCGATCCACTCGATCCGACCGGCGAGGTTTCACGATGCGGCGTTCCCATTCTCCGTTTGCCTTCGTCCTTGCAGCTGCCACCTTCCTCCTTCTCGCGGCTACCGCCGCTCATGCCGCCTCCGGCGTCGAAGTGCAGGTCACCGACGCCAAGGGCAAGCCTCGCGGCCGGTGCCGGCGATCGAAACGACGGCGCCGCGTCCACTTCTCCGAGTCGCTCACGGTCAGCCTGACTGGGCGCGACACCTTCGAGTCCTACCAGCCCACCTCGGTGATCGGGGGGGTCGACCTGACCGAGAAGCTGCAACCCACCCTCGGCGCCACCCTGGAGAACGAAGTGGGGGTGAACATGCGCGCCTTCGGCCCGGGACCGGCGCGGCCCGTCATCCGCGGGCTGGACGGCGACCGCGTCCTCGTCCTCGAAAACGGCGCGCGCACGGGCGATCTCTCGAGCCAGTCGGGGGACCACGGTGTCACCCTCGACCCGGCCAACTCCGACCAGATCGACGTGGTGCGCGGTCCGGCCACCCTGCTCTACGGCAGCAACGCCA
>CAZVOI010001099.1:0-4377 GCA_964628275.1 uncultured Acidobacteriota bacterium | reverse complement strand
CTCGTCGCGCTGGGTCGGATCGAAGCGGGCCTCGCATGGGCCGATCGCGCCACAGCACTCGATCCGACCGACCCGATGCTCCTCTACAACATCGCGTGTATCAAGGCGATGGCCGGCGTCGCCGACGAGGCGCTCGACTGTCTGGAGCGCGCGGTGGATGGCGGATTCAACCAGCGCGGCTGGGTCGAGAACGACAACAACCTCGACGCGTTGCGCGGCACCCCGCGCTTCGCGGAGATTTTGAAGCATCTCGCCTAGCGCGCCGCTGATCCAACGCTGCCTGCAGCGACCCCACGCTTCCAGCTCCCGCACGCGGTGGGGCCGTGCGCCCGCGGGCCCACGCCATTTGCGCGCAAGCCACCGTGCGCGTCATAGTCGCTGTCGTGAAGCACCCCCTGCTTCTCGTCACCGTCCTGCTCGCGGCCGCCGCGCAAGGCTGCGAGAAACCCAAGCCTGCCGATACGACACCGGAAGTGGCGGAGGCCTACAGCGCGCTGTTGGGCTCGCTGAACCAGGAGGCGCCCGGCGGGTCATTGGCCAGGCTTCAGCAATTCGCCCGCCGGAACGCCCGATTCAGGATCTCCACCGACGAAACCCGCGAGCGACACCAGTACCTGGTCGTGGACTACTGGTTACCCTGCCCTGACGGAAGCGCGGAATGCGGTGACTACAACGAGGTTCGAACAACGGTCTACCGGGCCTCACCCACATCCGGCTGGGAAGAACTGTATTCATTCGTGGACGGGGGATCACGGCCCTTCGTCGACGTGGATGGGGACGGCTTCCCCGAGGTTGTCGGCTCGACGGAATACAAGGGCTATGTGCTGCGCCGAATATTTCCGAAGCTGCAGATCGTCGTCACGAGCCATTCGGGAGTGTGAACCGTCCGACCTTGTCGGTGAACAGCAGGGAGGCGTGCTGAGCACAATTCTCGGTACCGTTCGAAATCCCCAGGCTCATGGTCGTTAGCCGGCGATCCTTCGGTCGAGCGGCGCGGTTCACGGCCGGGCTTCTTGCCGCGGGCTGCCTTGCGGGCGGAGGGCTGGGGATCGGCCTCGGGATCGTGCGGCACCACCTGGGCCTGACGCTCTCGGCCACGGCGATTCTCGGACTGGGCGCACTCTACGCGGGCGCCGCGTGGCGCGGGCGACCTTGGGCCTAGAGTGACCTCGCGCGGCCGTCCGGAGTGGAAGCCGCGATCCGTGCCCGGCAGTAGATTGAAGAGGATGAAGTGAGCCACCGGGTGCTTCCCGGCTGGACCCTGCTCGGCATGGCGCTCGGGGCGACCGCCTGGCCGGATGCGCGCCCGACAGCCACGCCGAACGCGCCGGCCGGCGTGGAGGTGGTGAGCCGCGAGCGGCTCGCGGAGGTCATGGCGATCAGCCGCGGCTACGATCTGACAGCCACGCCGAACGGCGCCCGGCTGCAGGCCGAGGTGCTGCTGCGGCTCGCGCGGGAAGCGTTCGCGCGCAATGCCGAGGGCGTGCCGCTGTTCATCAGCCACGCCGATTGGTACCACGCCTTCCTCGATCGCACCGGGCTGGCGCCGGAGCAGGCGCCGCTCTACGCGCGGCTAGCCCACGAGAACCGCCAGGACACACTGCTCGACTACCGCCGGGGGCGCCTGCTCGACGAGCGCGCCACCGATCCGCTGCCGCGGCTGGTGGTCAGCGTGCGGACGAGCTGGCCCGACGGTCCCGGCGTCGCGCGATCCTACTCGTACGACGACACGCTCTCGACGCCGACGCTGCGCGTGACCTTCGAGCGTGTGCTGAGCTACAAGGTCGTCGACTACGGCGACATGGTCCTCTACGCCGAGGTCGACGGCCTGCGCGGCCGCCCCACCTCGGGCGCGCTCGGTCTGCTGTTCGCGGTGATCGGCGAGGCGGACATCGTGGAGAATCGGTCGGCCCTCGCCGCCGACGGCACCCAGGTTTCCATCGGCCAAGGCAAGAAGGGCCCATTCAGCTCCACCGCGGTCGTCACGCTGCTGCCGAACGGCAAGGCCGACCGCGGGACCCCGGCGGACCGGGCCGACCTGCAGGCCCTCGAGGCGCGACTGCGCCGTCCCTTGAAAGTCCGGTTCTTCCCGCCGGCCTGGCCCCAGGGCTAATCACGTGTCCGAACTATGATCAACCAGCATCCGGAGGAGAACCGATGAACCCTAAGCCACAGAAAACGACGAGCGCCATCGATCGACGCGCCTTTGGCACGCTGGCGAGCGCGGGCGTTCTCGGGGCATTGGCGGGCGAGGCCAGCGCCCGCATCGAGCCCAAGAGCCTGGCGATGGCGGCTCCGGCCAAGCTCTCGCTCCCGAAAGTCGGAACACAGCACGGCTCGACCGACGAGATCCTGCGCGTGCTCGCCGCGCTCGGTGTCAACAACATCTGTGGCGCGCTGCCCTCCGAGGGTCTCGACGACAAATGGTCGGTCGAGTCGCTGACGCGGTTTCGCGAGCGCGTCCAGTCCTTCGGCATCCAACTCGACATGATTCCGCTGCCGATGAGCTCGCACTACATCACGCGGGCGGAGATGCCCAACGTGATGCTGGGCAAGAGCCCGGAACGCGACAAGGAGATCGACGACGTCTGTACGATGATCCGCAACACCGCGCAGGCCGGCATTCCTTCGCTAAAATACAACATGACGCTGCTGGGCGTCGTGCGCACCGAGCCCAGCACCGGCCGCGGCGGCGCCCGCTACAGCACGTTCTCGTACGCGAAGGCGAAACAGGACCCGCCGCTCACCGAAGCGGGGCCGGTGTCGGCCGACATGTATTGGGAGCGCATCACGTACTTCCTGGAACGCGTGGTCCCGGTCGCGAACGAGCACAAGGTGCGCCTGGCCTGCCACCCTCAAGACCCCGGCATGCCGGAAGACAAGGGCTACCGCGGCGTCAAGACGGTGCTCGGCAGCGTGGCAGGGCTGAAGCGCTTCGTCTCGATCCGCGAGAGCCCATACCACGGCCTCAACTTCTGCCAGGGCACCGTGGCGGAGATGCTGCAGGACCCGGGGAAGGAGATCTTCAGCGTGATCCGCTACTTCGGAGAGCGCAAGAAGATCTTCAACGTCCACTTTCGCAACATCTCGGGCCGCTTCCTGGATTTCCGCGAGACCTTCATCGACGACGGCGACGTCGACATGCTCCACGCGCTGCGCGTCTACCAGGAGGTCGGCTACGACGGCATGCTGATGCCGGACCACGTCCCGCAAATCGCCGGCGACACCGACGGCAAGCAGGCCTTCGCGTACACGTTCGGCTACATCAAGGCGCTGCTGCGCGTCGCGCAAGCCCAGAAGGGCTAGCCTCGATGTTTTCCAGGAGAATACCCGGATGCGCCTGATCCCGCTGTTGGCGGTTCTGGTCGCCCAAGCGACTCAGCCGGCGAGCCCTCGTCCCACTGACCCGGCGGCGCTCGGGCCGGCTGTGGGACAGCCGATCCCTGGCTTCGAAGCGCAGGACCAGGACGGCCGAATCCGAAGCATCGCGTCCCTGATGGGTCCGAACGGGCTCGTGCTGGTGTTCCATCGGTCCGCCGACTGGTGACCGTACTGCAAAGTCCAGCTCGTGGAGCTGGAGAGCCAACTCGAAGGATTCCGTAAGCGCGGCCTGGGCGTCGCCGCGCTCAGCTACGACAGCGTCGCGATCCTCAAGGACTTCGCGACGCGCAAGCGCATCTCGTTCCCGCTGCTGTCGGATCCCGAGTCCAAGGTGATTCGCGCCTTCGGGATCCAGAACGAAGCGGACTACCCGCCCGGGAACCTGGCGCACGGGGTGCCGTATCCCGGCACGTTCGTGACCGACGCCAAGGGAGTCGTTCGCGCCCGGTACTTCGAGAAGACCTACGCCGAGCGAAGGACCGCGGCGAGTGCTTTGACGCTGGCCGGCGAGATGCCGAACGTCGCCACCAGCGAGACCAGCACCCCGACCTTCACGCTTCGAACGTCGGCGAGCAACGCGGCGGCGGCGCCGGGACAGCGACTGACGCTGGTGCTGGATTTCGAGATGAAACCTCTGATGCACGCCTACGCCCCTGGAGTCACGGGCTACCGCCCGCTACTGCTGCGGCTCGACACGCATCCACTGGTGACGGTTCATGAAACCGCGCTGCCCGCCGCGAAACCGTATCGCTTCGAGCCGCTGGACGAAACGGTGCCGGTGTTCGAGGGCCGCTTCCGAGTGACGCAGGACGTGACGCTGGCTGGAGGGCGAGAGTTCACCGAGCTCCTGAAAACTCAAGCGCCGACGCTCGAGCTCGCCGGCACGCTCGAGTACCAGGTCTGTAGCGACAAGGTCTGCTACGCGCCGGCCTCGCTCCCGTTGCGCTGGGCGATCAAAGTCGAGCCCCTGGATCGCGAGCGGTCGCCCGAGGCGAT
>CAZVOI010001098.1:0-2234 GCA_964628275.1 uncultured Acidobacteriota bacterium | reverse complement strand
CGACGGGCCACAGCAGAAGTGCGAGACCCAGCGCGAGCCATCCAGCCCGGGCGACCCGGGGCGGCCCGCCCGACATCCGCATGGCGGGCCTCACGCGCTCTCCCTCAGTAGCCGGCCGCACAGCCGTCCTTCCGCTTCTCGGTGGCGCCGGAGTAGATCCCGGTCACCGGGTCGCGCCAGATGGCCTGGTAGCCACCGTAGCCTCCGACCGGCTCGGGCTTCATCGCGTGGCCACGGCGCTTGAGCTCGTCGAGGAGTTCCACGGGCAGGCCGTCCTCGATGTGGAGCAGGCCGCCGTCCGTCATCACCGTGCCCATGGGCTCGCTCGAATCCTCGTGGTGGAAGCGGATGGCGTCCCCCGCCTCCTGGAGATTCATGCCGAAGTCGATGAGGTTGACCAGCACCTGCGCGTGACCCTGCGGCTGCATGTCGCCCCCCATCAGGCCGAACGCCATCAACGGCGCGCCGTCCTTCGTGAGGAACGCCGGGATGATGGTGTGGAACGGCCGCTTGCCGGGCTCGAGCCGGTTGGGATGTCCCGCCTTGAGGGCGAAGCAGCCGCCGCGATTCGAGAGTCCGAACCCCAGTTCGGGCACGGCGTATCCCGAACCGAATCCGGTGTAGTTGCTCTGGATGAGCGAGACCATGAGCCCGCTCTCGTCGGCGGTGCACAGGTAGGTCGTCTCCTTGCGGTTGAGCACCGCCACGTCGCCGGGCTGATCCGTGAGCGCCGCGCGCTTCATGTCCACCAGCGCCGAGCGCGTCTTCGCATAGTCCTTCGAGAGCAGTTGCTCGACCGGGACCGCCACGAAGGCCGGGTCGGCGTAGTAGCGGGCCCGATCGGCGAAGGCGATCTTCTTGGCCTCGACGAACGTGTGCCAGAAGTCCGGCGACTCGCGCCCCATCGACTTGAGATCATAGTTCTCGAGCAGGTTCATGAGCTGGAGCGCCGCCAGCCCCTGTCCCGGCGGCGGCAGCTCCCAGACGCGGTAGCCGCGGTAGTCGGTCGCGATCGGCGCGTCCCAGGTCGAGCGGTGGCGCGCGAAGTCCTCAGCCGCGAAGAACCCGCCGTTCGCCTTCGAGAACCGCACGATGGCCTCGGCGACCGGTCCCTTGTAGTAGGCGTCGCGCCCGCCTTCCGCAAGCAGACGCAGCGTCTTCGCGAGCGCCGGGTTGCGAAAGAGCTCACCTTCACGCGGCGCTCGACCTCCAGGCATGAAGACGTCCTTGAACCCGGGTTTCCCGGCGTTGCGCCGCGCGCCGGTCGCCCAGTTCTCGGCGATCACCGGGGAAACCGGGAAGCCCTCCTCGGCGTATCGGATCGCCGGCGCGAGCACGGTGCGCATCGGCAGCTTGCCGTACTTCGCGTGCAGTTCGAACCAGCCGTCGCATGCGCCCGGCACCGTCCAGGCGTAGGGCGAATAGAGCGGGACCGTGCCCACGGAGTCGGGCGGCACCTGATCGGCGGTGAGGGCGAGCGGCGCACGTCCCGAGGCGTTGAGCCCCACGACCTGGCCGGCCTTCGGATCCCAGAGGATGGCGAAGAGATCGCCGCCGAGACCGTTCGCGGTCGGCTCCATCAGGCCGAGGCAGGCGTTGACGGCGATCGCCGCGTCCATGGCGCTCCCGCCCTGCTTCAGCATCTCGATCCCGGCCTGGACGGCGAGCGGCTGGGCCGCGCACACCATGCCGTGCTTCGCCCACACGACCGAGCGGGTGGCCACACCGCGAGCGGAGATCGCGTCGCCCGCCGTCCCCGAGCTCATGAGCAGGAGGACCGGGACCAGGAAGGCCTGCGGGCGTGGCATGGGGTCACCTCCGGATGGTCGGGTGTCGGCATCGCGCGAGGGAAGCTATTGCATCGACCCGGTCCGCGCAATCATCGCACGACGGGCGCGTCTTGGCCGCCGACCGCAGCGGTGGCCGGGCGTCGTTGTCGGCCCCGGGAGGCTTCCCTATACTGCCGCCATCGACTTCCGAATCACACCGCAGCAGCACCGCGAAGGAGACTGCATGCCCCGCTTCAACGGCGTGGATTTCTACGAGATCGACTCGCTCCTCAGCGACGAGGAGCGGCAGATCCGCGATCACGTGCGCGACTGGGTCGAGGACCGCTACCTGCCCCTGGTCGAGAAGGCCTACGAGGAGGCGTACTTCCCCGCCGAGGTCATCCCCGAGATCGCCGGGATGGCGCTCCTGTGCGCGACCCTGCCCGAGAAGTACGGCTGCGCGGG
>CAZVOI010001097.1:0-2343 GCA_964628275.1 uncultured Acidobacteriota bacterium | reverse complement strand
TTGGCATCCAACTCGACATGATCCCGCTGCCGATGAGCTCGCACTACATCACGCGGGCGGAGATGCCCAACCTGATGCTCGGCAAGAGCCCGGAGCGCGACAAGGAGATCGACGACGTCTGCACGATGATCCGCAACACCGCCCGCGCCGGCATCCCGTCGCTGAAGTACAACATGACGCTGCTCGGCGTCGTGCGCACCGAGCCCACCATCGGCCGCGGCGGCGCGCGCTACAGCACGTTTTCTTACGCGAAGGCGAAGCAGGACCCGCCGCTCACCGAGGCTGGGCCGGTCTCTGCCGACATGTACTGGGAGCGGATCACGTACTTCCTGGATCGCGTGGTGCCGGTGGCCAACGAGCACAAGGTACGGCTGGCCTGCCATCCGCAGGATCCCGGCATGCCGCCCGGCAAGGGCTACCGCGGCGTCGAGACCGTGCTCGGCAGCGTGGCGGGGTTGAAGCGCTTCGTCTCGATCCGCGAGAGCCCGTATCACGGATTGAACTTCTGCCAGGGCACGGTGGCGGAGATGCTGCAGGATCCGGGCAAGGAGATCTTCGGCGTGATCCGCTACTTCGGCGAGCGCAAGAAGATCTTCAACGTCCACTTCCGCAACATCGCGGGCCGCTTCCTGGATTTCCGCGAGACCTTCATCGACGACGGCGACGTGGACATGCTGCACGCGCTGCGTGTCTATCAGGAGGTGGGCTACGATGGCATGCTGATGCCCGATCACGTCCCGCAGATCGCCGGCGACGAAGGCGGCAAGCAGGCCTTCGCGTACACGTTCGGCTACATCAAGGCGCTGCTGCGCGTCGCGCAGGCGCAGAAGGCCTAGGCGCATGCTCACGCTCTTGGCTCTATTGATGGCGCAGTCGCCTCTAGCCGCGAGCCCTGCTCCCCAAGACCCGGCAGCGCTCGGGCCAGCCGTGGGAGCGTCGCTCCCCCGTTTCGAGGCTCAGGACCAGGACGGTCGAACTCGAAGTATCTCGTCGCTGATGGGTCCGAACGGGCTGGTGCTCGTTTTCTATCGCTCAGCCGACTGGTGACCGTATTGCAAAGTCCAGCTCGTGGAGCTGGAGAGCCAACTCGAGGGATTCCGTAAGCGCGGCCTGGGCGTCGCCGCGCTCAGCTACGACAGCCTCGCGATCTTGAAGGACTTCGCGACGCGTAAGCGCATCTCGTTCCCGCTGTTGTCGGATCCCGACTCCAAGGTGATCCGCGCCTTCGGGATCCAGAACGAAGCGGACTACGCGCCGGGCAACCTGGCGCATGGGGTGCCGTATCCCGGCACGTTCGTGACCGACGCCAAGGGAGTCGTCCGCGCCCGGTACTTCGAGCGAACCTACGCCGAGCGAAGGACCGCGGCGAGCGCGCTCACCCTGGCCGGCGAGGTCCCACAGGTTGGCGCTAGTGAGACCAGCACCCCTACCTTCACGCTTCGAACGTCGTCGAGCAACGCGGCAGCGGCTCCCGGCCAACGAGTGACGTTGGTCCTGGATTTCGACATGAAACCGATGATGCACGCCTACGCGCCTGGAGTCACCGGCTACCGCCCGCTACGGCTGCGCCTCGACCCGCATCCGCTGGTGACAGTTCATGAAACCGCGCTGCCAGCCGCGAAGCCGTATCGCTTCGAGCCGCTCGACGAAACGGTGCCGGTGTTCGAGGGCCGCTTCCGGGTGACGCAGGACGTGACGCTGGCTGGCGGGCGAGAGTTCGTCGAGCTGCTGAAAACTCAAGCGCCGGCGCTCGAGCTCGCCGGCACGCTCGAGTATCAGGTGTGCAGTGACAAGGTGTGCTACGCGCCGGCTTCGCTGCCGCTGCGCTGGACGATCAAGGTCGAGCCCCTGGATCGCGAGCGGTCGCCCGAGGCGATCCGCCACCCGCCCTCGAAGCCGTAGCTCCGCCGATTATCGAATCAGCACAGTCTCCGGGAACTGAGCGTGCCAACCGAACCAAAAGGCGCGACGCGCGGGCACCCGGAGCAAGCGGCGGCGGTCCTGCTCCGCTTCGATCGCCTCTTCCGAGACGCGCCACGCCGCTCCGTCAGAATCCGTGAGCCTTCCGTCAGGGCTCCGGCTCACGAACCGCACGCCAGCGCTCGCATAGACGCGATTGGCCCCGTCTCGGCTCGTGATCACGACCAGCTCGTGTCCGGCGACGCTCAGTTGGTGGAGCGGGTTCCGCTTCAGGAAGGCGCTGGACAGCGCGAGCGGCTGGCGTGCCCGCGTGCCCGGCGTGGCGAGCAGCAGCGTCAGCACTTCGGCTTTGTTCTTGAGGCGGCCGTCGTCTCGAGGGATCTCGAACATCAAGAGATCGGTCGAGAAGTAGTCGCGGTAGGC
>CAZVOI010001096.1:0-3406 GCA_964628275.1 uncultured Acidobacteriota bacterium | reverse complement strand
GAGAAGATCCGGCAGGCCTATTGGTGGATCACCAACAACGCCATCATCTGCCCGTACTACGACATCGAGTACGGCGGGAAGTCGTCGCTGAAGGGCAGCGGCGGCGACGAGATCCTGCTCCACGAAGAGATGAGCTACAGCTCCTTCGTGCTGATCCCGATGCTGACGCTGTTCTCGTGCCGGCGCGCGCTGCTGGTGGGTGGACCGGGCCGCGGCAAGACGACCTCGGCGATCTTGATGGCGCTGTTGTCGGGGATGAGCCGCGACGAGGTGCGCCGTTCGATCCAGCGCGGTCATCCGCAGCTCAGCATCGCCGACCTGCTCGGCGCACCGCTGCCGTCCGACATGTTGAAGGCCGAGGACATGTCGGCGATCAAGATCGGCTGGCGCAAGTGGATCGCGGAGCGGGTCAAGATCATCGACGAGTACAACCGGATCCCGACCAAGACCCAGTCGGCGCTCTTGTCGCTGATGGCCGAGGGCTACGCCGAGATGTTCGACCAGTACGTCTACGCGGGCCGCTCGAGCTGGTTCCTGACGGCGAACGACGACGCCGGCGGCGGCACGTTCCAAGTGATCGAAGCGCTCAAGGACCGGATCGACGTGGTGGTGCGAGCCACCTCCTTCAACTCGGGCTTCCTCGGCACGTTGCTGAAGCGGCTGGAGGCCGACAAGACGCCCGAAGAGCTGGTGCCCAAGGACATCGTGTTCACGGCCAAGGAGCTGGAGAAGGCGTTCGCGGCGATCCTGTCGGTCGCGATCCCGGACGCCGTGATCGAGCGGCTCGGGTTCTTCCTGGGTCCGCTCGATTTCTGCCGGATGGCGTCGCCGCAGTTCGAGGCCAAGAGCAAGGACACCCTGAAACTCGCGGGCAAGACCGTGTCGGCGGTGTGCAACGAGGAATGCCCGCTCGACAAGAAGGTGCATCTCTGCACCCAGACCGAGAACGGCGTCTCGGCGCGCGCCTACCAGACGTCGCTCCACTTCGCGAAGGCGCTGGCGTTCTTCCGCAGCCACGACACGGTGGAGCTCGAAGACGTGCGCCAGATCCTGCCCTGGGTGCTTCACGAGAAGCTGGTGCCGAACCAGCGCAGCCCGTTCTTCGAGACCAAGGGCCGGCGCGTGCTGCTCCAGGACCGGGTAGCGTGGATCCGCAACATGTTCGACATGGCGATGGAGCAGTACGGCCGTCACGAGCCGGTGCGCAAGGAGGTGCGTGCGCTGCGAGCCGAGCTCGACAAGGGCCTCGAGGGCGTATTGCTCGGGCCGATCAAGACTCAGATCGGCAAGATCCAGGCCCTGATGAGCAAGCTGATGACGAAGCAAGAACTGTCGGGACCGGTCTACGAGGACCTGATCCACCTGAAGTCGATGTACAGCCGCTACCAGAATCAGGCGCACTGGCTGATCCGGGCCAAAGTCAAGTAGCGGCGCATGGGCGACCTGGCTAGCGACCTCGAAACCGAGGCTCGCGCTCGCTTCGTGCGCTTCGATTCGAAGCTGTGGCGGGGCCTGGTCTCGGGCCCCACTCGCGCGCTCGCCGAGAAGCTGGTCGCGGCGGGAACGCCGGAGCAGGACGCGCAGCGCTTGCTCGAGAGCTACCTGCGCCTCGGCTGCGAGGCGATCGGTCTCGGCTACCTTTTTCCCGAGAGCGTCGGCCGAAGCTTCTTCACGCTGGCTTGGAACCGGCTGATCCCGGGCTCACTCGCGGCGCTGCCGCCCGAGCGGCGCGCGGAGGCGCTCGCCGAGTGCTGGAACCTGGGCGAAAACCTCGAGCAATCGCCGCTGTGGTTGCGGCGGATCGCGCTGCGCTTCGCGGAGCGGCTGCCGTCGCTCGAGGCGCTACCGTCGCTGGTGGGCGACGTCGCGAAGACGCTCGCCGAGCCGGACCAGCGGCTTGGCGACGCGCCGCGCATCGAGTGGGTCTACCTGGCCGAGGAAGACCCGCGTTTCCTGCCCGGCCGAGTCCAGTTCGTCGCGCCGACCGTCGTCGTCGTGCACGACCGGCAGCGCACCGGCCAGGAGGGCGACGAGGCGATCACGATGGGCGTCTGGCTGTCGGATCCGCCGCAGCCGCTCGGCTCGATGGGGAGCTTCCCCAGCCCGCCGCCAGCCAGCGATCGGTCCGACCTGCTCGACTACGTGGCGGCCAAGGACCCGCGGACCTCGGACATCCGCGAGTCGGCGGTCAACGAATGGCGCGGCGCGCTGACGCTCGAGACCTCGCAGTTCCTGATCGCGCTCCTGCCCGCGTGACAGCGGTGGTTCTCGATCGGCAGGCGCTCGATGCCGCTTGGAAGGCGGCGCAGCAGGTATGGGACGTGCAAGTGACGCTCAGCCCGCCCAAGCAGTACGCGGGCAAGGGCAAGTCGCACTGGAAGAACGACGAGCCGCTCGCCTACATCGATCTCGAGACGCGCCAGGTGGTCGTGAACTTGAGCTTGCTCGAGGAGATGGGCGCCGCATCCAGCCTGACCGGCGTGCTGGCGCACGAGATCGGCCACCACGTGAAGTTCCCGCACACGCTGGCGCTGGCGGCGTCGTTGACGCTGCTCGAGAAACGCTTGATCCCCGGTTTGAAGCAGTCGCTCACCAACCTGTTCTTCGATCTGCTGGTGAATGAGCACGTGGGTCGCACCCGCGCCGACGAGTTGATCGCCGTGTATCGGGGCTTCCTGGGGAAGGCCGAGACCACGTCGCCGCTCTTCTTCTTCTATCTCGCGATCTACGAGGAGCTGTGGAGCCGGCCTGCCGGGACGCTGGTGCCGCGCCCGCAGATCGCCGCGATGGAGGCGAAGTACAGCGGCTGCCGCGCGGACGCCAAGCTGTTCGCCCAGACCTTCTATGCGCTGACCAGCATCCACAAGCAGTTCGTCTACTTCTGCTCGCGCTTCATCCGCTTCATCGAGGACCCGGCCAAGCTCGAGTACACGATCCCGCTGGGCCGCGACATGCCCCAGCCGGACGAGGACGACTTCGACGCGGTGCTACGCGGCCTCTACGACCAGGAATCGGAGGACGCGCTCGAGGAGGCGCGCGACGCAGGCTGGCTTAGCGACGGCGGGCTCAAGGACGAGCGCGACGACGATCCGCTGGTCACGATCGACAAGATCACCAACCATCTGCCGGGCAAGGGCGGCGCGGCCTTCAAGCTGGCGCTGGTCGCCAAGCACTACAAGCGGCTCGTCGACCAGCACATCCTGAAGCCGCCGCCCGGCACCCCGCCGCCCGAGCCGTTCCTGCCTTCCGTGACCGACGACTGGGAGTGGGGCGACAACCCGCGCACGATCGATTGGACGGCCAGCGTCCTCGAGCGCGGCGCGCTGGCAGGCCTGCGGCCGCTGCGGCGCGACCTGCTGCCCGACGAGCCGTCGCCGACCGAGGAGGACTTCCCTGCTCTCGAGAT
>CAZVOI010001095.1:0-2081 GCA_964628275.1 uncultured Acidobacteriota bacterium | reverse complement strand
GACTTGCCAGGCCGAGAACGAGCCGAAGGCGCGCGTCTGCATCGCCTGCGGGCAGGCCCTCGAAGGAGGTCCGCCCGTCCCGGGCGAGGGCTCCGTCTTCGCGTCCCGATACGAGATCGTGGCCGCGCTCGGCCGCGGCGGGATGGGGATGGTCTACAAGGCGCGCGACCGTTCGCTCGGCGAGATCGTCGCCCTCAAGATCATCCGCCCGGATCTCGCGCGGCAGTCGGACCTGGCCGAGCGCTTCCGATCGGAAATCCGGCTGGCGCGCCGCATCCGGCATCGCAACGTCTGCTCGATCTTCGGCGACGGCGAAGAGCACGGCATGCTCTACATCTGCATGGAGCTGGTCGAGGGCGTCGATCTCAAGAAGCTGATCCGCGAGCGTGGAGCGCTGCCGCCTGAAGAAGCCTATGACGTCGCGATCCAGATCGCCGAGGGGCTGCAGGCGATCCACGAAGTCGGCATCGTCCACCGCGATCTCAAGACCGCCAACATCATGCGCGACGAGAAGGACGTGGTCCGCCTGATGGACTTCGGGCTGGCCAAGCGCTGGCAGACGGAGGACGCGAGTGGTGCGACGGCCACCGGCCACGTGGTCGGGACGCCCGACTACATGAGCCCCGAACAGGCGCGCGGGGAGAAGGTCGGTCCCGAAAGCGACGTCTACGCCCTGGGGATCGTCGTCTACGAGCTGTTCACCGGCGAGGTCCCCTTCAAGGGAGACACGCCGCTCACGACGCTCCTCAAGCACCTCCACGAGCCGCCGCCGCTGGCGGGCGCTCAGGCCGCCCGGCTCTCATCGGCGCTCGTGCCGGTGTTGCGCAAAGCGCTCGCCAAGGACCCGCGCGAGCGCTACCGCTCGGCGCGTGAGATGGCCGACGCGCTGCACCAGGCGCGACGCGCCACCCTCGGCGAGTCGGGGGTCACTCCGCTGTGGACGCGCCGGCCCGGCGATACCGCGCCCGCCCCCTCGGCAACGGAAGACATGTCCCGCCCAACGCCAGTCGCAGGTGCTGCCAGGCGTTCGACGCTCCGGGCGGCCCCAACGACGACGTGGCGGCAGCAGCTCGAAGCGCGTCGCTACCGCGGGGGCTGGCTGCTGGTCCCGGTTGGGGTGGTCGCGATGGCGCTCGGGGCCGGCGTGCTGCTGCTGAGGTCACGCGTCTCCGCGCCGGCGTCCCTTCCCGCCGCGAGCATGCCTACGCGCGAGGCGGGCCTCGCCTCGCCCACTTCCGCGCGGGGAACGCGACCGCCGTCGATCCAACACGCACCCGTGGACTGCCTGCTCGCCGGGCAGTTCCCTCTCATCGAGGCGACGATCGAGCCGGCGGATTCGATCCAAAACGATCGCGCATCCACCGCTCGCGTTTTCTTCAGGAGCGCGCTCGGCGAGGCGTCCTACTTCGTCGAGATGACCCGCTTCGAAGGGCGATTCGCCGGCAAGCTACCCAAGCCCAAGGTCGAGGCGAGCCCGATCTCGTACTACGTCTTCGCCCGAACGCCGGACGGCGAGAGTCGGACGCCCGAGTACCTGGCGATCGTCGCTCGCTCGGCGGCCGAGTGCTCCGGCCGACAGATGGCCAAGATCGGTGCTAGCGGTGCGGTGACCGTGTTATCGGCCCTGGCCGGGACAGACCTGCTGCTGACGATCGGCAACGCCTTCGGCATCGAGGACCTTCTCGAGATGCTCAACGATCCCGACATCGAAGTCCGCGAGCGGGCCGCGAAGTCCCTCGGCGCGATGGGAGCCCCTACGCGGCAGGCGATCGTACAGACCGTCGAGGGGCTCAAATCGAGCAACGCCGAGGGCCGCAAGCGGGCCGCGGACGACCTCGGCGTCACGGGCCGACAGTTGCTGAAGCATGTCATGGGGCGCCTGGTGGAGGCGCTCCGCGATGACACTTCGTCGGTGCGCGCGGCGTCCGCAGACGCGCTCGGCGAGATCGGCCTGGCTGGGTCCGCCGCCGTCAGCGCGCTCCGCGGAGCGCTCAAGGACAAGGATGCGACCATCCGCAAGGCTGCAGCCGATGCCGTGGGTTCCATGGGCACCGTGGTCGCGACGACCTTGACCGCTCTCG
>CAZVOI010001094.1:0-10115 GCA_964628275.1 uncultured Acidobacteriota bacterium | reverse complement strand
TCGGCCAATCCGGCCCTGCTCAAGCTCGACCTCTACTGCAAGGGTGTGCGCCTCGACGACTCCTGTTACATCGAAGGCGACGGGGGACGCAAGATCCTGCGCACGCGGGCGGGCCTCGGGAGCGGACTCGAGCTGATCCTGCCGGGCGGACTCTGGACCAACGTTCCGGTCACCGAGCCGTTCGCCGCGAAGTCTCCGTACGTGCTCCATCGCCAGGACGGCCGCTACGTGCTGCGCCGCGACGGCCAGGACGTGGCGCGGGTCCGGCTCTCGCCGCGGCCGGACTGGTACGACGCCAGCACGCGCTCGGGCAAGCCGATGACGCGGATCGGGACCCTGCAAGGGACGTACCTGGGTATCTACCAGGCGAAGGTCTGCGAGTACTGGACCGCCAAGCCGCAGAAGGTCAACTGCAAGTTCTGCTCGGTCGGCTTGAACCTGGGCGTCGATGACGCCGACGAGAAGTCGGTCTCCGAAGTGATGGAGGTGGTCCGGCGCGCCCGCGACGAATCGGGAATCACCTACGTCGACTTCAACACCGGGCACTACGACGGCGACACGTACCTGGACCTGCTCGAGCCGTACCTGGTCCGGATCAAGAAGGAGCTGGGGCTGCTGGTCGGTTTCCAGACGCCGCCGCATCGGGACCTGAAGCGATACGACGCTCTCCGAGAGCTGGGGCTGAACCGCGTGTCCTTCTGCTTCGAGATCTTCGATCGTCAGATGTTCAAGGAGATCTGTCCGGGGAAGAACGGTGAATATGGCCTCGACTACTACCTCGAGGCGGTACGCTACTGCGCGGCGCTCGGCAAGAAGGGACCACGCCACGAGCCCTGGGTCACGAACGGCGAGATCATCGCGGGGCTCGAGCCGCCCGCGTCGTCGATCCGTGCGATCGACTGGATCACCTCGGTGGGAGCCATCCCGACCGTGTGCGTGTTCCGTCCGCTGGTCGGGACCGATCTCCAGAGCGAGGCTCCGCCGAAGACCGAGGAACTGGTCCCAGTGTTCCAACGCCTGTATGAAGCCTGCATGGAGAAGGGGCTGCCGATCGGCTGTGCCCCCAACGTTCACGTGAGCCTGGTGATGTTGCCCGAGGAATGCCGCGCGCTGTCTCCGCGCCGCTTCCCGCTCCAGTCGTTGAAGCTGAAGGCCATGGCGGGTGTGTTCGGCTACCAGTTCCGGAGACGCTTGCAGGACGCCGCCGGCTGAGCGCTGTTCCCCTCCCGGCCACGATGCCGGCGCGTTGGCCGCCGCTCTTGTATCTCGGGTTCGCGCACCTGTGCTTGGCGTCCGCGTTCGCGCTGGCGGCGCTCGACCCCCGAGGCGTGGGCGGGTTCTTCTATCACCCGCGGATGTTGGCCGTCGTTCATCTGGTCACGCTGGGTTGGATCAGCGGCTCGATCCTGGGCTCGATCTACATCGTCGGCCCGCTCGCGTTTCGAATGCCGCTGCCCGCGGGCCGGGCTGACCTCGCGGCGTTCGCTGCTTTCGCCACCGGCGTCCTCGGGATGGCCAGCCACTTTTGGATGAACAGCCCCGCGGGGATGGCCTGGTCGGCCGGCCTGGTGGCGCTGGCGTTCACACATGTCGCGGTGCGGGTGCTGATCGGCTCGAGGACAGCCCCCGTTCCCCTCGAGGCGCGCCTGCCCGTTGGCCTGGCCTTCATCAACCTCTCGGGCGCCGCGCTACTCGGCGTGTCTCTGGCCATCAACAGGGTCTCGCCGTTCCTCGAGGTCCGGCACCTCGACGTGGTCTTCGCGCACGCGCACCTCGCGGGGCTGGGGTGGGGCACGCTGATGGTCATGGGCGCGGGATACCGGGTGCTCCCGATGATCCTTCCGGCGGCGATGCCGCGAGGCGGCTGGGTGTACGCGAGCGCCGGGCTCGTTCAAGTTGGAGTGGCCGGTCTGGTACTCGGTTTCCTGAGAGGTGGGGAAGGGCTGGCGGCGTCCGCGCTGGCCGCCGCCAGCGGCATCGGCATCTTTCTCTCGCGGGTGGTGTGGATGCTCCGCAATCGGCGGCCCGCGCCGGCGGAGTTGCGCCAGCCGGACTGGGGCACCTGGCACGCGCTCCAGGCCATGCTGTACCTTTCGATGGCGATGACGCTCGGGCTCTGGCTTGCGTTCACTCCGTCGTCCGAGCAAGGCCTGCGCATCGCGATGGCCTACGGGGTGCTGGGCCTGGTGGGTTTCCTCTCCCAGATCGTCGTGGGTGTGGAGGCGCGGATCCTCCCGCTCTTCGGCTGGCTCCTGGCCTTTGCCGATCGGGGCCACGCCGAACTGCCGCCGTCCCTCCATACAGCTCCCGTCTGGGCCTTCCAGGCCAGCGGGTTCTACCTATGGACCGCGGGCGTGCCGCTGCTCGCGGCCGGCCTGGCGTTGGACCGGGAGGCCCTCGTGTCAGCCGGGGCCGGGGGCCTCTGCCTGGCGGTCTTGCTGAGCCTGGCGAACGTCGCTGCCGTTCTGGTGCGGCTCTGGCGTCGCGGGAACCGCGGCTAACATGCGCCGATGGACTCGCGAATCGACGAAGCGTTCCGCGCCACGGTTCTCTACCGGGCGCTCTCGGCGGATGACCGAGCGCGTTTGGCCGAGGTTTCGGTGCTCCGGTCCTACGACAAGGGCGCGGTCGTCTTCTCGGAGGGTGATCCCTCCGACTTCCTCTACACGATCGTCAAGGGACGCGCGAAGGTCGTGAAGCTGCTCGCCTCCGGAAAAGAAGTGATCCTGGAGATTTTCGGTCCGGGCGACCCGGTCGGCGCCGTCGTGGCCTACGAGGGTCGGCCGTATCCCGCCACCGCGATTGCGATCGAGCCCTGCTCTTGTCTGCTGGTGCGTCGCGCGCCTTTCTTCGCCCTGCTCGAGCGCCATCCGACGCTGGTTCGGAGCTTCATCCTCGGGCTCACGCACCGCATCGTCGAATTGACGCGCCGCATTCCCGAGGTTACGGGCGGACGCGTCGAGACGCGCTTCGCACACCTGTTCTTGAAGCTCGCCGACAAGATGGGCGTGCCCGGACCCGAGGGCACGTGCATCCCGATGGCGCTCAGCCGGCAGGACCTGGCCGACTTGACCAGCACCAGCGTCGAAACCTGCATCCGCATCATGAGTCGCTGGGGCAAGGAAGCCGTCGTCCGGACCGACAAGGACGGCTTCGTGCTGCTAGACCGTCAGATGCTGGAGAGCCTCGCGCAAGCCTGACTCGATCAAACGGAGGTCACCTGCGCGATGTTCGCGTCGGCCTTCTTGGGCGATCCGGACCGCGGGCGCACGGTCAGCACGGGGCAGGTGGCCGCGCGCACCACGTGTTGCACCGTCGACTCGAACAGCAGTTGCTCTATGGCTCCGTGTCCCCGGCTTCCGACGATGATCAGGTCCGAGCGTTCCTCGGCCGCGACCTCCAGGATCTTCTCGTAGGCTCGGCCGATTTCGACGCGCTCGCTCGTCTCGCACCAGGTCCGAGCCTCGTCGGAGACGGCTTGGTGCAGTTGGCGCTCCGCGAGAGTGACGGTGTCGCGGGTGAGCTGTCGCGCGTTCGCGAGGATCAGCGGGTAGTCGCCGGCGATGACCGACGGCGCTTCCTCGACCGCGTGGAGGAAGGTCACGCGGGCCTGCCTTTCCGCCGCCAGCGAGAGAGCGTAGTCGATCGTGTGTGTCGAGGATCCTGACAGGTCCGTCGCGCACAGGATCCGGGATACGAGCCCCGGGGCTTCCCAGGTGCGTCCTTCTTCGTGGCAAACGGTCATGACCGGGCACGCAACCCGGCGCAGCACCTTTTCGGCCACCGAGCCCAGGATCAAGCGCTCGAAACCTCCCCGACCGTGAGTGCCCATCACCAGGAGATCGGCCGGCAACGACTCGGCCACGGCACAGATCTCACGCCACGGCTCGCCCTCGCGCAACTCGAGGCTGAGGGCGATCGGATCTCCGTGGCAGGGACTGACGAACTCGCGGAGCTGCTGGTTCGCGAGATCCTTGAGCTGGTCGCCCACGGCGAGCGGCACGCTGGGGAAGTAGGGCATGTTCGAGCCGTAGAGCGCCGACAGCGGCATGACGTGGAGCACCTTGAGGCGGGCGCCGAACTGCTTCGCCAGCGTCGCGGCGTGGCGGAGCGCCCGCGCCGAGAAGGGCGAAAAGTCGGTGGGGCACAGGATGTCTTTGATCTCGACGCGGGTTGCACTCACTGGGCACCTCCCCAACCCTGACGCGTGCAAGCCCGGTGCCCAGGTTGCTTGCCGCGTTTGTCCAGGCTGGGAGCCGGCCCGGGCGCAGATCAGGCGTGCCGCGGGCAGGCCGAGCGCAGCTCTTGCGCTCGGAGACGGGCGGCTTGCGCCTCGCCGGCGTAGTCTTGTGGCGGCACGGCGTTTGAACAGTGACTCGGCGTAGGCGAACACAGCGAGAATGGAGCCAAAACCCCGTATGAGAGAAAGAGTTGCTGCCTGGCTTCGGCCGGTCGTCTTCCTGGGGCACAACGGCATCACGGCCGCTGGCGCCACCGTCACCACGGCCAGCGCCCTGACCATGATCGGTTTCTGGGGGCTCGAAATCCTCCAGTTGCGGCCGGTGCATCCGTACTCAGGGATCATCCTGTTCCTGGTTCTCCCGGTCGTATTCGGCTTCGGTCTGGCGCTGATGCCTCTGGGCGTCGCGTTGCGGCGAAGCCGCCTGCGCGCCACAGGTCAGCTCCCGGACGCCTACCCGAAGATCGACTTCGGCGGCCTGGTCCTGCGACGTGGACTGGTGCTGGTTGCGGTCGCAACCGTGCTGAACGCCGCGATCCTGAGCACTGCCGCCTATCACGGCGTCGAATACATGGACTCGACGGAGTTCTGCGGCGTGGCCTGCCACAGCGTGATGGCGCCCGAATACTCCGCCTACGTCGACTCGCCGCACGCCCGCGTCAGTTGCGTCGAGTGTCACATCGGCCCCGGGGCAGGTTGGTTCGTGCGCTCGAAGCTGTCCGGAACGCGACAGCTCTTCGCGGTCAGCCTCGGCACCTACTCGCGACCGATACCGTCACCCGTCAAGCACCTGCGTCCGTCGCGCGAGACCTGTGAGACCTGCCATTGGCCGCAGAAGTTCACGGGCGACAAGCTGCTGGTGCGCACCAAGTACCAGGACGACGAGAAGAACACGCCGCTCACGAGCGTGCTCCTGCTCAAGATTGGCGGGCGCGGCCTGCGAGGTTCCTCAGGCATCCACGGCCGGCACCTCGACGACGTTTCGCGGATTCGCTACGTCACCACCGACGCGCGGCGCCAAGTGATTCCGCAGGTCAGCTATCTGGATGACGCCGGGAAGACGGTCGAGTACGCCTCGACCGAGGTGAAGACGACTCCGGAACAATTGGCCCGCGGCGAACAACGGGAAATGGACTGCGTGGACTGCCACAACCGTCCCACCCACGCGTTCGAGATGCCGGAGCGGGCGCTGGACCGCGCGATGGCAAGCGGCGGCATCAGCCGCGAGCTCCCGTTCGTGAAGAAGAAGGCCGTCGAGCTGCTGCGGGCGGAGTATCCGGACCGCGCGACGGCCTCGCAGAAGATCGTCCTTGGCCTCACCGAGTACTACCGGAAGGAGCACCCCGAGACCTACGGCAACCACCGGCCACTCGTCGCCGCGGCCGCGCAGCAGGTCGACGCGATCTATCAGCGAAACATCTTTCCGGACATGAAGGTCGGCTGGGGCACGCACCCGAACAACATCGGCCACGAAGACTTCCTGGGCTGCTTCCGCTCTCACGACGACAACCACAAGAGCAAGGACGGCCGGACCATCTCGCAGGACTGCGCGGCGTGTCACACGATCCTGGCCATGGAAGAGAAGGACCCGAAGGTGCTCGTCGACCTGGGACTCAAGTAGGCCACGCGAATGCGCTGGGGCCTCCTGCTGCTCGGCCTGGGCTGGCTCAGCTTCGCGGCCGTAGCGGGGGGCGCCGACGACTGTGCCGCCTGCCACGATCCGAGCGACGTCCAGAAGCGGCGCGTGGGGGCGCACGCCGAGTTCTCGTGTCGCGACTGTCACGAAGACGCGCGCGGCGACCCGCACCCCGAGAAGCTGAAGCGCGTCGTCTGTGGCAGCTGCCATGAAGACGCCGTCAAGCAGCTCGGCGCCAGCGTCCACGGGACTGCCAAGAGCAACGGGGCCGCCGACACGCCGGAATGCGCGTCCTGCCACGGGAAGCCTCACGAGATGCTCCCGGGCAGCCAGCCGGCGTCGCCGGTAGGCCAGCAGAACCTCGCCGAAACGTGCGGCTCATGCCACGCCAACCCGGAGTTCCTGGCGCGGCACAAGATTCCGTTTGCCCGGCCGGTCGAGGCCTACCGGCTCTCGGTGCATGGTCGGGCCGCCGCGCGCGGCAACGCCAAGGCGCCCACTTGCTCGAACTGCCACGGCAACCACGCGATCCGGCCCGCCAAGGACGCGCTCTCCAAGATCAATCACTGGAACGTTCCGGCCACCTGCGGCTCCTGTCACGACTCGATCCGCAAGACCTACGACGCCAGTGTTCACGGCAGCGCGGTCGCGCGAGGCGTCAGCGGGGTTCCCGTGTGCACCGACTGCCACGGCGAGCACTCGATCCTGGCCAAGAGCGAGCCGGGGTCGCTCGTGAACCCGGCCCGGGTGTCGAGCGTGACCTGCGGGCGATGTCACGCCGACGAGCGCCTGGCCAGCCGCTACGGCTTGCCGGTCGATAAAGTGCCGGCGTTCGAAGACAGCTTCCACGGACTGGCGCTGCGCTCGGGATCGCAGAGCGTCGCGAACTGCGCCTCGTGCCACGGCGTCCACGAGATCCTGCCGCAGAGCGACCCGCGTTCGACGGTTCATCTGCAGAACCTGGCCAAGACTTGCGGAAGCTGTCATCCGGGCGCCGGCGCGCGCTTCGCGATCGGCGCCGTTCACGTGCGCGCCGCCACCCTCAGCGAGCACCCGGTGGTGCGCTGGATCCGGATCTTCTACCTGCTGGTGATCCCGCTGACGATCGGCGGGATGCTGGTCCACAACGGGATCGACTTCGTCGCCAAGCTGGTCCGCCGCTCGTACCCGCCGCGCACGCGGGAAGAGCTGCCGCGCATGAACCTGCAGTTCCGCATCGCGCACGCGCTGGGCGGCCTGAGCTTCGTGACGCTGACCTGGACCGGCTTCGCCCTGAAGTATCCCGATGCCTGGTGGGCCGCGCCGCTCTTGCGCTGGGAGGGCGCGGTCGCGTTCCGCGGCCTGGTGCATCGTGCGGCCGGCGTCGTGATGATCCTGGCGCTCGTCTACCACGCCATCCACCTGGCGCTGCGGCGGCGCGACCGCGACATGCTCAGGCAGATGATCCCGCGCCCCCAGGACGCGCGTGACGTGCTGCAGGCGCTGGCTCACAACCTCGGCTTGCGCGCCAAGGCGCCGGTCTTCTTCGTGTTCAGTTACGCCGAGAAGGCGGAGTACCTGGCTTTCGTCTGGGGCAGCGTGATCATGGCCGTCTCCGGCCTGCTGCTGTGGTTCAACGACTGGACGCTGCGCCAATTCCCGAAGTGGGTGAGCGATGCCGCCACCGCGGTGCACTGGTACGAGGCGATCCTGGCGGCGCTCGCGATCCTGGTCTGGCACTTCTACATGGTCATCTTCGACCCGGAGGTGTATCCGATGGATCGCGCCTGGCTCACCGGCCGCGCCTCGGCGGACCACCTCCGCCACACTCGCCCGGTGTACTACAGATGGCTCCGGATGTTCGGACGCGGGAAAGAACGGCCGGGAGCGTGAGCGCGCGACGGCGCGCCTACGCGGCGCTCGGCGCCGCGCTGTCGTTGGGCGCGCCGCTGGGCCTTCTGGCGGTGCGCGCCCTGCAGGCCGGCGAGCTGTCGGCGGCGTGGATCCGGTCAGAGCTCGCGGCCGGCCGCGCAACCTACGGCTACGTCTGCTTCTCGACGCTGGCTGCCTTCGCGCTGTTCGGCTATCTGCTGGGCAAGCAGGCCGACCGGCTGATCGAGCTCTCGATGCGAGACTCGCTCACGGGCCTCCACAATCGCCGGGCTCTCTTCGAACAGCTCGGCCTTGAGCTGACCCGCGCGGCCCGCTACCAGCAACCGTTGTCGCTGCTGTTGATCGACGTCGATGGCTTGAAAGCGCTCAACGATCGGGATGGGCATCGCGCCGGCGATTCGGCCCTCGGGCTCGTCGCCGCCGCCGTTCGCGCGGGTTCCCGGGCCAGCGACTTACCGGCCCGCTGGGGAGGGGATGAGTTCGCGCTGGTCGCGCCCAACACCGGGCCCGAGGCCGCGGCGGCCCTCGCCGAGCGAGTCCGGGCCCTGGTCGCGGCCCGGCAGGCGCTCGATCCCAGCGTTGGCGTCACGATCTCGATCGGCTTTTCGACCGTCGAGCCGGGGGCGCCTGCGCCGGACATGGACGCGCTCGTGCGCCGAGCGGACGCGGCGCTCTACGAGGCCAAGCGTGCCGGCCGGAATCGCGTCGTCTCTAGCCCATGGCCCGGGGAAGCCGATCCGGGGAGGCCGTTTCCAGGACGTCCTGTCTAGCCGCACTCCCATATTGATAGTATGCTTTTCCATATGAAGACTACCCTCAGCATCGATGACAGCGTCATGGCACGCCTGCGGCGTGAGGCCGCGCGGACCGGCCGCACGATGTCCGAACTGGTCGAGACCGCCCTGCGCCGCCTGCTGCAGGCGAAACCGGACCCGGCCGAGCTTCCGCCGCTGCCGTCGTTCAAGAGCGGCGGCGCGCTGGTGGACGTCGCCGACCGCGATGCCCTGTATCGCGCGATGCAGGGGCGCTGATGTTCGTGGTGGACACCAACGTCCTCGTCTACGCCGCTGACGAAAGCGCGCCGGAGCACGCCCGATGCCGGGCGTTGGTCGAGACCTGGCGGCGACGCAACGGCGCCTGGTACCTCACGTGGGGGATCTGCTACGAGTTCCTGCGCGTGGTCACGCATCCGCGCGTCCTGCGCCATCCCTGGACGATGGACAACGGGGTCCGCTTTCTCTCGGCGCTGCACTCGTCCCCGGGGATCGATGTCCTGGCGCAGACCGACCTGCATGCGCGCGTGCTGGCCGACGTTGTGGCGGAAGTGCCGGGGCTGGCCGGCAACATCGTGCACGACACGCAGACGGCGGTCCTGATGCGCGAGCATGGCATCCGCCGCATCTGCACGCGCGATACCGACTTCCACCGTTTTCCGTTCCTGGAACCCGTCGACCCTCTCATCGCCGAGCCATGATCACCGCTCGGCCGGCGCCGGCACGGATCCACACCGCCCCGCGTCCGAGCCTCAAGATCGCCGGCTTCGAGCCCCCAACTTCAAGCTGGAGTCACCGCCGGCCGTGCCATACTGGCCACGTGTTGGTCACGCCACATCTCTCCCTCGGAGGAGCGCCGCGCATGGCACCCAGGACACCCGATGTTTCTCTGCTCGACGAAACGGTGGCGCCACGCATTCTCGACGCCATGCGCGTGGCGTCGGCGCGGCTCACCGAGTTGGGCGTGCGGCATGTTCTGGTCGGCGGCCTGGCGGTGGGAGCATGGGGACACGCCCGTGCGACGAAGGACGTCGACTTTCTCGTTGGCGAGGAGGCTTTCGAGCATCACCCGGGCGGGCTCGTGACGATGAAGTACGGAGTTCCGATCCAGGTTGGCGGGGTTGCCGTCGACCTGCTCTCCGCCAGCGCCAACGATCGCGAGGACGCTCTCGAGAACCCCCGGTCCAGCGGGGTCCCCGTGGCGCCGCTGCCGGTGCTGATCTACCTAAAGCTGAAGTCACCCCGTCCGAAGGACCTCGTCGACGTGATGGAGCTGCTCCGGCTCGGAATCGAGCGCGACGCGATTCGCGCCGACCTGGTGGCCCGCTCGCCCGAGCTCGTCGAGAAGTGGGATCGCGCCGTCGCCGACGCGTGGCTCGGGGACGAGTAGGTCTGAGATCAGGCCGTGGCGGCCGCCGGCTGAGCGCTCGCCGCGCGCCGCTCCCAACAACCAGCCCCGAGCTTCAGTTGGGCAGCTTCGGGTCGAAGCTCACGTGGAACCTCGAGGGCGTGCGCCCGCCTCGGTTCAGCCGGGCGTGGGCAGGAGTGCTTCCTAGCTCGAGGTCGTCTGAGCGGCCAAGCCGCAGACGCGCAT
>CAZVOI010001093.1:0-7450 GCA_964628275.1 uncultured Acidobacteriota bacterium | reverse complement strand
CAGACCTGCCTCGACAGCGGCGCGGAGCTCGTGAGCCCCGACACGGATTTCGAGCGGATCGCTCGCCAGGTGCCCCTGCACTTGTGGCGCCGCTGACGGACGCTGGTCGTGGGAGCGCCGTGACACTGCAAGCAGGAGGGGCTGACGCGGGGGCTGGTTGCCCGGCGCCGCTTCAGCGACGGCGCGCCAGCATCGCGGCGTGCAGGTCGTCCTGGCAGATCGCCGACGTGGAGAGCCGCTCCACGTGCCAATCGGCCGGCAGCGTCCCGCTGCTGGTCGAGCCACGAACGCCGACGAAGCTGAGCAGCGGGCCGAAGTCGCTGGCGGGAAGTGGGATGTCGCGCGCGGCGGAGACGTTCCAGAGCGCGGTCCGCGCACCCGAGTGCGGCATCCGCAGCGGCGCTGTGCCGCCGCTCGCGAACGGCCGCGTGCCCGCGCCCAGGTCGAGCTTGGTCCACAGCGTGCCGTAGTTGCCGCGGCCGTGGTGGTCGAGGTTCAGGTCCACGCCGCGGCCGTCGGCCCACACCGTGCCCAGCGTGTAGCTGTCGATCGAGAGGTCGTGGATGAACGTCTTCCTCACGTCGAAGCGCGTGAACAGGTTATCGGAACCCCCTGCCGACGTCAGCGCATGGTGGCCGACCAGCGTGCCTCGATCGACGTTCGTGTCGAGCACGACGTCCTGCACTGTGCAGAACGACGAGCCGTTCAGGTTGACGCCGTAGTCGGCGTTCAGGATCCGGACGTCGCGCACCCAGGAATGCAGCAGGCCGTTGAAGTAGATCGCGTTGTAGCCCTGCTCCAGGAAGTGTCCGGGGTAGCGCGTCCCCGGAAACTCGATCGTCAAGCCCTCGACGCCCACCTCCTGGACTGACGGGGCCACGACCCGCAGCTCCGGCAACCAGCGCGTGTCCACTTCGAGCGGCAGCGGGCGCTCCAACGTCACGCTGCCGCTGCCGACCGACTCGATCCGGCTCAGGAAACGGAATGCCTGCCGGCCGACGTCCTCGCCGACGTCGCCCGCGTAGTACCCTGCGTGAAAGGCGCGCAGCAGCGTGCCGCCCGAGTCGGTCTGCAGCAGGCGCACCCACTGCCCCGGCGACAGCCCCGTCGTCGTCGAAAGCGGCACTGTCTTCTGGCCCCGCTCCACCGAGGCCGTGACCCGGGCGAGCACGCCTCCGCCGACGCTGCCCTGCGCGTCGATGAACCCGCCGCTGAAAGACCAGTTCGACTGGCCCGCCGCGTTGAAGCTCAGGCCATAGATGTCCCCGAGCGGCTTCGGGAAGAAGAGCGTCGTGCGCTCACGTCCGGCTCCGCGCAGGACGAGGTTGCTCTTCCGGATCTCGATCCGCTGCGTCAGCACGAAGCGGCCGGCGGGGACCAGCACGACGCCGCCGGAACTCGCGGCGACGGCATTCAGGAAGGCCTGGGTGTCGTCGCCGTCGTCGTCGGGCCGAGCTCCGAAATCGGCGACGTTGACGATCGGTCCCGCGGGTGTTGGAAGCGGCTCGCTCCCGGCACGGTAGCCGGCGTATCCGTAATCGAGCAGACGCCCCGACGCGCTCCAGCTCTCCCCCGAAGCGCCGTAGAGCGTCGAAGCTCCACAGGTCGCCGAGGGCGCCGATGCTGGCGTGGCCTCACCGCCGCAACCGAGGACCAGCGCGAGGCTCGTCGCGGCGCATCGGAATCGCACCCGCACGTCCGATGATACCGCCTGGTTTACCGGGCTATACCGGCGCCGACCTCAAGGAGGAGATGTCGACTTTCTCTTTCCAGCGGTCGTTGCCGCGCGCGAGGTCGTCCCAGGTCTGTTCCTTGCGCTCGTAGGCGGCGGTGCGGCCCAGGATCGCGGTGAGCGTGCTCTCGACGCCTTGCGCGGTCTCGTTGACGAAGGCATTGTTCGAGATGCCTTCCAGGAAAGCCGCCACCTTGCGCGCCACCGAGTCCTTGAGGCCGTCCTCGACGCCCGCGTCCCAGGGCTCCTCGCCCACGATCCGGACGCCGCTCTTCGAGAACGAAGCCTCCGCGTAGCCCTTCGTCCCCAGGAAGCGCTGGGTCTGGGAGGAGTAGCTGAGCTTGCCGTACTGGGTCGAGTTGAAGCTCACATGGAGGTTGCCCGGGTAGACGTAGGTGACGTTGTAGTGGTCCCAGGTGTCCACGTCGTGGCGTGCCTTCTTGCCGCCGGTGGCGATGGCGGAAACCGGGTGGGCGCGTGTGACCCAGTTGACGATGTCGAGGACGTGGATGTTCTGTTCCACCAGGATGTCGCCCGACAGCACGCGGTCGAAGACCCAATTGCGAAGCCGTGCCTCCAGGGCGGGCATCTCGGGCTTGGCCTTGCGGCTGAGATCACGGGCGTAGTAGTACGTCTGCGCGCAGACCAGGTCGCCGATCGCGCCTTCGTGGATGCGGCGCACCATCTCCTTGTACGCCTCGGCGTGCCGCGACTGGAAGCCGACCGCCATCGACACCTTGCCGGCGCCGCGCTTGCCCGCCTTCTCGATCCGCTTGGTTCCGGCGACGTCGGTGGCCACCGGCTTCTCGAGATAGCAGTGTTTGTTGGCGTCGACGATCGCGTCGAAGTGCTCGGGATGGAAGTACGGCGGGCTGGTCAGCAGCACGGCGTCCACGCCGGAGGCCAGCAGTTGCTGGTACGCCTGCGGTCCCTGGAACAGCATGTTGTCGGGGATCCGGGGCTGGCCCTTCTCGTCGGCGAGCTTGTCGAAGCGTTGCCGCGTTTCCGCGAGCCGGTCCTCGAAGAGATCGTGGAGCGCGACGACACGCGCCCCGGCGGCGGCGAACTCGCGCCCGACGCCGTTGCCGCGGCCGCCGCAGCCGATGATGCCCAGCTTGATCGCGTCGTTCGCCGGCGTGCCGTAGACCGAGCCCGGTTTCACGATCACCATCCCGGCGGCTGCCGCCGCCCCTGCTTTCACGAAATCCCGCCGCTTCGTCTCTCGAGCGCTCACGGTTTCCTCCACATCGTTTACGGAAAGAAAGGGAACAGTCGCTTGATCTCGGCTTCGTCCGGCTGACGCCCGTATTCGCAGACCTCGAACGCCTCGGCGTACTTCACGGCGGCGCCACGCTCGGGCCCGTAGCGTGCCACAAGACGCGCCCGAAAGCGGTCCGCCGTCCGTGCGAAGCGCGCGCTGAAGAGGTCGCGGACCTGCTTCTTGCGCGCCGCCTTGCCGGCCGCGTCCTGCGGCAGCCCGCCGGCCGGCACGTCGCAACAACCACCTTCGTAGAACTGCGACTCCATCGCCTCCACGACCGCGAGCTTCTTCTCGACGACGTCGTCGATCGCGACCACGACGTCGCCGCTGAACGGGTTCGGCTTTTGGAAGCGATCCTCCGAGAAGAGGAAGACGGGGTTCCTCCGCAGCGGCGCCACCTCGGGGCCGAAGAACGGCACCTGGACCATGTAGGCCGCGTCCATCACCAGCACGCCGGTGTATCGGTGATCCGGGTGGTAGTCGTTCGGGCGATGGCTGATCACGACGTCGGCCTGCCATTCGCGGATCAGACGCGAGATCTTGCGCCGATTCTCGAGCGTCACCATCAGCTCGCCGTCGTGGTTGTCGAGAACCTCGGTTTCGATTCCGAGGATGCGGGCGGCCGCCAGCGCCTCGGCCCGCCGGCGCACGGCCAGAGGTCCGCCCGCGATCACCGCGTGGCCGACGTCGCCATTCGTCACGGAGACGCACTTGAACTTGTGCCCGAGCGCCGCCCACTTGGCGGCGGAGCCGGCGGCGACCAGCTCGCAGTCGTCCGGGTGGGCGCCGAAGCTGATGATGCGCAGCCCGCCGGCCGGCGCCTGGGCCTGCGCGGACGAGGCCGCCAGCAGAGAAACGATCAACACCAAGCTGCCTCGCCGCATCGAGAACCCCCGCTCCTGCCCTGTCACCTGGGTTGATTGCACCACAGCCATGGCGCCCGCTGCAAGAGGCGATTACGCGAGCCGCCGGACGCTGGCGGCCAGCGCCGCCGCCGGGTTGTCGACCAGCAGCCGACGAATCTGCGCGTCACTGACCCCGCGTCCGCGGAGGGCGGGCAGGAACGAGTCGAAGAGGAAGCGGTAGCCTCGGTAGCTGCCCCCGCCGGGCTCGCCGACGCGGTACCAGCCGGCATCCTGCGAGACGAGCAGGCGTCCCAGGTGCCCGCGCGCGATCATGTCCGTGACCGCCTCGAGGTGGCCTTCCAGCGTCTCCTGCCGCACGCCGTCGAACTCCAGCCACGCGCCCGATTCGGCCGCACGCACATGCAGAGATCGGTCTTTCTCGCTTTGTGCGTGGATCCACACATAGGCCGAGGCGGCCACGCGCTCTCGCTTCAGTGTCTCGAGGATGTCGAGAGCGGCCTCGCCGTTGCCGGTGTGGACGCAGATGGCGAGCCCGGTCGCGAGGTGACAGCGGCCGGCGGCCACGATCAGCTTGCGGTCGACCTCCGAGAGCGGCCCCGGGTCGACGCCGATCTTGAGGAACCCGGGCCGGATCCCGGTGCCCTCGATCCCGTCACGAAACTCCGCCGTCCAGCGCGCAGCGAGCTGATCGGCGGTCTCGCGGAAGGCGTGATCCGGCAGGTACTTGTCGTCCGCCGCGCCGTAGTAGCCGGTGTTCGTCACGAGCGTCAGCCCAGCGGCGTCGGAGAGCCTGCGCAGCAGCGATGGATCGCGGCCGAGAAAGCTGGGCGTGCACTCGACGAGGGTCTGGCACCCGCTTGCCCGGAGAGCCACCAGATGGGGCAATGCCACACGGAAGACCTCGTCCGCGTCGTAACGCTCGCGGCTCACCCGGTCGGCCCCGATGAAGTCCACCAGCACGTGCTCGTGCATCAGCGTGACGCCGAGGCTCTCGGGCCCAACTGGTCCGGCCACCGTGTTGACGCAGCCATCGCACGGCGATGCCGGGGCGGCGGCAACACCCGGCGGTGGGCTGTTCGTCGCGCGGGCACAGGCGACGGCAGTCAGCGGCAGGCCCGAGAGGAAGGCGCGCCGCTTCATGCCTCTGCCGTCAACGCTCATGGGGGTCGACTCGACCAAGCGCCTCATCGGTCGCGAGTTCGAGTTCTGCTGCTTCGTCCTCGCTGAGAGAGCGGATCCGTTCCTTGAGGCTCGTTTTCGGAACAGCGCGCATCTGGAACGCCAAAGCAACCGATGGCTCGGGCGGGGCGCCTTCGCGCGACTCGATGACCGCCGTGCCTGCAAGGCGCGAGCGCTCGAGGTTCGTCGTCAGCGGGACCACCAGGACGGACAGCAGGAGACTGGACAGCGCGTCGCTCTGCCAGACAACCACGGGCCGCCGGCCGGTCTGCTCCAGCGGGCGGAACGCGCCGAGGTCAGCCCACCAGATCTCGCCCCGTTTCAACGGTCATCCTCGTCCTTCAGTGATTGCGCCCAGTCCTCGAGGCCAGCGGACGCCAGCTCGCGATCTTCGACGTCGCCCTTTCCGATGAATCGGGCGAAGTCCCAACGCGAGGGATCGGGCTGTCGCTTGACTATGATGTGGACGCGCTCGCCCTCACGCAGCAGCAGTGGTTTGACGGGCCGGAGGACACCGTTCTCGAACGCGGCTTCTACGGAGGCCATCGTTCCAAGGATGCTAGCACGGCGCTTTCCACGAGCCCCGAGTTGTGCGGCCGAAGTGGGTCACCGTCCAACGCCGGCTTCTCCGCCGCAGCCAGGCCGAGGCCTTACTTGCCGAAGGCCTTGCGCAGGACCTCGAAGCTCTTGGGAACCGCAGTGGCCGGCGATTCCTTGCCTTCCATCTCGAGCGAGACCCAGCCGTGGAAGCCCGCCTTGCGCAGGATGCCCGCGATCCGCGGGTAATCCAGGTCCAGCGTGTACCACTCGCCGCCGCCGTAGTAGGTCTTGGCTTGCACGATCACCGCGTGCGGCGCCAGCAACTCGATGCCGGGATACGGATCGCCGGCGAAGTTTCCGGTGTCCAGGTTGATCCCGAGCCAGGGCGAGCGGATCGCCTTGTAGATCCGCATCAGGTTCTCGGGGCGCGTGGTGAGACCCCAGTGGTTCTCGAGCGCCAGCATCACGCCCGCCTTCTCGGCGGCCGGCAGGCACTGCTCGATCGCGTCGATGCACCACTTGAAGGCCTCGTCGTCGCTGTGGCCCGGCAGCGGTGGCTCGTCGCCTTTGACCTTCATCAGGTCGTCGAACGAGGCGATCGTGTTCCAGCGCCCGGAGTTCAAGCGGATGCATGGGATCCCGAGGCGGGCCGCCAGGTCGATGCAGCCCTTGGTGTGGTCGATGTCCTTCTTGCGCGCCGCGGGATCCGGATCCACGAAGTCCTGGTGGATCGAGAGCATCGGCAGCGAGAGGCCGTTGGCGAACGCCAGCTTCCGGAGGTTGTTCACGTAGGCCGGCGATTCGTCCGTCATCTGACGATGCAGGATCTCGACTCCGTCGAAGCCCAGAGCGGCCGCGTGCTCGATGATCTTCTCGATCGGGTACTTCTCGGTCCGGAAGTGCCAGTACGAGTAAGTCGAGACCGCGAGGCCGATCCGCGGCGCGGCGGCGGCGGGCTGAGCGTCGAGCGAGATCAGGGGAAGAGCCGCGGAGCCCGCGGCCAATTGCAGCGCTCGTCTTCGGTTCATGCCACCCTCATTTCAACGCGTTCCGGCAGAACTCCAGGCACTTGGCGATCTCCGCGATGCGCGTGGATCCCTCGGGAACCGGATATTCGAGCTCGATCGTGGCCGGGAATTTGTACTTCTCCTTCTTCATCAGTTGAAGGATCTCCGCGAGCGGCGTGTCTCCCTGGCCCCACGGCATGTTGGGTCCGTCGGCCTTCTTCCGGTCTTTGAGATGCACGCTGGTGATGCGCTCGTGGTGCTTCTGGATCAGCGGGATCGGGCTTTGGCTGGTGCCCGCGACGTAGTGCCCGGCGTCCAGGTTGATCCCGTTGTACTGCGACTGGCTGATCGCTTCGTCCCAGGCCAAAAGCGTCGCCTGGGTGTGGGCGTGGTAGCCCACCATCAGCTTGTGCCGGGTCGCGCACTCACCGACGCGTTTGCTGCCCGCGGCGTCCCTGGGCAGCTCCATCGTGACCTCTCTCGCCCCGAGCGCGGCCGCGACGCCGAACGCGTAGGCGCACTCCTCGTCGGAAGCCTGGGAGAGTCCCTGGTCGTACTTGAACCCGTAGATCGTGACGCCGGCGTCGTTGTACATCTTCCGCAGCGTCTTGAACTTGTCCATCGACGCCGACAGGCGCCACTTCTTCATCTCTTCGGCCCGGATCCGCTGCTGTTCGAGCTGTTCGGGGGTGAGTTGCGGCCGCGCCTGGCCGGGTCCTGGGCCGCCCGGACCTCGCGGGGGCGGCGCCGGGGCGCCGGCGAACGCCTCGGCCGGGCCGCCCTGCAACTCGACGCCGCTGATGCCCAGGTCCACGAGGGCCTTCAGGATCGCTTCGGCATCGGTCGCGTCGCGCCCGAAGCTGTA
>CAZVOI010001092.1:0-3539 GCA_964628275.1 uncultured Acidobacteriota bacterium | reverse complement strand
GATCGTGGAGACGGGCGCGCGCTCGAGGTCGGTGGCCGCGGCCAGGAGGCGCTGGCGCTCGTCCTCCGCGTGCGTGCCTTCCAGCGCGTCCTCGATGCCCTCGCGCAGGCGCAGCTTCAGCTCGCCGGCGGCCTTCTCCGTGAAGGTGATCGCGACGATGCGGTCGAGGGTGGCGCGGCCGGTGCGGACGAGGGCGAGGATGCGGCTCACCAGGACGGTGGTCTTGCCGGTGCCGGCGCCGGCCTCGAGCAGGAACGTGGTGTCGAAGTCGCGCACCACGCGGTCGCGGACGGCCTGGTCGGCGGGGGCGGGGGTCATGGACCTACCCTGTCCAGGCATCACGGTACCTTTGGGCTCACGTGGGTTGGCCTGCTGCGAGGGGAGTAAACTGTGAGACAAGAGGCGTTGGCGATCCCTGTGAAGGTGGGAGGGCTCCCGGTGGTCAAGTCGATCGAAGAGGCCGTGGAGCGCTTGAAGCGAGACCCGACGCGGCCCGTCAGGGCCAGGGTCGGAGACTTGACGATCGAGGTCACGGCCGTCGCAGAGGAGGCCACAGCGAGATCTGCGGCCTCCGTCTTCGCCGAGATCGGCCCCTGGGAGGGCGAAACGGCCGAAGAGCTTCTAGCGCTGCTCGCCGACGCACGGCACCGGGGTGGCCAGCGCCCCGTGCCTGAGCTGTGAGGTACGTTCTCGACGCCAACATCGCCGTGGCGGCCTTGAACGGCGTCGGCGCGGTCCGATCTCATCTCGAGGACGTTCCCAGCTCCGAGGTGGGTATTCCGATCGTCGCCATGGCAGAGCTCGTCTTTGGCGCCTACAAGTCGCAGCGCCGAGAGGCCAACCTCCAGCGGATTGCCGCCCTGCGGCGATCCATTACTGTCGTCAACCTCGACGACCGGATCGTGGATCTCTACGGCTCCATCCGTGCCGCGCTCGAGCGCCGTGGCATCGTGAAGAGTGACTTCGACCTGCTGATTGCGTGCACGGCCCTCGGACAGGACGCCGTCCTCGTGACCAACGACCAAGGGCTGCTCGACGCCGAGATCGAGGGCTTGCGAACGGAGAACTGGCTTGCTTCCCGGCCGGCCGGCGAGCCGCATGCGTAGGTGTTTTCGCTGCGGCTCCACCGGGAAACCATGATCAGGATCCGGGGCGTCGAGACGCTCGGCGAGTTTCGGGTCCGTCTGTCGCTGACCGACGGCTCGATCCGCGAGCTCGACCTCGAGCCGTACCTGAACGGTCCGGTGTTCGAGCCGCTCCGCGCCGACCCCGCCCTCTTCAAGGCCGTGCGCGTCGACGAGCAACTGGGCACGATCGTCTGGCCCAACGGCGCCGACATCGACCCCGACGTGCTGATCCATGGGCGGACACCCGCCTCTTTCGAGGCGCCCGGTCAGGTGTCTCGCGCGCGCTAGCGCCGGTCTCACGGGATCTCCTGTAAACGTTTGAAGGCCACGATCCTTGGGGTCTGATCGGACCTTCGCTGTCCATTCGCCATGGTAGCCTTCCCGCCGTGGATGCGGATCGGCCCCTCAAGGAGCTGCTTCGACTGCGGCCTCGGGATCTGCTGGCGCTGACTGGAGACGCCGGGGCCGCCTTCGTCTCGACACAGGTAGCGGAGCTGCCGTCGCTGAGCCGCAGGGTGGACACGGTCTTGAGGCTGCGCCGGGGGCGGCAGGATTACCTCCGTCACCTCGAGTTCGAGGTGAAGTACCGCAAGGGGCTCGAGCTTCGCTGCTTCGAGTACGCCACGCGGCTGGCGGTTCGCTTCCGAGTGCCGGTGCTGACGACGGTGGTGCTGCTCGAGAAGCCGGGGCGAAGGGAGCTGGCCTACCGCGAGATCCTCGACGGTCGCGTCGTCCACGAGCGTCGGTTCGACGTGCTGAGGCTGTGGGAGGTGGACCCCGAGCGCGCACTGGGGCTTGGTCCCGGTGCGGCGGCGCTGGTCGGGCTCGCGGAGACGGCCACGCTCGCTCTTCTCGCCCGGGCCGCCCGCAAGATCCACCGCGAGACGGAAGGCGTCGTGCGGAGCGACCTGCTGTTCATATTGCAGGCGCTCAGCCGACGACGCTACACTGAGAACGAGCTGGCGGGAGTGGTCCCGCGGGAGACGATCATGGCGTCCAGTCTGTGGGCGGAAGCGAGGAGCCAGGGCCGGAAGGAAGGCCGGCAGGAGGGCGCGGTCGGAGCGACGCGCGCCTTTTGCATCGAGCTGACGCGCGAGCATCATCCCGAGCTTGCCGACCGTCTCGTGCCTCTGATCGAGGCCTGCTCCGACACCGACCGTCTGCACGAGTGGGGTCTTCAGGCGACGCGACTCCCCGACACCGAGTTTCTGCGTCTCGTGACGGAGCAGACAGGATCGACGTCCAAGCCCGTGGGCCACAGCCGCACTCCCCGCCCTTCCCGGAGGGCGAAGGCAAAAGGCTCGAGGTAGCGTCTGACTGCCTCCTGACGTCACGGGATCTCCCGTAGGCGTTTGAAGGCTGCGAGCCTTGGATCTCCCGCCTTGCGGGCGGCGCGGGCTTCGCGGAAGGGGCCGCAGACGGACTGGAAGTCGCAGAACATGCAGGTGTCGGCGACCGGGGGGAAGACTCCCGCGGCGGCGAGGTCGTCGAGCGTGGTGAGCACGGTCGTGAGCGTTTCGTCGACCTCAGCCGTGGCCTGGCGGCCCTTGCGGTTGTACTCGCCCTTGGCGGTCGCGTAGTAGTAGACGGCCTCCGCGACTTCGTGGTCGGGGAAGAGACGCCGCGCCGCGTGGTTGTAGAGGGCGAGCTGCAGCTCCCGGCCGCCCTTCCACTCCTCCTCGCGCTTCCAGTAGTGGCCGCCGGTCTTGTAGTCGATGACGCGGACGCGTCTTGCGCCTTTGGCTACGTCGAGGCGGTCGATCTTGCCGCGGAAGGAGACCGTCCCGGCCGAGCCGAGTGGCGCTTCCACGCCTTCGAACTCCTGCTCGAAGGCCTCCGGGACGAAGCCGTCCTCGGCCGACTCGATCTCGTCGCGTAGCATCTCCTCGATGTCGCTTCGCAGGCGGACTCGGATGGGGTCGAGCAGGGCGGCGTTCACGATGCCGCCTTCAGTCGCAAAGCGCGCGAGCTCGTCGTCCACCAGAACTGCGATGCGATCGGCCAGCTGGTCGGGTGCGTCCGGTGCCAGGGGCAGCTTGTGCTGCTCCTTGAGCTCGGCGAAGAGCCGGTGCGCCACCGAGTGGTAGAGAGAGCCGAAGTCCTTGGGCTCGGCCTGGTAGGCGCGCTCGGGCTCCTCCCACGCGCGGAGCCTCAGGCCGGTCTTCAGGAAGTGGCGGTACGGGCAGCCGGCGAAGGTCTCGACGACGCTCGCGGACGAGCGCTGGCCCGCGAGGCGCAGTTTGGCGAGAGCCTCCCCTGCGCCGGCGACGTCCACGATGCCATCCCAGGGGGTGAGCGCTGCGTCCCACGAGGCGCGCTCCTGCTGGAGCGAGCGCACCAGGAAGCTGTCGGGCTGGGCGAGGTGGCGGGCCACGCCGGGCTGGCCGCTCGAGACCAGGGCCAGGTCGCGCT
>CAZVOI010001091.1:0-11252 GCA_964628275.1 uncultured Acidobacteriota bacterium | reverse complement strand
CGTTCGGTGGCCGTGGCCGGCGTGCCGAGCGAGCCGCGGACGTTCTATTTCGGCGGCACCGGCGGCGGCGTCTTCAAGACGACCGATGCCGGGATCAACTGGTCGCCGATCAGCGACGGCCAGATCGCGACCGGCTCGGTGGGCGCGATCGCGGTGGCCGAGTCGGACCCGAATGTGATCTACGTGGGGATGGGCGAGGCCTGCATCCGCGGCAACGTGTCGCATGGCGACGGCGTCTACAAGTCGACCGACGCCGGCAAGACCTGGAAACACGTCGGCCTCGAGGAGACCGAGCAGATCGGCGGCGTGTCGATCCACCCGCAGAACCCCGACCTCGCGTACGTGGCGGCGCTCGGCCATACCTTCGGCCCCAACAAGGAGCGCGGCATCTTCCGGACGAAGGATGGCGGCAAGAGCTGGGAGAAGGTCCTCTACGTCGACGACAAGACGGGCGCCGTGGACCTGGCGATGGACGCGACCAACCCGCGGGTGCTGTACGCGGCTTTCTGGCAGGTATACCGAACGCCATTCAGCCTCGAGAGCGGCGGGCCGGGCTCCAGCCTCTGGAAGTCGGTGGACGGAGGCGACACCTGGTCGAAGCTCAGCCATGAAGGCCTGCCCAAGAAGGGCGTCTGGGGCCGCAGCGGCGTGACGGTCTCGCCCGCCGACCCGAACCGGGTCTGGGCGATCATCGAGGCCGAGGACGGCGGCGTCTTCCGCTCCGACGACGCCGGCAAGACGTGGCGCAGGGTGAACGAGGCGCGCAATCTGCGCCAGCGCGCCTGGTACTACACCCACATCTACGCCGATCCCAAGAACCCGGAGTCGGTCTACGTCCTGAATACCGGCTTCTATCGCTCGCTCGACGGCGGCCGCACGTACACGCCGATCGCGGTGCCGCACGGCGACAACCACGACCTGTGGATCGACCCGAGCGAGCCGAAGCGGATGATCAACGCCAACGACGGCGGGGCCAACGTCAGCTTCGACGGCGGCGCGACCTGGTCGCGGCAGGACAACCAGCCGACCGCGCAGTTCTACCACGTGATCGCCGACGACGAGTTCCCGTACAAGATCTACGGCGCGCAGCAAGACAACTCGACCGTGACGATCCGGAGCCGCAGCGACGACAACGGCATCGGCGTGCGCGACTGGTGGCCGGTCGGCGGCTGCGAGAGCGGGTACATCGCCCCCGTGAACGGCGACGTCTCGTTCGCCGGCTGCTACGACGGCGTGATCGAGCGCTTCGACGGCCGGACCGGCCAGCAGCGCAACGTCAACGTCTACCCTGACAACCCGATGGGCTGGGGCGCCGAGGGGATGAAGTACCGCTTCCAGTGGACGTTCCCGATCGTGGCCTCGCCGCACGACAAGAACGTCCTGTACGCGGGCGGCAACATGCTGTTCAAGAGCACCAACGAAGGCCAGAGCTGGGAGGCGATCAGCCCCGACCTGACGCGCAACGACCCGAACAAGATCAAGTCCTCCGGGGGACCGATCACACAGGACAACACCAGCGTCGAGTACTACTGCACGATCTTCGCGATGGCGGAATCCAGGTTGCAGAAGGGCCTGCTGTGGGTCGGCTCCGACGACGGCCTGGTGCACGTCTCGAAGGACGCCGGCAAGAGCTGGGAGAACGTCACGCCGCCGGAGATGCGCGCGGGACAGCCGCTCGAGTGGAGCATGGTCAGCCAGATCGATCCGTCGCCGCACGACGCGGGGACGATGTTCCTCGCCGTCAACCGCTACAAGTGGGACGACAAGCGGCCGCTGCTCTTCGTCACCAGCGATTTCGGCAAGACCTGGAAGAAGATCGTGACCGGCATCCCCGACACGGCCTTCACGCGCGTGCTGCGGCAGGATCCCGGCAACAAGAGCCTGCTGTTCGCCGGAACCGAGACCGGCATCTATCTGTCCTTCGACCAGGGCGCGCGCTGGCAGTCCTTCCAGCAGAACCTGCCGGTGGTTCCGATCACCGACCTGATCGTGAAGGGCAACGACGTGATCGTCGCCACGCAGGGCCGGTCGTTCTGGGCGATCGACGACATCGCCCCGCTGCGCCAGCTCACGCCGGAGGCGGTGGCGGCCGACGCCTTCCTGTTCAAGCCGAGCGCGGCCACGCGGCTTCAGGGCGCGGGCGGTTTCGGAGGCGTGGCACCGCACACCGGCAAGAACCCCCCGACCGGCGTGATCGTGCACTACAACCTCAAGGCGGACCTCCGGGAGAAAGAGGAGCTGAGCCTCGAGTTTCTCGACGCCTCGGGCAAGACGATCCGCAGGTTCACGAGCCTGCAGGAAGAGGAAAGCGCCCCCGGCCCGTCCGCGGAGTCCGGCTTCCAGCCTCCGTCCCAACGCCTTCAGCCCAAGGCGGGGCTGAACCGCTTCGTGTGGAACATGCGGCATGCGGACGCCACGCGCTTTCGGGGCATGATCCTGTGGTCCGGCAACCTGAACGGGCCCACGGTCGTGCCGGGCGCCTATCAGGTGAGGCTGACCGCGGGCGGCAAGAGCTTCACGCAGGGCTTCGAGATCCAGAGAGATCCACGGATCGCCACCACGGTCGCCGACTTCCAGAAGCAATTCGACCTGCTCCTGAAGATCCGCGACAAGCTGACCGAGACCCACGACGGCATCACGAAGATCCGCGAGGCGCGCGACCAGGTGAAGGCCTACGCCGACCGCACCAAAGGCAACAAGGCGATCGCGGATGCCGCCAAGTCGTTCGCCGAGAAGCTCACCGCGATCGAGGAAGCGCTCTACCAGACGAAGAACCAGTCGAGCCAGGACCCGCTGAACTTCCCGATCCGTCTCAACAACAAGCTGGCGTCGCTGTCGGGCGTGATCGCCGGCGCCGAGTCGGCGCCCACCGACCCGTCCTTCGCCGTGTACGGCGACCTCGTCGGCAAGATCGACGCCGAGCTTCTGAAGCTCAAGACGGTCCTCGCCAGCGACCTCACGGCCTTCAACCAGGTGGTTCGCGAGCAGAACATCCCGGCGATCGTCTTGAAGTAAAGGATGTAGCAAGCATGAATACCCGCACCGAGAAGGACTCATTCGGGCCGCTCGAAGTTTCCGCCGAACGCCTATGGGGCGCGCAGACGCAGCGCTCGCTCCAGAACTTCAAGATCTCGACCGAGAAGCTGCCAGCCGAGCTGATCCGCGCGCTGGTGCTGGTCAAGAAGGCGACGGCGCTCGTCAACATGGACCTGAAGATCCTCGACCAGAAGAAGGGCCGCGCGATCGTGGCCGCCGCCGACGAGGTTCTGGCGGGGCAGCACGCGGACGAGTTTCCGCTCTCGATCTGGCAGACCGGCAGCGGCACCCAGACCAACATGAACGTGAACGAGGTGCTGGCGAACCGCGCCAGCGAGATCCTGGGCGGCGAGCGCGGCGAGAAGCGCCTGGTGCACCCGAACGACGACGTCAACAAGGGCCAATCCACCAACGACGCGTTCCCCACGGCGATCCACGTCGCGACGGTCGAGGCGATTCGCAAGCACGTGATCCCCGAGGTCGGCAGGCTCAAGGACGTGCTCCAACAGAAGGCCGTCGCCAGCATGGACATCGTGAAGATCGGCCGTACTCATCTTCAGGACGCGACGCCGCTGACGCTGGGCCAGGAGATCTCCGGCTGGGTCGCGCAACTCGAGCACGGGGTGCGTCACGCCGAGGCGTCGTTGCCCCATCTGCTCGAGCTGGCGCTCGGCGGAACGGCGGTCGGCACGGGCCTGAATGCCCATCCCGAGTTCGCGGTCCGCGCCGCCGCGAAGCTCAGCGAGCTGTCAGGGCACCCGTTCGTGACGGCGCCGAACAAGTTCGAGTCGATGGGCGCCAAGGACGCGATCGTGGCGGCGCACGGGGCCTTGAAGACGCTGGCGGCTTCCCTCAACAAGATCGCCGAGGACGTGCGCTGGCTGGCATCGGGGCCACGTTGCGGGATCGGCGAGATCAGCATTCCCGAGAACGAGCCGGGTAGCTCGATCATGCCCGGCAAGGTGAACCCGACCCAGTCCGAAGCGATGACGATGCTGTGCGCGCAGGTGATGGGCAACGACGTGACGCTCAACATCGCCGGGATGTCGGGCAACTTCCAGTTGAACGTCTTCATGCCGGTCATCGCCCACAACGTGTTGCAGAGCTGCCGCCTGATCGCCGACGGCTGCGACGGCTTCCGCGAGCACTGCGCCGCCGGCATCGAACCGAACCGCGCCCGGCTGCAGCAGAACCTGGAGGGCTCGCTGATGCTGGTGACCGCGCTCAACCCGCACATCGGCTACGACAACGCCGCCAAGATCGCCAAGCACGCGCACCAGACCGGCAAGTCGCTGAAGCAGGCGGCGCTCGAGCTGGGGCTCGTGACCGAAGAGCAGTTCCAGGAGTGGGTGCGGCCCGAGAAGATGGTGGGCCGCTAGCCCTTGCCGGTTCGAGAATACTTGCGCTACGATTCCGGCCGCGGTGTGAAAGCCGCGCGGAATCGACTCGAGGGAGGATTCGTCTCATGACCTACGTGATCGCCGAGCCGTGCGTCAACACAAAGGACACGGCCTGCGTCGAGGTGTGCCCGGTCGACTGCATCCATCCGAAGAAGGATGAGGCCGAGTTCGCTGCCGAGACCAAGCTCTACATCGATCCCGAGACCTGCATCGACTGCGGCGCGTGCGTCCCGGTCTGTCCGGTTCAGGCGATCTTCCCGGTGGAGGAAGTGCCCGACAAGTGGAAGGCCTACACCCAGATGGAAGTGGACTGGTACAACAAGCGTAAGTAGCGCCGCTCAGCGGCGCCGGAGCGCGCTCTCCGGTCAGCCCCGGAAGTGATGTTGGACTGTGATCCGCACCGCGACCGGCACGCCCCGCACGCGCGCGGGCGTGAAGCGCCACAGCGAGACGGCGTCGAGTAGAGCGCCGTCGAGGATCGCGCCCGCCGACTCCAGGACCGCGAGGTCGATCACGTCGCCCTTTTCTCCCACCCAGATCTCCACCATCGGCGAGCCGGCCAGGCCGCGCTCGCGCGCGCCCTCGGGGAAGGCGGGCAGCGCTCCCGAGATGCGGCACGGCGGCATCACCTCGGGGCCGAACGACATGAACTGACCAGCGCGGACGCTGCCATCCTTCTTGTGCGCCGGCGCGAGGCTGACCGTCAGCGCTTGCAGCGGTCGCTCCGGGCTGAGCTCGACGCTCAGGGTGACGGGCTCGCGGCGCGCCGCCTCGAGCCGCACCTCGTGTCGTCCGAAGTCGGTCTCGTAGTCCGGCAGCGGCGTCATCCCCACGCGCGTGCCGTCCACGAAAACCGTGGCGCCCGACGGCTCGCTCTCGATCATCAGGACCGCGGCACGGCGCGACGAGGCCGGCTCCATGATGACGGTCTTGGCGGTGAGCGGCGGTTTGAGTAGCAGAGTGGGCGGCAGCGTGCTGGCGGCCACGGGCATCGGCGGAATCGGCTCCGGCTCGGCGGCGATCATCACGGTCGCATCCAGGGCGGCCTGCTTCCTCTCGACCGGCACCAGCGTCGCGAGCAGGTCCTCGTCGTGCGGGAGCAGCGCGGCGGGTACGGTCGCGCTGGGGTCGCTCACCTGGTCCGGCGCGACCGCCGTGCCGTCCACCTCGGTCGGTATCTGCGCCTGCGGGCCGTGGACCAGCTCCAGGTCGAGAACCGAGCGCAGCGCCTCCGCGAGCTCGCGCGACAGGTCCAAGGCACGCGCGTATCGGTCGGAGGTGGAGATCGCGAACACCTTCGCGAAAACCCGATCGAGCGCCTTGGGCAGCCGTGGCTCGACGAAAGACGGCGGCACGTGGCCGCCGCGGATCACCCGCGAGACCACCTCGGTGATGGTCTTGCCGGGAAACGGCGGATGCGCGGTGAGCATCTCGTACGCCACCGCCCCGAGCGAGAAGATGTCGGCGCGGCCATCCACCTTCTCTCCCATCATCTGTTCGGGGGCCATGTAGCGAACCGAGCCGACGACGCTGCCGACCGCGGTGAGGTTCGAGTTGTCGAGCCGCGCGACGCCGAAGTCCATGACCTTGAGCCCGCCGCCATCCAGGATCATGATGTTGCCGGGCTTGATGTCGCGGTGCACGATGCCGTTCCGGTGCGCGTAGTCGATGGCGTCCGCGGCACGCTGGATCTGGGTCAGCACCTGCCGTACCGTGAAATGCGTGCCTTCGCTGAGCACCTCCGAGAGCGGCCGCCCCTCGATGAACTCCATCACCATGTAGTTCTCGCCGACGTCGAAGACCTGCACGATGTCGGGGTGGCTCAGGCGCCCGGCGGCTTCGGCCTCGTGCCGAAAACGAGCGCGGAACTGCTCGGCCTCGGCTGGCGTCAGGTACTCCGACTCCTGGACGACCTTGATCGCGACCGGGCGCGCGATCACCGGATCGACGCCGAGATACACGATGCCCATCGCACCACGGCCCAGCTCTTCGGCGATTTGATAGCGCCCCAGGGTGGCTGGGGCTTCCGAATTGGACATGGCGACTGGTGAGAAATGCGACTCTACGTCGCGCGCGCTCCGGACGTCAATTCGCCCGCGCTGCCGGGAGCGCGCCCGGCAGCTTAGAATTTCGAAGGGGACCCCAGATGCCTCGAATCTCGCGCTCGTTCCTGGTCGTGTGCTTGCTGCTGACACCCGCGGCGGCGCCCTTTGCCGCCACCGCCCCCAGCGAGGTGCGGCTCGAGGGATACGCCGAATGGCGCCGCGGCGAGATCCTGATCGTCGACGGTCAGCGCGTCCGACTCGCGGCCAGGGCCAAGTTCAAGGGCAACGGCGAGGCTCTGGACCCGCGCTCGATCCCTCTCGGCTACGAGGTGAAGCTCAGGGGCGTGCGGCTGATCGACGGCACGGTGCTGGCGCGCGAGCTGGAAGCCAAGCCTAACGGGGACGCCCTGTTCGAGGGCGAGCTGCGCTCGGCGTTCGATGAAATGGAGAAGCAGTACAAGAGCCAGCGCCGGATGTACGAGGAGGACGAGCAGGGCCACATCTCGCAGGACTACGGCCGGCTCGAGGACGACGGCCCCGAGGTGGAGCGCGTCCGCCGCATCACCCGCAAGCTGGTGCCCGGCTATCTGCGGCCCGACGACTTCCGCGTCTACGTGGTGGACAACAAGGAATGGAACGCGATGGCCGCGCCGAACCGCTCGATCTACGTGTTCGGCGGACTGCTGCGTGACCTGGACGACGACGAGGTCGCGATCGTGCTCGGTCACGAGCTGAGCCACGCCACCCACGAGCACTCGCGCAAGCAGTTCAAGAAGCAGATGTTGATCCAGCTCGCGGCGCTGGGCGTGGTGGCGGGCGCTCAAGAGATCGAAAGCTCCACGAAGCGGATCGCGCTCCAGGCGATCGCGCTGATCGGAGCCACCGCCTGGTCGAACGGCTACGGCCGCTCGCACGAGGACCAGGCCGACCGCGTCGGGCTGCGCTACGCGTTCGAGGGCGGCTACGAGGCGAGCAAGGGCCCCGGGTTGTGGATGAAGTTCGCCAGGAAATACGGCGAGGGCAACAAGCTGGTCAATTTCTTCTTTTCCGACCACTCGCAATCAGTGTCGCGCGCGCGCAATCTGGAGCGCGAGCTGGCGATGAACTATCGCTGAAGTATGCGGTAGGATTCGCTCCGCTCATATCATCTCGGAACAGGGGGCGGACGATGCGACTGGTGACGCGCGGTGATCTCGATGGCCTCACTTGCGCGGTCCTGATCACGAGTTGCGAGACGATCGACGAGATCCAGCTCGCCCACCCGCAAGACATCAAGGAACGCCGGCTATTCATCACCCAGAACGACATCCTGGCCAATCTGCCGTACCAGTCGGGCTGCGGCAAGTGGTTCGATCACCACCTGCTGACGAACGCCAACGAGCGCCCACCCGAGAACTTCGAGGGCCGCTACGGATTGGCGCCATCCGCCGCGCGCGTCGTCCACGAGTACTACTCGCCGAAGCACCCCGAGATCCTGCGCTACGAGCTGCTGCTGGCCGAGACCGACCGGCTGGATTCGGCACAGCTCACCACCGAAGACGTGCTCGATCCCAAGGACTACATCCTGCTCGGTTACACGCTCGACCCGCGCACCGGCCTGGGCGCGTACCAGGAATACTTCAGGATGCTGGCCGACACGATCAAGACCAAGCCGATCGCCGAGATCCTGAAGCTGCCCGAGGTCCAGCAGCGGATCGCCAAGATCCGCGAGAGCGACAAGCAGTTCCGGGAGCTTACCGAGCAGAGGTCCCGCGTCGACGGCAACGTGGTGTTGACCGACTTCCGCGGCCTGTCGCCGCTTCCGGTGGGCAATCGCTTCATCGTCTACACGCTGTTCCCGCAGGTCAACGTCTCGGTGCGGGTCCATTGGGGGCCCAGCCGTGAGAGCGTCGCCTGCGCCGTCGGGCACTCGATCTTCAACCGCACCTGCCGCACCGCCGTCGGCGAGTTGCTCGCGCACTACGGAGGCGGCGGCCATCGCGGCGCCGGCACCTGCCTACTGCCGGCGGCGACCGCGGACGCGCAGCTCGAAGACATCATCGGCGTCTTGAAAACCAACGGGTGACGAGCCAGGCGCTCAGCGCGCTGCGGCGCGCCGGCCGCATCGCCTCGGCGGCGCGCGATTTCGGCGCCCAGCGAATCGTGGCGGGCGCTCGGGTTCGCGACGTCTGCGAATCCGTGGAGGAAGAGATCGCGCGGCTGGGTGGCGCCCCGGCGTTTCCGGCCCAGTCGTCACGCAACGAGATCGCGGCGCACTACTGCCCGGCTCCCGATGACGAGACGATCTATGCCGACGGCGACCTCGCCAAGATCGACGTCGGCGTGCACGTCGACGGCTGGGTCGTCGACACCGCGACCACGGTTGCGGTCGGCGGAGGTCCCGGTCAGCGGCTCGTGGATGCCGCGGCGGACGCGCTGCGGGCCGCCATCGCGATCGCGGGTCCCGGAGTCCCGGTGCGCGTCCTCTCGGAAGCCATCGAGCGCGTCATCCGCGGGCGAGGTCTGCAGCCGATGCGCAACCTGTGCGGCCACGGCGTCGATCGCTGGACGGTGCATTGCCCGCCGCCGATCCCCAACGCGGTCGACGGCAGCAGCGCGCGGCTCTCGCCCGGCTCGGTGGTCGCGATCGAGCCTTTCGCCACCGAAGGCAGCGGCGACGTCGCCGAAGCCGGCCATGCCGAGGTGTTTCGGGTGCCGATCCCGCCCGGCGAGGCCGAGGGATTGAACGAAGAGGTCGTCGCCGCGATCCGCGACTTCCACGGCTTGCCGTTCTCACGGCGGCAGTTGAAGCGCTTTCCGACCGCGCACGTCGAGCAAACGCTCAAGACGCTCTGGGAGCGAAAGGCGATGGCGGCCTATCCGCCGCTGAGCGAAGCCGCCGGCCGGCCGGTGGCCCAGGCGGAACACTCCCTGTACGTGAGCGCCGAGGGAGTTGAGGTTCTGACGCTCTAGGGCGTCTCTTCCTCTGTCTCGGTCGGGTCGGCGCTGGGCGCCACGATCTCCTCGGGCAGGTCGTACAAGCGTTCCTGAGGCCCCGGCACGATGGTCGCGATGTCGGGATCGGGTCCTGCGTTGCGGTCCGGCTTCACCCAGGTCTCGGTTCGCACGACCCGCTTTTGCGCCTTCTCGCGGGCCCGCTCCTGGCGCGCAATCTCCCTCTGTCTCTTCGCGAAAGTCGCCCGTCCACGGTTCGCCATTCGAACCGGGATTTTATCACGGCCAGCCCGCGTCCTCCGACTGCCAAGCCGTGCTAAGAAGAGAGGCGTGGCCGACGACAACAGCCGCCTGGTATACAGCACGGGCGGGGACGTCCCCGGCCAAAAGCCCTCCCGGAAGCCACCGGCGCGGCCCTCGGGCACCCCGGGGGCCCCGCCAGGCGTGCGATTGTGGCTCGAACGGCGCGCCTCGAGCCGGGTGGTGACGGCGGTTCGCGGCCTGAAGCTCAAGACCGCGGAGCTCCAGGCGCTCACCCAGGACCTGAAAACGGCTTGCGGCACGGGCGGCACCCTCAAGGACGGCACGATCGAGCTGCAAGGCGACCATCGCGCCAAGGTCGAGGCCGAGCTTCAGAAGCGCGGCATCGATTCGAAGCGGGCCGGCGGCTGACGATCGCTAGCGGCGATCCTGGTAGGCGCGCACCAGCTTACGCGTCACCGCGCGCGGCATCACGCGAACCGATTGAGCCGTGAGGATGTTCTGGATGCCGGGGATCACGACGACCTTTCCCTTGAGCATGCCCTGGTAGCCGACACGCGCGACCGTCATCGAGTCCATCTTCAATGGCGTCTTCATGAGGCCCGAATCCAGCATGTTCGCGGCCTTCTGGAAGCCGGTCGTGGTCGGCCCGGGACACAGGACCGTGACCGTGACGCCGGTGCCAAGGAGCTCGTTGGAGAGCGCCTCGGAAATGGAGAGCACGTAGGCCTTCGTGGCGTAGTACACCGCCATCAGCGGTCCCGGCAGGAAGGCCGCCGTCGACGCTACGTTCAGGATGCGACCGCGGCCCCTCTTCACCATGCCGGGCAACATCAGCTTGGTGAGGTGCGTCAGCGCCACCACGTTGACCTGGATCATCTCCAGTTCCAGCTTCGTGTCCGTCTCGGAATCGAAGCGCCCGAAGACGCCGTAACCGGCGTTGTTGACGAGAACGTCCAAGTCGATCTTGTCCTGATCCAAGGCCTCGGCGATTCCCACCGGTGTCTTCGGGTCGGCGAGATCGGCGCAGAGCGCCTTGCACCTGATCTGGTATTTCTGGCCAAACTCGGCGCAGAGATCGTGGAGTTTCTGGGCGCTGCGCGCAACCAGAACCAGATCGAAGCCGTCCTGCGCGATGAGTCGCGCCAGGTCGAGCCCGATCCCGCCCGAGGCGCCCGTGACCAGAGCCGTCCGTCCCTTGCCCAGCTGCGTCATTCGTCCCGCCTCTCTTCCGACATAGGTATGCTAGCTCGCCGCAGCCAATCGAGGAGCGCCACGCCATGGATCCCTTCCGCAAGGATTTGCTCGTCGGAAAAACCACCATCATCACGGGCGGGGGCACGGGCCTCGGCAAGTCGATGGCATTGCGGCTCGCCTCTCTGGGAGCGCGGGTCGCGGTCCTGGGCCGGCGCCCCGATCCGCTTCGCGAGACGGTCGGCGCGATCCGCGACGCGGGCGGCCAGGCGACCGGCGTGCCCTGCGACATCCGCGATCCCGAGGCGGTGCGCGCCGCGTTCGACGCGGTCGAGGCCGAGCTCGGGCCGGCGAACCAGCTGATCAACAACGCCGCCGGCAA
>CAZVOI010001090.1:0-1975 GCA_964628275.1 uncultured Acidobacteriota bacterium | reverse complement strand
TCGGCGCCGGCCCGCTCGAGTTCTACTCTGACGCCGGCCAGACGGGTCGCGAGCTCTCCGCCTGGACTCGCATCAACGACCTCTATTCTCAGAAGGGGTTTCGCGTGGTGTCGGGTGAGGGTGGAGGTCCGCTCGGGCTCGATCGTCTCGGCAAGGCGTTTTTCGTCGCCTGGTACTACAGGCACCGAGTCGCGCTCCGTGATCCAGGGGCAACCCTGCGCGGGCTGGCGGCCAAGGAAGGTATTACGGGCCGCTTTGCCGAGCACGTCTGGATGGTCGTCAACAAGACCGCCACCGGGTATCCGATCCGCTCGACCGTGGACGGCTGGAAGGACCTGCCGGCGCCGACCTCGAACGTCGACACGTCCATGGCGGCGGCCCGGACAGGCTGCGACTCGCTCTACAAGGCCCTGACCACGTGGCCCAGCTGGTTCTTTGCCCGAGGTGATCTCGCGGCCGGTGGCCTGGGCGACGAGAGCCCCTTGACGTTCGACGACACCTCGCTGAAGGCCGAGCCGACGCACCACTATTCGTATCCGGTTGCGGCTCGCGCGCGGCCGGGCCTGCCGCGCCCGGTCGGTCCGACCAAGGTGTATCTCAGCGTCGCGAGCGTCAATCCCGGTCCGGGCGTCACGGCGCCCGTGGTCGTCTGGCGGAATCCACGTGTCGTGACGCGACTTCCACCGGCGCCCGGCCTCCTCTCGCCGGATGGCTCGCCGCTCGGCCCGCCGGGTGCTCCCGGTGCGATTCTCTCGAGCCAATCGCTGCGTTCGGTGTTGCCGGACGACGCGGCGGCGGCACTCTCTTTTGGCGTCAGCCCTGACGGAACGGCGATCGGCCCCGACGATTTCGCGACCACCGGTCCCGCGTCGTTCGCGATCGACGTGCCGGCCGGCGGCAACGTCGTCGAGCTGGAGGTGGACGCGGAGCTCGGCAGCGAGCGGAACGCGGTGCTGCGGGTGATGATCTCCGACCGGCCGGCCGGCTCGGCGCGCGACCCGAAGCAGCGGGTCCTGATCGGCGATCCGACGAGCGCAGGCTACCGGAGGTTCCGCGCGGGGATCGACGAATACGTGTCGTCGTTGCCTCCAAACTCGCATGGCGAAGTGAATCCTGCCGACAAGGATCCAGTCCCGGCGCCCTTCGACAACACCTACAACAGCCGCGAGCACGACGCGTTCGTGCTGCAAGTGAAATACCAGCGAAACGACCGATTCTTCGGCGAGAACGTGGTGGACGGGGCGGATCGCGCGCGCCTGAATCAGGCGTGGAGCGACTTGTTCGGGTCGTGGCCCTACCACGACGCCTATCTCGGGATGTTGGTCGATCACTTCGGGTTGACGGTGAAGAGCCGGCGCATCCAGGAGATGGACGCCGTCCGAGTCGCGGCGCTGCCGGTGGCGGTCCGGCCGCATGTCGCGTCGCTGCGAGCTCACTACGACGAAGTGATGGCGGCGCAGCGGTTGGCGCAGCCGGGCCACGTCGGCGACGCGATCAACTTCGCCAGTCGCGCGTGGCGTCGCCCGCTGAACGTGACCGAGAAGGCGGGCCTGCGCGCGTTCTACCAGAAGTCGCGCAGCGTCAACGGCCTCGATCATGATGCCGGAATCCGGGCGTTGCTCGCCAGGATCCTGGTGTCGCCCGCCTTCCTGTATCGGATGGAGACCGCGGCCCAAGGCCCGGTGACACCGCTGAACGGCTGGGAGCTCGCCAGCCGGATGAGTTTCTTCTTGTGGTCCTCGATTCCCGATGACGAGCTGCGCCGCGCCGCCGCTGCAGGCGAGCTGAACGATCCGGCGCGACTCACGCTCCAGGTGAGGCGCATGACTGCCGATCCGAAGGCGCGCCGCCTGGCTACGGAGTTCTTCGGCCAGTGGCTCGGGTTCTATCACTTCGATCAGCACCGCGGCGTGGACACCGGCCGGTTCGCCGAGTTCACCGACGAGGTCAAGTCGGCGATGTACGACGAAGCGAT
>CAZVOI010001089.1:0-4288 GCA_964628275.1 uncultured Acidobacteriota bacterium | reverse complement strand
TGGCGAGACCCGAGAAGGCGTTGCTCGATTGGTGCTGGCTGGCCGAGGAGCAGGGGCTGGATCCGCGCCTCGACGAGATGGACTGGAGCGTGCTGGAGCTGGGCCTGCTCGACAAGCTCGCCGCCGAAACCGGTGTCTCATACCGGCGCCTTCTCCCCCCCGCGGACGCCTCGAAGCACGAACAAGCGCGGCAGAGGGCCGAAGCGATCGCTCGCCTACGCTAGAGCGGTCGCAACGACGGATCCACGAGCGGGTCAGCAAGCCGCCATCAGCTGGCGCGCCGCCAGCGTGGGCGAGCCGACCACACCAGCCGGATGCGCGTGGTCGGTCCTTGGCTTCGGAAATACCGCGGCGGTATAGTCACGTCATGAGCGGCAAGGGGCAGAGGTTGCTCGAGCAGGCGCTCGAACTGCCTTCCGGTGAGCGGGCAGACCTCGCGGCGAGCCTCTTGGAGAGCCTCGACGATGGTCAGGACGAGGGTGTCGAGGAAGCCTGGGCCGACGAGATCAAGAAGAGGATCGAGGAAGTCGAATCGGGCCAGGTGAAGACTATCCCCTGGTCGGAGGCGCGCAGACGAATCCTCGGCCTCAAGGATGCCCGCAAGCGGGCTTGAACTCCATCCCGCGGCGCTCGAAGACGCGCTCTCCGGCTACGCCTGGTACTTGCAGCACAGCGAGAGAGTGGCCGATCACTTCTTCTCCGAGTTGGAGCGCGCTGTCGGCCTGATCCTCGAAGCGCCGGACCGGTGAGCGTATGTGTCCGCGGCACCGGCCGCGGAGCGCCCGATCCACAGCGCGGAGACTGACGGCATGGGCGGCCTGGTGCCGGACTCACGGAATTGGGGCGAGCCGTCGACGTAGAGCTGGTGTCCCAAGCCGCTCGCGATCACGGCCACTTGGTGCCATCGGCCGGGCGCGAACACACCCGGCTCATCGGGCGGGGGCCCTCTTGCTTCCCGTGCCAGCACCGCGGCCCCAGTCCGTGCAGAGGTGCGCGTGGCTCTTCGCCGCCCTCCACGACGGCGGCCTCCGTGCGCACGCGGTCCTGCAGCTCGCGCAAGCCCTCGGGTCGCGGCGGCGCCTCCGGCGTCGGCGCAGGCTCGAGGCTGATAATGTAGTCCATCCTGGCGTCGTTCGACCTCGCGCGGTGAGCTTGGGCCTCACCCTCTCGCGGCGCGGGCGCGAGAGCGGCCAAGACGGGAGCGAGTCATTGAGATGTCTAGGTGAAGGGTGCCTCCCATCCCGCCCGAGGGGTTCACGCTCGAGCTCGCCTCGGAGCCGTTCCCTGTGCGCGGCTACAGGCGCATCGCGGTGAAAGTCGTGGACGTCTACGGCAACGAGTCCAGCGTCGTCCTGGAGCGGTCGTGAAGGCGATCCGCTGGACCCGTCATGCGCTGGAGGCCCTCGCCCAGCGCGAGATCGATCGCGAAGAAGCCGAGCGCGCCCTCAGTGAGTCGACACCAACTCTGCCAGGGCTCGGGAATCGAACGCTCCACGTGCACAAATATCACGACCGTGTTCTCAACCAGGAAATGCTGCTGTGCATCGCCACCGAGGATCACGACGCTGAGGTCGTCATCGTCACCCTGTACAAGACATCCAAGATCGAGAAATACCTCAGAGGAGGCACACGATGAAGATTCACTATGACCACGAAACCGACACACTCGTCATCACCCTGAAGGACGCCCGGGTCAAGGAAAGTGACGAGGTCCGGCCCGGTGTGATCGCCGATTTCGGCTACGACGGTGGGGTCGTTCGCTTCGAGCTCCTTGATGCCTCGAAGCGCGTCGAAGACCCGCTGAGTGTCACGCTGGCCACCGCGTAGCCGAGCGAGGACGCCCGTTGATGGCTGGGATCAGGTAGCGCGGTCACTCCGGCGTGGCCCCACTCGATCTCGCGGTCGTGACGGTGTACATCACCGGCGTCGTGGGCCTGGGCCTCGCCCTGTCGCGGCGCGGGAGCGAGAGCGGCCGTTACATGGGTGCCGCTCGCGCGCTCCCCGGTTGGGCGGTTGGGCTGTCGATATTCGGTTCGTACGTCAGCTCGATCAGCTACCTCGCCAACCCGGGCAAGGCCTACGCCGCCGACTGGAACTTCTTCGTCTTCAGTCTCGCCGCGATCCCGGCGGCGTGGATCGCGACCCGGGCCTTCGTGCCCTTCTATCGGCGGATGGGCGGGGTTTCCGCCTACGAGCATCTCGAGCGCCGCTTCGGTCCCTGGGCGCGGAGCTATGCGGTCGTCTGCTTCCTGCTCACGCAGATGGCGCGGATGGGCACGATCGTCTACCTGCTCGCGCTCGCGCTTCAGCCGCTCACGGGCGTGAGCGTCCCGGCGATCGTGGTCGCGGTGGGGGCGCTGATGACCGTCTACACGCTCTTCGGTGGGATCGAAGCGGCGGTCTTCACGGGCGCTCTCCAGAGCGGCGTTCTGCTCGCCGGGACGCTGGCGGTCCTGATCGCGGTCGTGACCTCGGTTCCGGGCGGGCTCGCGCAGATCGTGGCGCTCGGCTGGGAGCAGGGGAAGTTCTCGCTCGGGAGCGCCTCGCTCGACCCGAGCGAGTCGAGCTTCTGGGTGGTCTTCCTGTACGGTCTCACGATCAACCTGCAGAACTTCGGGAGTGATCAAGGCTACATCCAGCGCTACGTCACGGCGCGTTCCGATCGCGAGGCGGCGCTCGGCGTGTGGTTCGTGCCTCTGCTCTACGTCCCGGTCGCGGCGGTCTTCTTCGTCATCGGGACGGCGCTCTTCGCCAGCGCGCAGCTTCGGCCCGACTTCTTCCCGGCCGGCCTCGCTGCCGACCAGGTCTTTCCTTACTTCATCGCGCACGCGCTCCCGGCGGGCGTGCGCGGGTTGGTGGTGGCCTCGATCCTGGCCGCCGCGATGGACTCGAACCTCAACAGCATGGCGACGCTGACACTCTGCGACCTCTACAGGCGATACTTCCGGCCGCAGGCGACGGAGCGCGAGTCGCTCTGGGTGCTGCGCCTGTCGATGCTCGCGTGGGGCGCGCTGGGGACGACGGTGGGGCTCGCGATGATCAGCGCCGAGACCGTGCTGGACCGATGGTGGGCGCTCGCCGGCGTCTTCAGCGGCGGGATGCTCGGCCTGTTTCTGCTGGGCTTCGTCTCTCGAGCCGGGAACGCCGCCGCGGCCGCCGCGACCGCGGCCGGCATCGGCGTCATTCTCTGGGCCTCGCTTCCCTCGATCGTCGCCGCGCCTTGGAAGGCGCCGTTCCACGGTCTGATGACCGCCGTGGTGGGGACGGCGGTGATCCTGCTGCTCGGGCTGCTGCTGTCGCGGTTCTCTCGCGCGGAAGAACCGTGAGGCCGCTGCGCGGGATCATCCCGCCGCTGGTCACCCCGCTCCGCGACCGCGACCGGCTGGACGGCGCGGGCCTCGAGCGCCTGATCGAGCACGTTCTCCTGGGCGGCGTCCACGGGATCTTCCTGCTCGGGACCACCGGGGAGGCGCCCGGCCTGAGCCACCGGCTTCGCCATGAGCTCGTGGTCCGCGCCTGCCGAATCGTGGACCGGCGCGTGCCGGTGCTCGTCGGCGTGACCGACACGTCGTTCGTGGAGTCGGTGGCGCTCGCCCGCCGGGCGGCCGAGTCGGGCGCCTACGCCGTCGTGCTCTCGGCGCCCTACTATTTCCCGGCCGGCCAGCCCGAGCTTCTGGAGTACCTGGAGCACATCGTGCCGGAGCTGCCTCTGCCGGTCTTTCTCTACAACATGCCGAGTCACACGAAGGTCGCGTTTGGCATCGAGACGGTCCGCCGTGCCATGGGCATGCGGCGCGTCGTGGGGATGAAGGACAGCTCGGGCGACCTCGCATACTTCCGAAGGGTTGCGCGGCTCCTGCCCCGGCGACCCGGATTCACGCTGCTGATGGGATCCGAGACGCTCGTGCCGCAGGCGATCCGCGCGGGCGCTCACGGCGCGGTCCCCGGCGGCGCGAACCTGGTCCCGCGGTTATTCGTCGACCTCTATCATGCGGCGCTCCGTGGCAAAGCTCAGCCCTTGGAGCGGCAGGTCCAGCGTCTTCAGGAGACGGTCTTCGCCGTTGGCCACCACCCGTCGGCCTATCTGAAAGGGCTGAAGTGCGCGCTCTCGTTGCTCGGCATCCGCGACGACTTCATGGCCGAGCCGTTCGCGCGGTTCCGCGCGCCCGAGCGCGAGCGGGTGAGGCGGCAGCTCGCGGAGCTGGGGCTCGAGACCGCGGGCCGCCCATGAGCCAGTTGCTGCGCGGCCGCTACCGGCGCGAGGCGATCCTCCGCCAGGGAGAGGCCG
>CAZVOI010001088.1:0-2928 GCA_964628275.1 uncultured Acidobacteriota bacterium | reverse complement strand
GGAAACTGCGAAGGGATATCCAACCCAGCACGAGCACGGAAAGGGGCGAGCCGAGATCGTCACCGGTGATCCCGAGGCCCGCGGCAACGCCCACGAACGTTAGCGCTGCAAGGGGAACGACGTAGCCCAGGATGATCCTTGGCTGCAGCATGCGCCACGTTGGTTCAACGGGATCGATCGTCGGAGCCACTTCCTTCACACCTCGTCGGACGTTAGCATGCGAAGAGCTTGAGCTATCTCTAGGGCTTTGTTCGGCCCAAGTCTCCAATCGATGATCATCCTCGCAGCCGGCAAGGGTTCAGCTTCGGGCTGGCAATTCGGACGTCGCCTGCCCGACGCCATGGTTCCCGTAAACGGCAAACCGGCACTGGGCTGGATCCTGGACGATCTGCTCGGCAAGGGCATCGATTCGATCGTCGTCGTGCACCGCAGCGACGACCGAGCGCTCGAGACATTCGTGCGGCGTGCCTACACGCCGCGGGCACGGATACATCTCGTGGGAGTTGCGGAGTCCCCCAGCATCCTGCACTCGCTGAAGGCCGGCCTCGACCCGGGCGCCGATTCGGGCCTGGTTCGGGTGATGCTGGGCGACACGCTCATCCAGGACGACTTCGACGACGCCGGCGACGCCGTGTACGTCGGCACGGTCGAGGATGTGCGGCGTTGGTGTGTGGTTCAGACCGATCCGGAGGGTGTCGTCGTCGACTACCTCGACAAGCTGGGGCCAGGACCGGGCCCGCGGACTGCCCTCGCGGGGTACTACCAGTTTCGAGACCGGCAATACCTCGCCGAGTGCCTCGACGCCTCGCTGGCCGCGGGCGAGCGGGAGCTGAGCGCGCTCCTGCGGCGATACGGCGCACGCCACCCGATTCGCGCGCGGCAGGTTCGACGCTGGCTCGACTTCGGCCACGTCGACAAGCTGGTCGAAGCCCGGCGGGCCCTATTGAAACCCCGTCACTTCAACTCCCTGACGGTCGACCCGGTTCTGAACACGATTCGGAAGGTCAGCTCAAATACGGAGAAGCTCCAGGACGAAATCGATTGGTACGCTGCGTTGCCCCTCGACCTGCAAGTTCTGACGCCACGCATCCTCAAGCGCGCCCTCAGGGACGATCAGATCGAGATCGAGCAGGAGTATTACGGGTATCCGACGCTCGCCGAGCTCTACGTCTATTCCGAGCTCGAGAGCGACATCTGGGGCTCCATCCTTCGCCATGTGCTTCGCGTCCACGACGTCTTTCGGGGCAGACGGGGTGAGTTGTCCCAGGTAGAGATCCGCTCCATGTACGTCGACAAGACCCTGGAGCGACTCGACGCGGCCTGCAAGCAGAGCCCGGATCTGCGCCGCCTCGTGGACTCCCCGAGCATTCGTTGGAACGGCCGGACGCTGCGCGGCTGGCCCGAACGGCGCGCGCCAGCGATGGCGCTCGCAGCCCACCTCGCGGAGACCGCGGAGACGAGCATCATCCACGGCGACCTCTGCTTCTCGAACATCCTGTTCGATCTCGACTCCCGGATCCTCCGGCTCATCGATCCCCGCGGACGCTTCGGCAGAAAGGGAATCTATGGCGATCCCCGCTACGATCTCGCGAAATTGCGCCACAGCGTCGCTGGCCTCTACGACTACATCCTCGCCGACATGTTCGACCTACGCGAGGGAACGAACGGTTTCGAGAGCGAGATCTACGCCACCGCCGAGGCGGCGCCTGTGGCGGGACTCTTCGACGAAATGCTGGTGGAGGCGCGACACGATCTCGATGAGATCAAGCTCATCGAGGGTCTCCTGTACTTCTCGATGCTCCCGCTCCACAGCGAGGCGCCACGTCGCCAGAAGATGATGTTCCTGCGCGGCCTGGACCTGCTCGAAGCAGTCTCTTGAAGCTCGTCATCCCCCTCGCCGGGCGCGGCCTTCGTTACGCCGGGCGCGGCTTCGACGTGCCCAAGCCCCTGGTGCCGGTCGCCGGCAAGCCCATCGTTCAGCGAGCCTTCGAGAGCCTCTCGGAACTGCCACGCTCCGACGTCATCTTCATCGCGCTGCGGGAGCATGACGAGAGCTTCGGGGTCGGCGCTCTGCTTCGCCAGATCGCGGGTCGGTCGGCCAAAGTGATCCTGCTCGACTCCGTCACGGAAGGCCAACTCTGCACGGTGCTGGCGGCCCGCGAGCTCATCGCCACGGACGAAGACCTGCTCATCGCGAGCTCCGACACGATCGTCGACGCGACGCTTGGGCCCGAGATCGCGGCGATGCCCTCCACCTGCCGCGGCATCATCAGCGTGGCCGACCTGCCTGGAGATCAATGGAGCTTCGCCCGAACGGATGAAAGCGGACGTGTTGTCGAGGTGGCCGAGAAAAGACGCATCTCATCCCACGCGAGCACCGGGCTCTACTACTTCTCGGAGGGCCGAGAGTTCGTGGACGCGGGTGAGGACCTGGTTCGCCGAGGGCTGAGCACACGTGGCGAGTACTACGTAATCCCGGTGTACCAGACCCTCATCGAGACCGGCCGCGAGGTGCGAATTTCCACGGCGAGCCGCGTCTGGGACCTGGGAACTCCGGAGGGCAAGAGCGTGTTCGAGGCGAGCCACCGGGGAGGAGAGGCGAGGTTGTGATGGCATGGCTGAAGCGAGTCGTTCGGTCCTTGCCTCAAACCTCGGCGCCACGCGACGCAGTCCGCCGGTACACAGAGACGGTCTCCGCGGCTGTCTTGCTCCATGAAAAATGCGCTGCCCTTTCGCGGCCCTCTCGTTGCAGAGCTGTCCTATGGCGCGGATCCTCGACGACTCTTCTGATCGCCTCACGAGCATCTTCGGCGTTAGTTGGATCGAAGAAGCTCGCAGCGTGTCCGGCCACTTCCGGCAGTGCGCCAGCACTACTGCAGGCGACCGGACAACCGTACGCGAAGGCTTCCAGGACTGTCAGCCCAAACC
>CAZVOI010001087.1:0-2383 GCA_964628275.1 uncultured Acidobacteriota bacterium | reverse complement strand
GTACAGGTACTGGACCCCGATCTTCTTGAACTCCTCCTTGGTCCAGCCGAGCTCCTGGTCGACGTTGGCGGCGGAGATCAGCGGGCAGTTCGTGTAGTACACCTCGTCCCAGCGAAGATCCACGCTGGTGAGCGTCTTTCCGGCAACGATCGTTTTTGGCATGTCAGTTCCTTTCCTGTTTCTTGTTTGCGCATCACCAGACGGCCGGCGATGCCCTCGTCCCTAGCGGCTCATCCCCTCGTCTTCGGTTGTTCGACCGCACTGGGCGCCACGGCGGCCACGGGTTTCGAGGGCTTGCTCTCGACCAGCTTCGCGGTCGTCTCGTCTGCCGGCGATGCCAACACGGGCTCGACCGCCGACAGATCCCCCGGACCACAGGCGCAGCGGAACTTGCGCTTCGCATCGCTCTTCTTCTTCTCAGTCATGGCGTGCCTTTCACCTCGTATCGTGCGACCTCTTCCGAAGCTCTCAATGCCAGATACGCGCCTACTTGGCGTCCGCCCCGATCGCCTTCTTCGCCGCAGCGCGCCGCTCGCGGTTCTCGCCGGCCAGCCGGTAGGCGACGTAGTACTTGTAGATGTTGGACACGTAGGTGACCGTCTCCCGCCCGATGCGCTCGGACGCGATCTGCTCCACGTTGCCGAACCAGACGTTGGGGTCGAGCCCCCGCTTCGCCGCCTCCCTCCGCAGCTGGCGGACCCGGGCCGGTCCCGCGTTGTAGGACGCGAAGGCGAGCAACCCCTTGTTCAGCTGGTCCATGGGCTCGTCCTTGAAGTACTGGTCGATCATGAACCGCATGTACTTCACACCGGCGTGGATGTTGGCCTCGGTCTCCGTGATGTCGCCGACCTTCAGCTCCTTGCCGGTGGCCGGCATCACCTGCATGACGCCGACCGCTCCGACCTGGCTCTTCGCGTTCTGGTCGAGCCCCGACTCCTGGAAGCCCTGCGCGGCCATGAGCAGGTAATCCAACTGGTATTGCTCGCCGTACTTCTGGAAGAACCCGGCCAGCTCCTGGAACTTCTTCCGCTCGGCCTCGGAAGTGGCCTGCTTCGCGAACTTCGTGCTCTCGAGGTAGCGTTTCGCGATTATGTTGCCGAGCGCCGTCCCCAGGCCGTTCTTGGCCAGGAACGCGTTGAGCTCGGCCGCGAGCAGAGGGCTGTTCTTCCGGATCGCCACCCCGAGGCTGGCGCCGGTGCGCACCTTCACCTCGTCGTGAACGGTGAGGTTCGTGAAGACCTTCTTCCAGAACGCCGCCAGGTAGTCGTGGACGACCACGGTCGGGATGAGGCCGGCGTTGGCCATCTCCAGCAGGTCGTCGTCCTCGAGGTTCCCCGGGACTTCCCGGATCGCCACCGGAGGCCGGCTCTTCGCCTTCAGCGTCTCGTTCAGCGCGACCAGGCTTTGCCAGGCGCTGCTGTCCTTGCGAGCGTACACGTCCTTCCCAGACAGGTCGTCGACCGAGGCGATCGCCGGGGCACCCGGACCGGTCACGACCACCTCGCTGACGTCGGTGCGGGTGGGATTGGTGAAGTCCACGATCGCCTGCAGCTCCGGCCGCATGATGACCTGGGCCACCACGCAATCGACCTTGCCCTCGGTCAGCGCCGGGGCCAGCAGGTCGCGTGGCAACGGCACGAAGGTGACGCTGATCCTCGTGGCGTTGGTCGTCTTGAGCTTCTTGTTGAGCTGGTCCTCGAAGGCCATCCCTAGCTCGTAGGCCGCGCCACGCTGCTCGCCGTTGTCCACGAAGTAGAACGTGCGATTGAAGGTGGTGCCCATCCGGATGAGGCGGCGCTCCTTCATCTGGTCGAAGTCGCCGGTGAACCTCTCGAACAGGCGGGCCCGCACGCCCTCCGGCAGGGCGGCCTCGTACGCGGGCGGAGGCAGTGGCGCGTCCGCGGCGTCGGCCGGTGCGTCCGCGGCGGGGGGTGCGTCGGCCGGGGCCTTCGCCGGGCCGCCGCCGCATCCGCTGGTTGCGTACGCCAGGGCCACGAGCGCGAACGCGCCCGGCCCGGTACGAGATCGGTGGCGACCCGGTCGGGTCAGCATGGCAGCTCTCCTGTGCTCGCCTGGACCGGCCGCGAGCGGACGCTCCTCCCGCGCCGGGGGCGCGGGAGGTCCGACCGACCACTTCTCGGCGCTGCGCATGCCTCAAACCCCCAAGAACTGAATCACGACCTTGATGTCGTCGGGCGTCCTCGCGAGGGCCTTCTCGAAGTCCTGCGGCTTCTCGCGGCGCGTGATCAGGCGGGAGAGCCAGGCGCGATCGGCGCGCGCCAGGGCCTGGGACGCCTTGTACCAGTGGCGCTTGTTCGCGTTCACGCTGCCGACGATGACGTTGTTCTTCAGGACGACCTTCGCCGACACGTCGGCGTCCGCG
>CAZVOI010001086.1:0-16382 GCA_964628275.1 uncultured Acidobacteriota bacterium | reverse complement strand
GGCTCCTTTGGCGGCCCGATCGTCAAGGACAAGACCCACTTCTTCGCCACCTACGAAGGAACCAAGGAGGACCAGTTCCTCACCGTCAACACGCGCGGCATCTGGCCGCAATACGACGGCACCTTCAAGAGCAAGCAGGATCGCTGGACGTACCTGTTGAAGGTCGATCACCAGCTCGCGCAGGGCCAGACGCTGTTCTTCCGCTGGGCGGCCGAGAACGAGTACCGGCCGATCATCACCACCGGTGGCCGCACCACCCCTTCCGCCAGCTTCGACTTCGGCGTGCCGCGCAAGTCGGCGGTGCTCGGCCACACCTGGGTCGTGAACACGAAATCGATCAACGACCTCCGACTCCAGTACGCGTTCTCGAAGTACGTCGTGTCGCCGCCCAACAGCTTCAGCGAGTGGGATGCCGGCGACTTCGGCCCGGATCGCCTGAGCTACTGCAAGCCGGTCTTCAACTACCCGTCGGTGCAGGTCGGCGGCTGCGGCAACAGCCAGATGGGGCCGGAGAGCCGCTGGCAGCTCAAAGACGACTTCTCGTACTTGCACGGCTCGCACCAGTTCAAGATCGGCGCCGACTTCAACTACATCCCGTTCGCCTTCGACAGCATGGGCTCGCCGCTCGGGAGCTGGACGTTCCCGCGCGACGTCGAGTACAACGTCAATGATCGGACGACCTACCCGACGCAGTACACGAACTCGTTGCCCAGCTACGGCGACATCCCGGTGAAGCACTTCTCCGCCTACGTGCAGGACGACTGGGAGATGACCCGCGGTCTGACGCTCAACGTGGGCCTGCGCTACGACATCCAGGTGGGCGCATTCAACGAAGATGTCAACGAGTTGCTGGGACGGATCCAGGATGGCATCGGGCGCGGCGGCAGCTATCCGCTCCCGATTCCGTACATCGACACCAGCGTACGCGGCGATCACAACAACTTCGGGCCCCGCGTCGGCCTCGCCTGGGACCCCGGAAAGAGCGGCCGCACCAACGTCCACGCCGCCTGGGGCAAGTTCTACGACAACATCCGTACGCTGCTGAACGGCGGCGAGCTGACGTGGCCGCAGGGCCAGCCGATCGTCATCGCCAACCCCGCTTTCCCCGATCCGCTCGGCGGGCGCTCGCGCAGCGATTTCGTCTCGACGGCGCCGCCGAACATCAACGTGAACGACAACCACTTCATCAACGCCTATGCACACCAGGTCAACGGCGGCGTGAGCCGGCAGCTCACCCGAGACCTGGCACTCTCGGCCGACCTGACGGCGACCTGGCGCTACGGCGACCGCGACATCTTCGACCAGAACGTCCCGAACCAGACCACCCGCATTCGCCCCAACCCCAGCTTCGCGCGCGTGACGACGGCACAGTCGACGCTCGACAACACCTACAAGGCGCTGTTGATGAAGCTCGAGAAGCGGATGAGCCATCGCTGGCAGGCGCTGGTTTCCTACACGCTCAGCAAGGCTCAGGACAACGGCTTCACGACCGCCTACAGCGACGGCTACGGCTTCGTGAAACGCGATCCCTACTACGCGATCGCCGACCGCCGGCATCGTCTGGTCGTGAGCGGCATGGTGCAGCTCCCCGGCGATTTCCTGTTGTCCGCGATCGGCGACTTCCGTTCCAGCCTGCCGTTCTCGCCGACGAGCTCGGTGGACCTCAACAACGACACCTACACGGGAGACCTGCCGGTCGGCGTGCGCCCCGGCAGCGGCTGCCGCGAGCTGAACCTCGACGCGATCAACACCTTCCGCGCCGCACGCCCGCCCTTGGCGGCGGTCTCGAGCGTCACCTGCCCCACTTTCGCGAACGTGGACCTGCGCGTCACCAAGGCGTTCGTGCTCAAGCGTTCCGGCGCACAGCAGCACCGCCTGGAGCTGATCGCCCAGTTGTTCAACGTGTTGAACCGCGAGAACCTCGCCGTCGCGACCAACAACATCCAGTCCGCGCTGTTCGGGCAACCCACCACGTTGCAGGCCAACATCAACGCGCCGTCGCGGCAGCTCGAGCTGGCGATTCGCTACGGATTCTGATTCTGCTCCGGGGTGCCGGCCAGAGGCCGGCGCCCCGGTCCTTCGCAAGCTCGCCGTTTCCTCTCTCGAACCCCAAGCGAGGCCCTGACCATGCCAAGAACTTCTTCATTGTGGCGACGGAGCGGGCTGCTCGTGGCGGGCGTGGCCCTGATCGCACAAGCGCCCGCGCGAACCGCGGACGCCCCGGTCGCCACCGACCTGGCCGGTCTGTTCAAGGTCGGCGCGCTGCTGCAGGATAGGAACGGCGATAGCGTCGTCGACTTCGTCGACGGCGCCCTCGTGCTCGGCGAGTCGCCTGCGGCAGCCGACATCGTGGCCGCGGCCAACGTAGCGGCGCGGCTCGGCCTGGAGACGACGGCGATGAACCTGCCGGTGCCGCGGGACCCGGGCAGCGCCGGCGTCGCGATCGCGATCGGCACGGCGGGCGCTTTCCGAATGAAGCTTACGCCCGCCGACGCCGGGCTGGCAGGACTGAAGCCGGGCGAGGGAGTCGTCCGGGTCGCGACTGCGGCCGGCAAGCCGGTGGTCGTAGTCGCGGGAACCGATGCCGCCGGCACGCTGGCGGCCGGCGAGCTGTTCGCCGGGCGCCTTCCGTACGCGTGGGACCTGCGCGGCCCCAACCTCGAGAAGATCGCCGGCGAGCTGCGCGACCTGCTGGCCGGCAAGGGCACGAAGCCGGCGAGCGTCGAGATCGTGGGGTTGGGCCTCAAGAGCGGAGGCGGTTTGCGGCACCTCGCCGCGCGCGCGCGCTTCGACATCGCCTCCGACGTCCCGAAGGCGCGCGGGATCCTGGCGGCGCTGCGTACGCCGGCCCCGGCCACGCCCGCGGCGCCCGCCAAGAAGGACGACAAGCCGGCGCTCTCGTACAAGGGCGTCGAGGTGGTGCGCGTCGAGCTGCTCGGGCCCACCGCCGCGGCCTCGATCGACGTGCCCAGCGCCGAGCAGCCCGAGCCCGCCGGTCCGATCGCGCGCCGCGCGGCAAACGCGAAGGAGAACCTGGACCTCTCGACGCTCTACTCGATCGATGGCGGTCTCGGCGACTCCGACAACAACCTGATCCCGGATCGAGCCGACGTGGTGCTGAGCCCGAACGGCGACGGCATCGAAGCGACGATCGATCTCGCCGCCCGCATCGGCCTCGAATCGACCGGCATCTCGGTTCCGCTGGTGCTCGGCGCGGACGCGATCGATGCGTCCGTTCCCGCCCCAGCCGAGGCCGGCGCCGACCGCCCCCCGGACACGTCGCTGAACCGGCCCGAGTCGTTGCCGTCCCTGATCCTGATCGGCATCACCCATCCGGTGGTGGAGCGCCTCGTCCAGCAGAAGAAATTCGAGCGTCCGAGCCTCGCTCCCGGCGAGGGCTTGATCCAGGTGGTGCGCGGCGCGTTCGGGCAGCCCGGGCAGGAGAAGCGCGCCGTGATCGTCACCGGCGGCGACGCTCGCGGCGTGGCGCGCGCGCTGGCGCAGCTCGCCGAGCGCTTCCCGCACATCATGGCGCGCGGCAAGGATCGCACCACGATCGAAGAGATCGAGGAGGACGTGCGGCGTTTCGTGTCGTCCCGCTCGCCCGAAGGCCAGGCCGCGGCCGCTCTCTACAAGCTCGACAAGCTGGTCGCCGAGCTGCAGGCGAAGGACTTGGAGAGCGCGCGCGTGCAGGTGGCGGTGGAGAAAGCCCCCGACGGGTTGTTGCCGCTGGTGCGGGACACGATCGGCGCGCGGTTCAAGTCTGCGGCGCTCGACGTGACCGTCGAGAACCTGGACGTCCAGCAGGCGAAGCCGGTCATGGTCGACGGCAAGCCCGCGAGCGAGGAGTTCGACATCCCCTCCGAGGTGGACGACTTCTGGAAGCTGCTGCGCGCGCGCGTCTTGCCCGCCGTGCGCAAGGCCAAAGGCAAGCCCGTGAAGGTCGAGGTGCGGCTCAGCGAGCCGCCCGAGCTGCGGGCGCAGATCGCCAAGGACGCGAAGGCCGAGCTGGTGAAGGCTGGCGCGCCGGAAAGCGGAACCGACGTCATCGTGCTGTGCGCGTACAAGCAGGGCTATAGCTGGCTCTACGACGTGGTCCGGCCCGCGATCGCGGGCAAGCCGATCGAGCGCGTGACGCTGCGTTTCGCCGAGATCGGGCCGCCGCCCGAGTGGAAGTACCAGACGAGCTTCGCGCCGACCCGCTGGCTGCTCGAGGCGTACCCGTTCGACGAGGTGTTCGCGAAGGAGCTGAAGCTCGACCTGAAACAGTTCACGTTCGAGAAGGCGCCGATCGGCTCGCCCGCGTACGAGGTGATCGTCACCGGCAAGCACGGCGCTGAGATCTACAAGCAGACCTTCGAGCCGAAGTTCGTGGTGCGGCCCTTCTTCGACGCGTTCCCGGAGTACGAGAAGGTGCGCGTCACGACGGGCTGGCTCTCGGCGAGCGTCGCCGGCAAACCCGCCGTCGACGAGCGGATCGTCACCGACCCGGAGCGTTTCTGGGACCACTTCCAGGCCAAGACGCTGCCGTCGCTCTACGCCCACGTGATGCGGGTCGGCAAGGGCAAGCCGCGGCCTGAAGACGCGCCGTTCTTCGGCGAGCTGAAGGTCGAGCTGACGCTGTCCGAGCCCGACTACCAGATCGGGATCGACCAGGAGCTGATCGCGCCGATGGAGGCGATCCAGGAGGAGGTGTACTTCAACACGCTCCACTTCTTCGACGTGCTGGGCCGCCACACGCGTGGCGCCCCTTTACAGTACGCGGGACGCGTCTTGCCGTGGGTGAAGGCCAAGGGCGACGGCAAGGCCGGCCACGCCAAGATCACGATCACCGGGTTCGAGGCTTCGCGACCGGGCGTGGTGATCGCGTACAAGGAACGCTCGGGGCGCAGCGGCGAGGCCAGGCTGGACGTGGCCGAGGTCGCGATCGAGCGGCCGGCGGCGCTGGTTGAGCTGGTGCGTGACGGCCGCGCCGGCGTCGAGCGCCTCGAGCTGCGCGTGCGCGTCGACACCGAGAAGGACCAGCGCGCCGAGCTGGTCCGGCGCGCCGCCGAGGAGCGCGTGGATCGGACGATTCTCTCGGGCGAGCAGGTACAGGCGATGGTCGTCAACCTGTCGCGGCTGCGCGCCGCAGGTCTGTACCAGGACGCGCTCGCGTATCACGACCTCGGCTCGCTGCGCCTCTTGGTCGGGTGGGAGCACGAGTCGAAGCCGGGCGCGGAGGCGGTTGCGGCGTTCGACGCGAACGGGACGCCCGCGCCGTGGCCCGACATCAAGAAGCTGCTGCCCGGCGGCTACCGCCATGCCGGAGGGCCGATCGTGCAGTGGGACACGCCGATCCCGCCGCCCGAGGCCTACGAGCTGCTCGCGAAGATGTCGACGTTCCCGGAGGCGACCGTCTACAGGGTTGGCGAGAGCTACCTCGGCAAGGACATCTGGGCGATGGACCTGATGCCAAGGGTCGAGGCCGCCTACTGGTCGCAGGCGAAGGCGACGACCGTGAAGCCGACGGTGATCTACTCGGCTCGGCAGCACGCCAACGAGGTCTCCTCGACGAGCCATGTGCTGAAGCTCGCGGAGATGCTGCTGACGGACCCCGAGTACAGAGAGAAGCTCAAGAAGGTCAACGTGGTGATTCACCCGATCACCAACCCCGACGGCGCGCAACTGGCGTACGAGATGCAGAAGGTCACGCCGAACTACATGCTTCACCCGGGCTACCTGGGCTCGCTGGGCGTCGACATGACGGCGGGCCAGAACGACCCCGACCCGGTGTATCCCGAGACCCGGGTGCGACCCATGCTGTGGCGCACCTGGCTGCCCGACATCTTCCTGAACCCGCACGGCTATCCGCACCACGAGTGGGTGCAGCTCTTCTCCGAGTACGCCGCCTGGGTCAGGACGCGTGCGGTCGAGACGCGCGACTACTGGTCGATGCGCGGCTGGTGGACGCCGGGCTTCCAATGGCTCGACGACCCACGCTACCCGCGCCACAAGGCCGAGCAGTTCAAGATCCGCAGCCGCATCGCGGAGAACGCCAAGGCCGCCCCGGACGTGGCCGCGCTCAACCAGCGCGCGTACGACCGGTACACCCGCTACACGGTGCCGTTCGACTCGAAGAACTTCAAGCTCGATTTCAGCGACGGCGTGCTGATGTACAGCGCGATCAAGGGCGCGCGTGCCCAGGCGCCAGGTGCTGCGCCCGCCGCTGGCGGCGGGGGCGGTGGCTTCATGACGCGATATCCCAACGTGACGATCTGGGAGGGCAGCACCGAGGCGCCGGACGAGACCGCGCGCGGCGACTGGATGAAGCTGGTGGCCACCGCGGGCCTGCAATGGGACAAAGCCAGCTTGCAGCACCTCTTCGAGGGCAACCACGTGGTGGATCGGCGCGCCGACGCCTTCTGGGGCGGCGTCAACCTCAGCATGAACCGGCCCCGGCCGCCGCGTCCGGCCCGCAGGGATGCTTCGGCGCCGGCCGCCCCGAGCCAGCCGTAGGCAGCGGGCGCAAGATCGAACCCGTGTCTCGCACGATTCTGATCGCTCTGCTGGCTTCCGTCCTGGCTCCCGCCAGCGCGGCCGCCGAATGGTCGCGGTTCCGGGGGCCGAACGGCTCGGGCGTCGGCGAGGGCGCGAGTTTTCCCACCGACTTCGGCCCCAGCTCCAACGTTCTGTGGAAGACGCCGCTGCCGCCTGGTCATTCCTCGCCGGTGCTGGACCGCGATCGGGTCTACCTGACCGCCCTCGACGGCGAGGCGCTGCTCACGATCGCCGTCGATCGCGAGTCCGGCCGGATCCTCTGGAAACGAGAGGCGCCGCGGTCGCGTGCGCTGCGGGTGGACCGCCGCAACCACCCAGCCTCACCGTCGCCGGCCAGCGACGGCGAGAATGTGTTCGTGTTCTTCCAGGACGTCGGCCTTCTCTCGTACGACCGCGACGGCCGCGAACGCTGGCGCCTGGCGCTCGGCCCGTTCGACAACGCCTACGGCATGGGCGCGTCGCCGATCGTCGCCGATGGGCTGGTGGTGCTGGTGTGCGACCAGAGCAACGGCTCGTTCCTGCTCGCGGTCGGGAAAGACGACGGCCGCACGCGTTGGAAGGTGGAGCGGCCCGAGTCGAAGTCGGGTCACTCGACGCCGGTCGTGTACCGGCCGGCCGACGCGCCCGCGCAACTGCTGGTGCCGGGCTCGTTCTTCCTCACCGGCTACGCGCTCGCCACCGGCGAGAAGCTCTGGTGGGTGCGGGGTCTAGCGTTCGAGATGAAGGCGACGCCCGTGTCTCGAGACGCCAACGTGTTCATCCACGGGACCAGCTCGTCGCAGTTCGAGGATAGTTACGGTGGCAAGGTGCCCTCGTTCGAGGAACTGCGGGCCGCCGACAAGGACGGCGACGGCCGCTTCTCGCCGGAAGAGGTGCCCGACACGCTGGCGCGGAAGTGGATCAAGTTGATCGACCTCGACGCGGACGGCGGATTGAGCCCGGCCGAGTGGGCCTACTACCAGGCCGCGCGGAGCTCCAAGGGCGGGATGTGGTCGTTTGCGCTCGGCGGTCGTGGCGACATGACCGAGACCAGCGTGCGTTGGCACTACGACCGTTCGGTGCCGCAACTGCCCTCGCCGCTCTTGTTCGGCGACGTTCTGTACATGGTCAACGATGGCGGGATCATGACCGCTCTCGACCCCAAGACCGGCCAAGCCCTGAAGCAGGCGCGTCTCCAGGGCGCCAGCGACAGCTTCTACGCCTCGCCGGTTGCGGCCGACGGCAAGATCCTCGTGATCAGCGAGTCGGGCAAGGCGGTCGTGGTCGCGGCGGATGCGTCGCTCAGCCTGCTGGCGGTCAACGATCTCGAGGACGCGGTGTACGCAACACCGGCTCTCGAGGGCAGCCGGCTATACGTTCGGACGCGAAGCGCGCTCTACTGTTTCGAGCGAAGAGGCGTCGCCGCCGGCGCTCACTGACGCCCTTCGAATCCCCCCGGGCTCGGCGTCGGGCTCGGCGCCGGGCTGGCGGCTGGCGGCGGGGCCGTCGGCATCGTCAGCGGGCCGATCGTGCCCGTGAACGGAGAGACCGGCTGGCCCGGCCCGCCTTGGGCGGGCCCGGGACCCCGCGGGGGCGGGCTGGGCCGCGCGGTCTCGTCCTCCTGGTCTTCATCCGTTTCGGCCTCGTTCGCCAGAGGGTTTGGGGGCCGTTGCGGCCGCGCGCGTTGCTCGGGTGGGGGCGGCGGCGTTGCGGGCGCGCCGGGGCGGCTGGCGGCCGTCGAGGAAGAGCCGGTGGAGATGCCCGTGACCAGCAGCGTGTCGACCCGCAGGCCGGTGCGATCCGCCATCATCGCGTAGTTGACGCCCAGTCCTTCGAAGAGCGCCAGCACCGCTTCCGTCGGGGTGCGGCCCGCGAGCGTCAGTGTCACGAGCGTGCTCGGCGGGGCGCCTTCGTAGACGACCTTCATCCCGGTCTGCTGCGCCAGGCGCGCCAGCACGTCCTGCAGCGGCGCCGCTGTCGCTTGGATGTCGACCAGCGCGCCGTTCACGCGCACCTGGACTTCGGCGGCTTGCGCCTGCGGCGTTAGCCAGAGCGCGATGACGGCGAACGACCAGCGGCGCACCCTTCCAGTGTACGCCGAAGAGCCGCGCCGTTATCGGCCGCGTTGGAGACGGGCTTGGAGCGATTTCCGGGGGTCGGTCGCCCGCGGTGGGGCTGCGACAGCTTCGATCAGCCGCACTGCGGAAGCGCTGGCTCGGAGGAAAGCCGTGCGCTCGTCGTCCGGGATCGGCTCGGCTGGCGCCGACTGGACCTTCATCGGGTTCGCGTACTGGCCGCCTCGGAACATCGCGTAGTGGAGGTGCGGCCCGGTCGCGAGGCCCGTCTGGCCGACGGCGCCGATCGGCGTCCCCTGGGTCACGCGCTGTCCGGGTCGCGCGCCGATCCGCGACAGGTGACCGTAGAGCGTCTCGATGCCGTTCGGGTGGCGGAGCTTCACGGCGTTTCCGAAACCCTCCATCACGCCCGCCGCCGCCACCACGCCGTCCGCCGCGGCGTTCACCGGCGTGCCGGTGGGCGCCGCGAAGTCGATCCCGAAGTGGGTCGTGAAGCGCTGCAGGATCGGGTGGAAGCGGGCCGCGCTGTAGCCCGAGCTGACGCGATCGAAGCGCAACGGCGAGCGCAGGAACTGCTTGCGCAGCGGCGTGCCGTCGGGAGCGTAGTAGCCGGCGCCCCGGCTCGCCTCGAAGCGAACCGCGCGCAGCGTCTTCTCGCCGCGCTGGAACTCGGCCCCCAGGATCCGGCCGTAGCGCACGAGGCGTCCGTCGAGCCACAGCTTCTCGACCGCGACGCGAAACGAGTCGCCGCGCTGCAGCTCGGTGTTGAAGTCGATGTCCCACGCGAAGATCTCGGCGAGATCGAGGGCGAGTTGGTCCTCTTCGCCGGCGGCCATCACCGCGCCGAACAGGCTGGAGCGCACGCTGCCGGTGATCGTCTGGATCCGGGTATCGAAGCGCCGCTCGAGGATCTCGGCGCGCAGCGCCTCTCCGACACGCCGGACGCGTAGCGTCTTTAGCTCGTCGATGCCGTAGCTGAACACGCTCACCAGGCCGTCGGGCCCGAGCGCCAGCGCGAACGGCCGGCCCGAGGAGATCCGCGCCAGGTTGTAGACGGGCCGCGCGGCCTCGACCAGCGCATGCACCTCGGCTCGAGAGATCGACTTGTCGAGCAGCGCCGCCAGCGTCGTTCGAGGCGAAACCGTGCCGCGCAGCAGCTGCGTCGCGTCGCCAAGCACCGGAGCCGCCCGGATCTCGCTCATCCCCTGCGGGAGCTGGACCGGGAGCAGCACCAGCGCGAGCGCACCCAAGGCGGGGAAGAGCTTCATCTGACGAATGTCGGAAGTATAGAGGCCCGTTTCAGCCGGTCAAGGACGATCGATCAGGGCGGATCCAGGTGCGCCGCGTCCGAATCGCCCATTGCCACGACACGGCCAGCGAAGTACTCCCTCCAGCGCCGCGAGACGAGCGCCTTGGTGGCGTCGTCGCAGAAGAGCTCGGGCGGCAGCCCGGGCTTTCGGCGCGCGTCGATCAGGATCGGCCCCGAGTAGACGAGGTGGTGCCGCTCCACGCGCGTGGCGGCGGCGTGGATGTCGGCGGCCGGCTCGAAGCGTGTGAAGGTAGTCCACAGGAAGTTCATCGCGCTCTTCGCTGCTCGCTTCGGTTCGTCGGTCAAGACCAGGAGCGGCCAATCACGGAACGCGGGATCCGTGACGATGCGGGCGGCCGCCTCGCGATCGTCCGCGAAGGCCGGGCCGCCGACGATCAGGCACCCGGCACAGAACGGGATCGCCGCGCTGACGTCGCGCGGCGGCGCTGTCGGCGGCTGGAAGTCCCGCGGCAGTGCGCGAACCGGGTCCCCGAGACCCAACAGCACGGCCTTCGATCCGAGGTTCACGCTCGGCCCCGTGTAGTCGAGCGTGTCCATCGAGGTGTTCGAGAACACGTAGAGGTCCGTCTCCGGCCGCATCCGCTCGAGCAGGTGGGCGAGTGTCTTGGGGAAATCCTCGAGGTCGACCGGGCGATTGGTGAGCAGCAGGCATTTGGTGAGCGCCAGCTGTCCCTCGCCGAGGATCCGGAAGGCGCTGACCAGGGCCTCGCGCGCGTAGCGCTCCTTCACGCGCGCCGCGGTCAGCGAGTGGTAGCCGGTCTCGCCGTAGGACCAGAGCGCCTCGACGCCGGGCATCACCAGCGGGAACAGCGGCGACAGCAGGCGCTGCAGCATGTCGCCGATGTAGAAGTCTTCCTGGCGCGGCTTGCCGACGACGGTCGCCGGCAGGATCGCGTCCCGGCGCCGCGCCAGCCTTTCCACTTCGAAGACGGGATAGTCGTGGCGCAGCGAGTAGTAGCCGTAGTGATCGCCGAACGGCCCTTCCGGGCGCCGCACACCCGCTGGCACGCGGCCGATCAGTGCGATCTCGGCGGTCGCGACCAAGGGATGCGGTCCGACTGCTTCGACCAGCGGCAGCCTCTCGCCCGCGATCAGGGACGCAAGCATCAGCTCGGGCACGTTCTCGGGCAATGGAGCGATCGCGGCCAGGATCAACGCCGGCGGTCCGCCGAGGAAGACGCTGACCGGGAGCGCCGAGCCGGCAGCTTCGGCAGCCGCGTGGTGAAAACCGCCGCCCTTGCCGATCTGCCAGTGCATGCCGGTGGTGCGGGCGTCGTGGATCTGCATGCGGTAGAGGCCGAGGTTGCCCTTGCTGCGGCCGGCCGGCGGCTCGGTGTAGACGAGCGGCAGGGTCAGGAACGGCCCCCCGTCCTCCGACCAGCAGGTGAGCGCGGGCAGGCGGTCGAGGCGCACGTCTTGCGTGACGATCTCGGTGACCGGCCCCCGAGAGACGCGGCGCGATCCCAGCCGCAGGCCCTCGCGCACGACGTCGCGAGCGCCCCAGAGCTTGCCGAGCGTGGGAGGCATCGCCGTCTCGGCCAGCTCGACCAGGCGCCGCACCAGCCGCAGCGGCCGTCGGCCGAAGGCCAGCTCCGCGCGCTTCGGCGTGCCGAACAGGTTGGTTACGAGCGGCAGGTCGGAGCCCTTGACGTTGCTGAAGAGCAGCGCCGGCCCGCCCGCGGCGACGACGCGGCGGTGGATCTCGGCCACCTCGAGACGGGCGTCGACCGGCACGTCGACCGTGACCAGGTCGCCCTCGCGCCTGAGCTCCGCCAGGAACGCCCGCAGATCGGGAAACAGCGGCTCCACGCCGGCGCATTGTCGCACCGGCGCGTGCTGCGCGCGCTTTGGGCGTCGCGAGGGGCGGTGCTAACCTCGGAGAGTCGATGGCCACGCTGCTCGCTGACGCTCCCATCCAGGATCAGACCCTCGAGCCCGTGCGCGAGAAGGTCCTCGCCGCGGAGCGGCTGCTGTTCGCTGACGGCGTCGCGCTCTACCGAAGCCACGACCTGCTGACGATCGGCGCGCTGGCGAACCACGCTCGCGAGCAGCGCCACGGGGACGCCGCGTACTTCGTGTGGAACACCCATATCAACCACACCAACGTGTGCGTCGCGACCTGCGACTTCTGCGCCTTCGCGGCCACCAAGGACGCGCCGCGCGCCTACACGATGAAACTCGACGAGATCTTCGCGACGGTCGAGAAGCTGCCGCGGCCGGTGCGCGAGGTGCACATCGTGGGCGGACTGCATCCGGACCTGCCGTTCGCCTACTTCACCGACATGCTGAAGGGGATCAAGACGGCCCGGCCCGAGATCCACATCAAGGCGTTCACGGCGGTCGAGATCTTCTTCTTCCATCGCCTGTACCGGATGAGCGTCGAAGAGGTGCTGCTCCAGCTGAAGGCGGCCGGTCTCGACTCGATGCCGGGCGGCGGCGCCGAGATCTTCGCCAAAGAGACGCGCGACAAGATCATCCGTGGCAAGGCCGACGCCGCGCAATGGCTGGACGTGATGCGCCAGGCCCACCGGCTCGGCATCCCGACCAACGCCACGATGCTCTACGGCCACGTCGAATCGATCGAGGATCGCGTCGACCACCTGATTCGGCTGCGCGAGCTTCAGGACGAGACCGGCGGCTTCGTCACGTACATCCCGCTCGCCTTCCAGCCTTGGGAAGCGCCCGCGATGAGCTGCCCGGAGACCACCGGGTTCGACGACCTGAAGGCGATCGCGGTGGGCCGGCTGATGCTCGACAACTTCCCGCACATCAAGTCGTACTGGATCATGATCGGTCCGCGGTTGGCGCAGGTTGGCCTGTCCTTCGGAGCCGACGACCTGGACGGCACCGTCACCGAGGAAAAGATCGCCCACGACGCGGGCGCGCCGACCGCGCAGGCGCTGACGGTTCACGAGCTGGTACGGCTGATCCGCGAGGCCGGCCGCCGGCCGATCGAGCGCGACACGATCTTCAACGTGGTCAAGCAATGGTGACGAAGAGCGTGTTGCTCGACGAAACGCGCGAAGCCGGCGCGGCGCCGGCACACGCGCTGCGCCTCGACGCGGTGTCGTACCTGAACGCCGCGCCCCTCGTCCACGGCCTCGGCCAGGAGCCCCGCTTCAGCCTGCGGCGTGCGCTGCCGTCGGTCGTTGCGGAAAGCCTGCACGCCGGCGATAGCGACCTGGCGATGATTCCCTCGATCGAGTACGCGCGAGGGGAGTACGCGATCGTGCCCGGCATCGCGATCGCCAGCCGCGGCCCGGTCCGTTCAGTCAGCTTGTTCCTGAACCGCCCCATTCAAGACCTGCGTTCGGTGGCGCTCGACACCTCCAGCCGCACCAGCGTGACGCTGGCGCGGGTGCTGTTGCGCGATCGTCTGGGCCGTGACCCCGAGTACGTTGCGATGCCGCCATCGGTGGACGCGATGCTGGAGCGCTGCGACGCTGCCCTGGTGATCGGCGATCCGGCGCTCGACTACGAGGGCGACGCCGGGCGCATCGACCTGGGCGCCCTGTGGAGCGAGCTGACCGGCCTGCCGTTCGTCTGGGCCTTCTGGGCGGGCCGCCCCGAGGCGCTGGGATCGAGCGACGTTCAGCGCCTGCAACGCGCGCTCGCCGAGGGCCTGCTGGCGCGAAGCGAGATTGCCCGCGACTGGGCGGCCGGGCGCGCGGATCACGCGGCCCGCAACGAGTCCTATCTGCGCGACAACATCGTTTACGCTCTGGGCGACGCCGAGCGCGCAGGTTTGCGGCTCTTCTTCAAGCGTGCCCAGGCGCTCGCGTTGATCGCGAGGGAGCCCGAGCTTCGCTTCTATGGCGCGCAATGACGACTAGCGAGATCGCGCGCAAGCTGGGCGCGGGCGAGCGCGTCACCCGCGAAGAGGGGATAGCACTCCTGCGCGACGGAGACTTCTTGGAGCTCGGCCAGTTGGCCGACAGCGTCCGGCGCCGGTTGCATCCCGAGGGCGTCGTCACCTACATCATCGATCGCAACATCAACTACACCAACGTCTGCTCGGCGCAGTGCGCGTTCTGCGCGTTCTACCGCGACCTGCCTTCGAGCGAAGGCTACGTCCTCACCAAGCCGCAGCTCGCACAGAAGATCGAGGAGACGCTGGCCCTGGGCGGAAACCAGATCCTGCTCCAGGGCGGGCTGCATCCGGACCTCGGGGTCGAGTTCTACGAGGAGCTCTTCCGCTGGATGAAAGAGAAATATCCGATCTGGATCCACGGGCTTTCGCCTGCCGAGGTCAAGCACATCTCCAAGGTCTCCCGGCTGTCGACCGAAGAGGCGCTGCGGCGCCTGATCGCGGCGGGGCTCGACTCGATCCCGGGCGGCGGCGCCGAGGTGCTGTCCGACCGCGTGCGCAACATCATCGGCATCGCCAAGGGCTCGACCGCGGATTGGATCGAGGTGATGGAGAAGGCGCACCGGCTCGGCCTGCGCACCACCGCCACGATGATGTTCGGCCACGTCGAGACGCTCGAGGAGCGCATCGACCACTTGATTCACCTGCGCGAACTTCAAGACCGTACCGGCGGCTTCACGGCCTTCATCGCCTGGACCTTCCAGCCCGCGAACACCGCCATGCCGCGCGACGAGGTCAGTTCCTTCCAGTACCTTCGCCTGCTGGCGGTGGCGCGGGTGATGCTCGACAACTTCTCGAACGTCCAGGCTTCGTGGGTGACCCAAGGCGGCAAGATCGGCCAGGTCTCGCTGCGCTTCGGCGCCAACGACTTCGGCAGCCTGATGATCGAGGAGAACGTGGTGTCGGCCGCCGGCGCGCACTTTCGCTTGACAGAAGCCCAGATCGCGCACGCCATCCAGAACGCCGGCTTCACTCCGAAGCGGCGCAGCATGCACTACGAGATCGTTGGCGATCCGTTCTGCTGGAGCCATCCGGAAGGCCGCCTGCCGCAGCAAGCCGCCGCCGCCACATCGCTCGCCGGCTGAAGCGCTCGCCACAGATGGCCGCCCGGCAGGCCGCCACCCTTCGGCGGCGAAGCCGAGCTCTTCTTCGAGGTGGCGTGTTCACAGCTTCAGGAGGTGAACGGCCAGCTCGTCGAACTTCGCCAGCGGCCCATCGGCCGTGAGGAACGCGTCTGCGTCGTGGAGGAGCGCCGTTGCGAGATGAATCGCGTCGGGCGTCTTATAACTGTGCTTTGCGCGAATCGCGACAGCGCGAGCCAGCACGGGCCTCGTAACCTCCAGCAGGACCAGATGCTCTCGATCGAAAAACTGCCGACGTCCCGGACACGCTCCTCGTCGCTGTCTCGAGTGGGCTTGACGAGGCATTCCAGCAACGAGAGTTCCGAGGTGAGCAGGAAACCGTCGTTCTGCGCTTCGACTCGGTCGACCCAATCGAGAACGGCCGTGCGCAACGTCCCGGCGCCCTCGACGCCATAGATGATTACGTTGGCGTCGAGGTAGAGCCGCATCAATCAGTCCCAGGAATCGCGCTCCTCTGCGACCTGCTTGTCGATCTCTTCCTTGGTCCTGGTTCCGGGCGGCAGGCTCCTGAGGAAGTCCCCCAGCTTCTTGCGCGTCCCGGTGGCCTTGTCCTGCAGCCGGACGACCACCTCGATCTCCCGTACGTCGGGCGGGAGCGGCTCATCCAAGCGGACGGTATTGCCGTCGAGCACATGTCCCTTGACGATCACAGCGCGGCTCATACCGGGTCGAGTGTAGCGCGGTTGAACCAGGGCGCTTCAGCCAGCGAGGTGGGCCAAGAAAAGCCTCGGGGAGCTGGTACACGAAGTTGGCGTTCAGCGCCCACTTGCCGTAGATGAAGACGTCGCCCGAGCCGCTGCCGGCGCTCCGCGGCACGACCTGGCCGCCGCTACGCGCAGGGTCGGTATCGAGCGGCGTCGGATTGCCCGGCGAGTAGTTGTTCAACTGGAAGTCGGTGACGGCGGCCGGCGTGCCCTCGTAGAACTCGCGTGGTTGTTCCAGCTCGCGGCCACGCGCGCCATCCACTTCTACGAGATCGTCGGCGACCCCTACTGCTGATCCATCCAGAAGGCCGCCTGCCTCAAGAGCCCGCTCCCGCGACCTCGCTCGCCGGCTGAGCTTCTCCGCGCTCCAGGCACAGGCCCGTGGAAGAAAAAAGGCCCGGAGGCTTTCGCCCCCGGGCCTCTGCGGTCAGACGAGCGCTACCAGGTCATGCGCGCGCCAAAACGCATCACGCGAGGCGCGACCAGGGAGCTGATCTGATTCGCGTTGGCCGCGTTCTGGGTGCGGCGACGCGACTGGACGATGTCGTTGTTGAGCGCATTGAACACCTCGATGCTGAACGTGACCTTGGAGCTGCCGTGGATCTTGACGCCCTTGTCCACGCGCAAGTCGAAGTTGTGGAACGCGGGCAGCCGCTCGTCGCCGGGCGGCGCGAGGAAGACGGTCCCGACGCCGCCACCGTTCGGCCGGCTCGGTGTCTGGATGGCGAACGGCACGGCGTAGCC
>CAZVOI010001085.1:0-1975 GCA_964628275.1 uncultured Acidobacteriota bacterium | reverse complement strand
CGTCATCGGCCGCCGCATTCCGTTCACGCGTTTCATACCGTTCTTCGCCCAGCTCGCGTCGCCCGAGGCGCTGCGCCAACGCTATGAACGAGTCCGGTCCTTCTTCGAGACCGAGGACGCGCTCGAGGCTCGCGCCGTCGCACGCGAACTCGACGCCCGGTTCGTGGCGCTGTCTGGTGCGGAGGACGTGCGCTTCGAGAAGCGCGGCTTGCTGGAGCTCGTCTACGAGGAAGCCGGCGCGCGCGTCTACCGAATCCGATAGACGCTCAGCATTTGTCGCGACCGCTCAGAATTGCGGCGGTCAGCGATCGTCGCAAGAACATTCAATTGAGCGTGGCCTGTTCGGCCTGCGGTGCCCGCGCGATCACGGCCGAAGAGCAGCATTCCCCCGTTCGTCGGCCCAACCCGGCCCGCGTGCTTGACGACGAGACCGGGAGCCAGCAAGTCGCTCGGCTTGAGGCGGCGCACGGGCTCGAAGCACTCGGAAGCCGCTCGGAAGTCGAGAGCTTCCGAGTCGAGGTGCAGCAGCGCCTGTTCGTCGAACCCCTGTTCGTTGCCCGCGCGTCGCAGCTCATCGAGCAATGGGCGTCGGCCTTGCGATCGGTCGAGTCCACGCGAACGTAGACGCCCTCTTCGCTAATCAGATTGGCGAGACGCTCCTCGAGCAACAGAGACGAGGTAACATGAGTTTCATGGCCACGGCGGCGAGTGCGGCGCAGGTCGTGAAGACGCCGGGGGTCCGCGGTGGCAAGGCCCGCATCGACGGGACGCGTGTCTGCGTCGTCGACGTCGTCCGACACCACCAGCGCGGAGCTATTCCAGCGCAGATCGTCGAGGCCTTCCCGAGCCTGACGCTCGTCCAGGTCAAAGCCGCGCTCGCGTACTTCGACGGACACCGGCAGGAGATCGAGGCGCAATTGGCCGAGGACTTGAAGGCGGCCGAAGACGACGAGCGGCGCTGGCACGAGATGCTGGCCCAGCACGGCGGGCGCCCGCCAGCGGACCCCACGCCCGAAGAGCGGATGATCCCAAGGCCATTCCTCGCGACTTCTAAGAAATAGCGGTGGGGCGGTTTCGGCTCCTCACCGACGAGAGCGTCGATGGCCCTTATGTGCGCGCGCTCCAGAGGCGCGGCTGGGAGATCGTCCTGGCCATCGAGGTGTTCGGAGAGATGACGGATGACGAGAAGCTTTTCGCCCACGCCGCCGCGGAGGATCGTGTCTTCGTGACCGAGGACCGGGCCATCAAGGCGATCGCCGAGCGCTGGCTGCGGGAGGGGCGCCCCTTTCGCGGCCTCATCATCCTGCCCCAACAGAGCATGAGCGCGGGGGAGATCGCTCAGGCGATGGACGAGCTGGCCGCCGAGGACGATCCCTTCTCGCCTTTCCCGATCGTCTACATCAAGCCCATGCGCTGACGCGCACGAGCTCGGCTATTCTTCCTTCTCCTCGACGCTGATCTTCAGCGAGCGCAGGAATTTTCGATCCAGCGGCGTCATCTTGAGCCGCGCCGGTTCCGGCTTCTCGACCCGGAAGTCGAATTTCGAAACCTCTGCGGTCTCGCGCGTGCCGCTCTTGCTGAAACCAATCGTGGCTTCGAGGATCAGCGAGACCTCGTAGCCCTCGGCGCGAATCCGCGATAGGCAATGCGCGATCTGGGGAGACTCGGCCAGCGTGCGCTGGATCGTCGACGCGACTTCGTCGACGTAGCGCTTCAGGTCTTCGGCGCTCTGGACTTCTTTCCGTTCCACCGAAGCTCCTCCCTCCTGTATCGAAAATTATAGATGCCGGGTGCTTCTCGGTGTCAAGCGCTTGTCGCGGGTGGCCAAAGTTCTTCGCACATGACCGCCGGCTTTTTGCAAGGACCTTCGTGCGGCCGCGGCGTCGACGCCGAGCCCCGCCATCGCGATCGCCGTCTTGGCCTCCCCGCTGGATTCCGCCAGCAAGCGGTCCGCCACTCGCGGGCCCACGCCCGT
>CAZVOI010001084.1:0-3133 GCA_964628275.1 uncultured Acidobacteriota bacterium | reverse complement strand
TCCGTGTGGCCGCATTCCCGCGGCCATCACGAGTGAGGTTCGGGGCAAGGAGCCCGCGGCGCATCAGGGAACTCCTTGGTCGTTCCTTGTTTCCGACGATGCCCCTATGGGCGTGCCTGGACCGCCAACCCCGACGGCGATAGGCAGGTCAGCCGGGTCGGCGGCTACCGCCTGCCAAATAGTCTTGTTGGCGCGAGCGTGACCCATCTATGCAGCCGCCCGGCCGAGGGACAGAATGGGCGCCGTGGCCGGACGCGTCTCGAGCCCAACGCTGATCGGCCGTGGACACGAACTTGATCGTGTCACGGCGGCCCTGGCGGCCGCGCGCGACGGACAGCCTGCCTTCGTCCTCGTCGGCGGCGAGGCGGGTGTCGGCAAAACCCGCTTCCTCCGCGAGGTCGCAGCCCGCGCCGGCGCCATGGGTGGGCAGGTGCTCGAAGGCGGCTGTGTCCAGGTCGGGACGGAAGGACTGCCGTACGGACCGCTGATCGAGGCGTTGCGCGGACTCGCACAGGTGCTGCCCCCGGCCGAGCTCGAAGAGCTCCTCGGGTCCGGCCGTCCGGAGCTGGCCCGCCTCATGCCGCACCTTCAGCGTGGGGGCGAAGGCCCGCTCGACGTTATGCCGCCCGACAGTTCCGCGCAGGGCCGCCTGTTCGAGCACGTCCTGCTGCTCTTCGACCGGCTCGCCGCGCGGGCGCCGCTGCTGGTGGTCATCGAGGATGTCCATTGGGCCGACCGGTCGACACTCGAGCTGCTCGGCTTCCTGGCGCGCAATCTGCGGCAGGGGCCGATCGTTCTCGTTGTGTCCTATCGCTCGGATGAGCTCCACCGGCGCCATCCGCTGCTGCCGTTCCTCGCCGAGCAGGAGCGCAGCGGTCGAGCGGAACGTCTCGAGCTCAGCCGCTTCGATCGGTCCGAGCTCGCCGCCCAACTTGCGGCGATCCTCGGCGCCCAACCCGACCAGGACCTCCTCGAGCGCATCATGGACCGCTCGGAGGGAAACGCCTTCTACGCGGAGGAGCTGCTCTCCGCCGACGCGCCCGCGGGTCGCCTGCCAGAGAGCCTGCGAGAGGTCCTCCTCGCACGCGTCGCCGCCCTGAGCGAGCCGACCCAGGACCTCGTGCGCCTCGCCTCGGCGGGTGGAACGCGCATCGCGCCAGCCTTGCTGGCGAACGTCATGGGGGCCGACGAACGTGATCTTGATGGCGCACTCGGCGAGGCCGTCGCCCGTCACGTCCTCGTGCCACTGGAAGGAGCGGCGGAAGAGCGTTATGCCTTCCGCCATGCCCTTGTCCAGGAAGCCGTGTATGACGGGCTGCTGCCGGGCGAACGCACCCGACTCCACGCCGCGTTCGCACGGGCACTGGCCGACGAGGGGCCCCAGGAGGCCGACGCGTCTCGGGCGGCCGAGCTTGCCTACCACTGGCAGGCCGCGCACGACCTGCCCAGGGCGTTCGACGCGTGGATCGGGGCGGGCATCGGAGCCGAGGCGATCTACGCTTTCGCGGAGGCCCGAGCGAACTTCGAGCACGCGCTCGAGCTGTGGGACCAGGTCCCGGACGCAGCCGAGCGTGCCTCGCTTGACCGCGTCGATCTCCTGACGCGGGCCGCGTTGCACGCGGAAGGCCCAGCCCCGATCCGCTCCGTGGCCTACATCCGGGAGGCCATCAGGCTGGTCGACCCGACGACCGAGCCAACGCGAGCCGGGCTGCTCCACGAACGGCTTGGTCAATACAGCTGGTTGACCATGGACATCGCGACGACCAACGAGGCGTACCACGAGGCGGTCCGCCTGGTGCCCGCCGAACCACCCTCGGCCGCCCGCTCATGGGTCCTGTCCGGGCTTGGGCGCTTTTACGTCGAGACCGACCGTCCGGCCGAAGCCTTGGCGCTCTGCGAAGAGGCGCTCTCGGTCGCGCGAGCGGCGAGCGCCCGGCGGGTCGAGAGCCGGGCGCCCGTGCCACTCGGCAAGTCCCTGGTGCTGCTGGGTGATGTCGAGACCGGCCTCGCGACAATCCGCCGCGCCCACGAGATCGCAAGTGAGCTTGGCGATGTTCACGAGGGCGCCGGCGCCTTGACATGGCTCTCCTACTCGTTGTGGGAGGCAGGCCGCCAGCCCGAAGCAGTGGCCGCCGGTCTCGAGGCCGCAACCTACGCATCACGCCACGGCCTTGGCGCCCGCTGGGCCACGAATGCCTTGGATTTGGCGGCATTGGCGCTCATGAACCTGGGCCGTTGGGATGAGGCCACGGAGGCATTGGTTCGGGCCCAGCGGTACGAGGTGTCCAGGGTCAGAGAGCTCGAGGTTGAAGGGAGGCTCCTGCAACTCGAGGCGCTCCGGGGCCAGTTCGACGCCGCCAACCGGCGAGCTCAACGCGTGTCGCTACTGGCCGCGCGACATACGACTGGGACAGTACCGAGCGCCCTCGCCGAACTTGCTGTGTGGCAGGACGACCCACTCGCCGCACGCGCGGCGCTCGTCAGGATGGATGACCACCCAGGCATTCCAGCTCGCAACCTGGGTTGGGCGTTCGCTGCCGGGATCAGGGCAGAGGCCGACCTCGCTGCACTCGCGCGGTCACGGCACGACGACGCCGAACTCGCGGAATCGCGCGCCCGCGGCAGTGCTCTCCTCGCCCGAATGAGGGCGGCCTTCGCAGATGCGGCGGCCTTCGTACCTATAGCCACACCGCGGGTCGCTGCCTTGCTCGCGGTATGCGAAGCGGAGTTCTCGCGCCTCGAAGCGGCGCCGGATCCCGATCACTGGGCCCTGGCGGCAGCTTCGTGGGGCACTCTCCAGAACTCCTATGGGCCGGGCTACGCGCGCATGCGCGAGGCAGAAGCGACACTCGCGCTACATCGCGACCGGCCAAGGGCTGCTCGTGCCCTGAACGAGGCCAGGGCCATTGCGACCCGCCTTGGAGCCCTGCCCCTCCTTGAGGCCACCGAGGTGCTCGCGGCCCGGGCGGGTATCGCACTGGAACCCGCGGACGGTCGAACGGGTCCCGACGGCGGCGACACCCGGCTTCGGGACAACGAGGGTTCGAACCCCACCCAGACTGCTGGCCGGGTCGGGCCGGTCGCGCCTGGCCGTACCGGCCCGGTTCCTCGTGGTCGGTATGACCTGACACCG
>CAZVOI010001083.1:0-6310 GCA_964628275.1 uncultured Acidobacteriota bacterium | reverse complement strand
TGGCGCCCAGCCAGGAGCGCGACAGCGGCGCGGCGCCGCCCGCGATCCTCCCCTCGGCGACCTCGGCCTGGACGAGCGCCTCGGGGCACTTCTTCTGGCGTGCCAGGGTCCGAGCGAGCTTGATGTAGCCCCAGGTCCAGTTGGGGTCGATGTCGATCGCGCGGCGGAAGCTGGTGGCCGCCTGCTCTAGGTCGCCCCGGACCATGTAGTTGATCGCGATGTCGTGGACGGGGCCGGTCGACAGCGGGTCGAGCTCGGCCGCCTTCCGGCTCTGCGCGAGACCCTCGTCGAGGCGGCCCATGGCGGTCAGGAACCACCCGTACTCCTCCTGAACGGCGCGGCTGCCCGGATTCAGCTCCAGCCCGCGACGGAACTCCGATTCCGCGCCCGCCCAGTCCCACTCGAAGTAGAACTTGACGAGGCCGAGCGCGGTGTGGGCCTCGGCGAGATCCGGGTCGAGCTCGAGCGCGCGGTTCACGGCGGCGCGGGCCTGCCGCAGCGGCTCTTCCCGGCCGATCCCGCGCAGGAAGGCCTGGCGGGTGTAGGCCTCGGCAAGACCGGCGTGAGCCAGGGCGTAGTCCGGCGCCCGCGCCACGGCCTGCTGCAGGTAGTCGACGCTCTTGTCCATCTCCTGCTGGTTGCCCACCAGGAAGCCGCGCCCCTTGAGATACAGGCGATAGGCTTCAGGGTCGTCGCTCGCGCGGCGAGCGAGCTTCTCCTCTTGTTCGCCGCTCAGCTGGCGGCGCAGCGTGCGGGCGATCGTGGCCGCGATCTCGACTTCGACCTGGAGCACGTCGTCAGCTCGCCTGCTGTACTTCTCGCCCCACAGCTGCGCGTCGTCGCGGACGCTCACGAGCTCCGCGGTGATGGCGAGGTTCGCGCCACGCTGGGCGAGCGTGCCGAGCAGCAGGGCATCGACGCCCAGCTTCCGGCCGATCTCCGTCGGGGTCACCGTCTTCCCCTTGAAGGCGAATGCGGACGTCCTGGAGATGACACGCAGCCCCGGCAGGCTCGAGAGCTTGTTGATCAGGCTCTCCGAGATCCCGTCGCTCAGGTAATCGATCCCAGGGTCGCCGGTCGCATTCTCGAACGGCAGCACGGCCACCGACCCGATCGAGGCGCCCCTCGCGGCCCCGCGGTAGAGGACGCCCGCCCCCACGGCGAGCGCAGCGGCGAGCCCCCCCGCCCCGAGCCAGAGCAGGCGACGCTTTCCCCGACGCGTGGCGGCCGCCACCGGGCCCGTGCCCGAAGTGCTATCGCGCTGGAGGTTCCGCAGGTCCACCACGATGTCTCGCGCCGACGTGTAGCGGCGGTCGCGGTCCTTCTCGAGGCACTTGCGCACGATGCGCTCGAGCTCCGCCGGCACGTCCTTGCGCGATGCCCCGAGCTCGGCCGGCGTCGCGTGGCAGATCTGGTCGATCGTCTGGGTCGCGGTATTGCCGACGAAGGGCAGCCGGCCCGTCGCCAGCTCGTAGAGCACGACGCCGAGGCTGAAGAGGTCGGTCCGGGCGTCCACGTCCTTGCCCAGCGCCTGCTCGGGGCTCATGTAGGGGACCGTTCCCACGACCATTCCGGCGCGGGTGTGGGCGTCGGTGCTGAGCTGGCTGTCTACCGACCCGGGGTGATCGCCGGTCCGCCGCGCCAGTCCGAAGTCGAGCACTTTGACTTGCCCCTTCGGGGTGACGACGGCGTTCGCGGACTTGATGTCGCGGTGGACGATGCCGCGCGCGTGCGCCTCCTCGAGCGCCTCGGCCATCTGCACGCCGAGCTCGACGACCCGCTCCACCTCGAGCGGCCCACGCGAGACGAGCTCGCGCAGGTTCTCGCCCTCGACGTACTCCATGGCGATGAAGTGCGTCCCGTCCTGCTCGCCCACGTCGTAGACGTGGGCGATGTGCGGGTGGCTGAGGGCCGAGGCAGCGCGAGCCTCGCGCTCGAAACGCTGGCGGTAGTGTGCGTCCCCGGACAGCTCCGCCGGCAGAATCTTGACCGCCACGCTGCGGTCGAGGCGCACGTCCCGCGCCCGGTAGACCTCCCCCATCCCCCCGGCGCCGAGGGGAGCGACGATCTCGTACGGACCGAGACGCTGGCCGGCGGCGAGCGTCACCGGGCTCTCTCGAAGCGCATGCTTGGCGAGAGTCTACTCCAGCGCGGCCTCGCCGATGTCGCACCGTTCGGGTGCGACGACGCCCGCCTCAGTTCAGCAGGCGGGTCTGGCCGCGGATCTCGCCGCCCGGGTAGAGCGTCGTGTGGAAGTTCACGTACGCCGTGCCGGCCCGCATTTCCTCGATGAGCGTATTGAAGTCGTAGTTGACCATGTTTGCGGCGGTGAAGGAGCCTTCCACGAGCGTGCCCTGGGTGATGCTCTGGGGCGCCGCCAGGCCGTAGAGGAACACGCGGACGGACCCATTGACGCCCGCGGCGCCGGAGTGGATGTGGCCCTGCGTGTAGTTGTTGAAGTTCGAGGCCAGGACGATGAACGTGACCGTCGTGCCGTCGAACGTCAGGCGGGCGACGCCGGAAGCGCCGCTCGCGCGAGCGGGGACCTCGTTGTCCGGGCTCAGGATGGCATCGAAGTACTCGATGTTCTCGTTGGAGCCGCAGGCCCCTCCGAGTGTAGCGGCCAGCAGAACGGCCATGAGTGCGGCTTGACGCATGTTCAACCTCCCGGGTGGACCTCTGGTCCACCTCAGCGAATGACGATCGTTCCCTGGAGCGACGTGTTGGTGGACTGTCCGTGGTCGTGGTAGCCGCAGGTCCGCGCGGTGCCGAAGACGCCCGTCTGGCGCGACTGCCCCGGCGTGAGCACGCTCACGTCGTTGAGCGGCGGGCAGGTCTCGTGGCTGGGATGCGGGTCCGAGTACATCTCGTGTGGCACGTTGTCGTTGTTGCTAAAGGTAACCCGGCCGCCAACTGCGACCTCGAGCTGCTTCGGGCTCACGCCCGTAGCCGTGATCGTGACCGTCGGCCCGCCGGCCGGCGGCGCGGGTGTCGTCGTCGGCGGGGTCGTCGGCCCGGTCCCGGTCGAGGATGACGAGCCTCCACAGCCAGTCATCACGACTGTCAGGACAGAAGCAAGCCAACGCTTTCGCATCCGTGCACACCTCACTTGAACTGGAACGTGGCAAGAAGCTGGAGCAAGAATTGTGCCGCGCGACCGAACATCGCAAGTCGTTGCGGTACAGCGATCCGGTCGGCAGCGTGCGTTACGCAGTCCGTAAGTCCTTACCCGGGACGAAAGCGGCATGCCGCCCGGCGACGCGTCGTGCGCGGCGCCGCGCGCGGAGGAGCGTCCTTGCCGGAACGGCGCAAAGCCGTTAGCCTCGCCTCCGCTGCTCCACACAGTGAGGTGACTGCATGAGCTCGCTTGCGCAACGTGTCCGCTGGGTCGCCCTCGTCGTCGCCCTTTCCCTGAGCGCCGCCCCCGGGCATGCGCAAGCGACGAGCCTGAACTGCCGCGACGGGAAGGACGCGCCGCCGCGGCTCCAGCTCGTCCAGAACCTGTGGGGCCTGCGCGTGTACCCGTCCGCCCCCGAGGAGTGGCCCGAAGAGAAAAAGCTCGCCGAGATCAAGGCCGCGGGCTTCGACGCGTTCGACGTCTGGGTGGGAGGCGCGAGCGAGGCGGAGCTCGCGCGTTGGAAGGCGCTCGGCGAGAAGCACGGGCTCGGCATCGGGGTCGAGTTCGGCCCCGCGCGGGTCGAGGACGCCGAAGCCGGCATCGCGGCCGCGAAGCGGCTCGGCTCGGTCTACCTCGACGCGCACGTGGCGAGCTACTTCACACCGGAGGCCGAAGCGGAGGCCCTCCTGCGCGGCCTGGTCGAACGCTGCCGGCGGGCCGACATGCCGCTCGTGATCCAGACGCACCGGGGGCGAGTGACGCAGGACCTGCTGCGCACGGTGGCCTACGCGCAGGCGATCCCCGAGCTGCGCTTCGATCTCGACTTCTCGCACTACCTGGTGGCGGGCGAGCACACGGGCGCGCTGCCGGCCCCCGCCGAGGCGGCGCTCGCGGTGCTTATGCAGCGCGCCACGATGCTCGACGGGCGCGTCTCGAACGGCGAGCAGGTGCAGGTGGACCTGCTGAACCCGGTCTACCGCGAGCACCTGGACCGCGTCGCGGCGCTCTGGAAGCGCGTCATGCTCGGCTGGCTGCGGGGAGCGCGGCGCGGCGATGTCTTCCCGTTCCGCGTCGAGCTCGGCCCGCCGGGCTACGCAATCCTCGGCGCGGACGGCCGCGAGATCTCCGACCGCTGGGCGCAGCAGAAGGCGCTCCGCGACATCATCGAGCGACTCTGGAACGAGGCCGTGGCGGAGACGGGGATCGGCGAGCCGCACGGCTCCACGCGCCGCGCGGGCTTCCCGCCGGAGCTGGTCGACTGGGTGCCCTACGAAGGCAACCCGCTTTTCTCCGGCACGGGTCAGGGCGGCTGGGACGACCACATCCGCGAGCGCGGCTTCATCCTGCGCGAGGGCGGCCTCTGGCGGCTCTGGTACACCGGCTACAACCCGGCTCGTGACGGTGCGATGGCGCTGGGGTACGCCACGTCCCCGGACGGCCTGCGTTTCACGCGGCACGCGGCCAAGCCGGTCTTCGGCCGCGTGTGGACGGAGGACGTGTTCGTCGCGCCCCACGCGGGCGGCTACGAGATGTTCGCCGAGGGGCGCAACGACATCGCCCACCGGCTCACGTCGCAGGACGGCGTCCGCTGGCAAGAGCAGGGCCGGCTCGACGTCCGAGCCCGCTCGGGCGAGCCGCTGTCGCCAGGCCCCTACGGGACGCCCGCGGGGTTCTCGGAGGGCGGCACCTCCTATCTCTTCTACGAGCGCGAGGACAAGGGCGTCTGGCTCGCCACCTCCAGCGACCGGCGCGTGTGGACGAACGTCAGCGACGAGCCGGTCATCCCGCTCGGGCCGGACGCCTACGACCGCCACGCGGTGGCGCTCAACCAGGTGGTGCGCTACAAGGGTCGCTACTACGGCGTCTACCACGCCAACGCCGACCCGCGGTGGAAGGGCCCGTGGACGACCTGCCTCGCGGTCTCGGACGACCTCGTCCGCTGGGAGAAGTACCCGGGCAACCCTGTGATCCGCAGCGACGACTCGAGCGGGATCCTGGTCGACGACGGCGCGCGCCTGCGCCTCTACACGATGCACCCGCAGGTCAAGCTGTGGCTGCCGCGCGGATCGCCCCGGCTCGCGCAACCCAGCCCAACGCACCACTGATCGCGCTCTCATCCTCTTTATTGGGACCGGCCCTGGGCTTATTGGGGACGGCTCCGAGGGTCGAGCAGGATCGCGGCCGCCGTCAGCCCCCCGTCGACCCGCAGGTCGTGGCCGGTCACGAAGCGGGCGTCCTCCGAGCAGAGGAAGGCGATCACGTCGGCCACTTCCTCGGGGGTCCCGTAGCGGTGCATCGGATTGCGCTCGCGGACCTTCGCGCGGATCTCCGGCGAGTGCAGCGACTCGGTCTGCGGCGTGGCGATCGGGCCGGGCGACACGGAGTTGACGGTGATGCCGTGCGCCGCGAGGTCCACCGCGCAGGACTTGGCGAGGGCGAGCACACCTCCCTTCGATGCCGAGTAGGCCGCGCGCTCGGACCAGACCTGCGATCCGCTGATCGACGCGAGCATCACGATGCGGCCAGAGCCCTGCCGGATCATGATCGGCGCCGCGGCCTTTACGCACAGGAAGCTGCCGGTCAGGTTGATCGCGAGGACGCGGGCCCAGTCTTCGAGCGTCGTCTCCCAGGCCGTACCCGGGTGGCTGACGCCCGCGCTCGTGACCAGGATGTCGAGGCCGCCCATGCGCTCTGCGGCCTCGCGGGTCCCGCTCTCGACCTGCGCCCAGTCGGTCACGTCCATCGCCAGCCCGGAGACCTGGCCCGACTCGGCCAGCGCGCGGACCACTTCCAGGACGCGGTCCCCGGCGATGTCCGCGATCACGACGGCGGCACTCTCGGCGAGGAGCCGCTCGGCCGTCGCGCGGCCGATCCCGCTCGCGCCGCCGGTCACGAGCGCGCGCCGCCCGCGAAGTCCCGACACTAGAGGAACCAACGCTGACGACGCCGGGCGGTCTCCCAGTCGCGGCGGGCCTGCTGAACGGTCTCGTTCGTCGAAGCCCCGGCGGGCAGCACCTCCCACCAGGACTCGTAGCCCCCCACGCGCGCCTCGCGGTCGGTCTCGATCGTCACGACGACCGTGCGCGGCTGCCGCTTGGCTTCCGTCAGGGCGGCCTTGAGCTCGGCGATGCTGCGGGTGGGGATGACGTGGGCCCCGAGGCTCCTGGCGTTCTGCGCGAAGTCCACGCGGAC
>CAZVOI010001082.1:0-5358 GCA_964628275.1 uncultured Acidobacteriota bacterium | reverse complement strand
AAGAGGCCGAAGCCGCCCCGCAGCACGGTCTTGTCGGCGCCGCCCACGCGATAGGCGAAGCCGACGCGGGGGCTGAAGTTGTTCTTGTCGTTGTTGATCAGGCTGCTGCCGACGCCGGCATCGGCGGCGAGGCGGATGCGGTCCAGCGCCTGCAACCCCGGTGGGAGCAGCGCGGCGACCTCCGCGTTCGGAACGATGTGGTAGCCGCCCTCGTCGGGCCGGAAGTTACCGAGGACGTCGCCCTTCTCGTGCCAGTTGCCCACGATCTCGTAGCGCAGGCCCAGGAACACCGTCAGGTCACGACTCGCCTTCCAGTCGTCCTGGACGAACCCCGCGATGTCGTTCGAGTGCCCGTCCAGGTCGCCGCGGTTCGTCACATAGTCGGTGACGTCGCGTGTCAACCCCAGCAGCATGTCGGCATACGCATTCCCCGTCTTCGTGCCGTTGAATCGATAGCGGCCTCTGAAAGGGACGCCCTTGCCGCGGCCGTCGATGGCCGAGTTGCGGGTAAAGAGCGCGCCCGCCTTGAACGAGTGGCCGCCCATGAGCCAGGTCACGTTGTCGCTGATCGAGAAGGAATTCTGCTTGATGGTGCGGTCCCCGTTGAAAGTGCCGTCGTCGATTCTCGTGGGCCGAGCGGAGCTGGAGCCGCCCGAGAATTCGAAGCGCGGGTAGCCCACGCGCGCCGCGTCGACGCTGGGCGGGTTCTCCAGCCCGAGCTGGGCGTTGACATCGTGGACGTTGTAGTTGCTCTGCCCGGACCTCTTGTCGTAGTTGTAGCCCGCGCGGAACTCGTTCACCACGGTGCTCGAGAAGATCTTCGTCCAGCCGGCGATGGCGCTGGCGGTGTCGAGGTTGGTATCCCGGATCCCCAGGTTCGTGAGGGCGTTTCCGGCCTCGAACTGGATCGAGTTTGGGTCGCGGTGCTGGTAGCTGGCCCGGAGGAACAGCGAGTCGTTCTTGGACGCCTCATGATCGACGCGCAGGTCGGCCCGCTGCCGCTTGCGCGTCTGCGGGACGAACTCCTGGTAGACGCCGAAGCCCGAGGAGAGCAGGCCCTGGTTCGGAAGCGGGTAGAAGAAGTCCGTGATGTTCCTCGCGACCGGGTCGATGCGATCCGCCGGGATGACATTGCCGGGGAAGGGTAGCCCGGTCAGGGGATCCTTGATCGTGAAGCTCGAGCCCGAAAAATCACCGGCGCGCTGGGCTGCGCTCGGGACGTTGGCCCGGCCACCGCCGTAGACGGCCTTGTCGTTGGAGCCCTCGTAGTTGGCGTAGAAGAACGTCTTGCCGCTCTTCAGCGGGCCGCCGATGCTGCCTCCCCAGCGATGCTGGTGGGTGTCGGAGTTGGGGTCGCCGCGCTCGGCTCCCGCCAGCTTCTGGTTGTAGGTGAGGGCGTTCAGGTTGTCCGAGTTGAAGTCATAGAACATCGTGCCGTGGAAGTTGTTGCCGCCGCGCTTCGTGGTCACGACCACGCCGGCTAGGCCGCCGTACTCGGCGCTGTAGGAGTTCGACAGGACCTGGAGTTCCGAGATCGCGTCAAGACCCGGCGCCGAGTTGCCGACCGTGCCGAAGATCGCCTGCGTGGAGGCCTGGCCGTCCTGCACGTAGCTGACCCCGTAGGTGCGGCCGCCGAGGAACTGGATGTCGTCGGTTCCGCCGATGACGTTGGGGTTCAGGAGCAGGAAGTCCTGGATGTCGCGGCCGGCGCGAGGCAGGTCCCGCAGCTGCTGCTCGTCGAGGCCGGCGGCGATCGCCTGGCTCTCGAGCGTGATGTTGGCGCCGGCTTCGGCGGAGACCGTCACGGTCTCGGCCGAGGCCCTCAACAACATCGTGCTCGAGAGCCCGTCCGTCGCCGTGGGGCTCGACGCGCAACAGCTCCGGGACCTCCCCCGCAGCAGCCGTGACATGGCGTCGTTCCTGCTGCTGAACCCGAACGTGCTGGGCGGCAGCGACGACATCCAGTTCCTCGGCGGCCGCACCTACGGCGTCTCCTACGTCCAGGACGGCCAGGCCTCCACCAACGCCATCTTCGGGACGATCGGGAACTCGGCTCCCGGCCTGGACGCCATCGCCGAGGTGCAGGTGCTCTCCAACTCGTACAGCGCCGAGTACGGAGGCCTCGCCGGCGTCGTCGTGACGACCAAGCGCGGCGGCAACCGCTACCAGGGCACGATGTTCTACGACTTCAACTCCGACAACCTGAACGCGCTCACCTACAACCAGAAGCAGTCCGGGGCCGTGCGGGACGAGCCCAACTCGGACACGCACGAGCACCGATGGGGAGCGAGCCTCGGCGGCCCGCTCAAGACGGACAAGACGTTCTTCTTCCTGAACTACGAGGGCTCGAACGACAAGGCGATCTTCGGCGGCGGCCGGGCCAACGTCCCGACCGCGGCCATGCGCGCCGGGGACTTCTCGGGCACGACGATCACGCTTCGGGATCCGCTCACCGGCCAGCCCTTCCCGGGCAACGCGATCCCGGCGGGCCGCCTCGACCCGAGCGCCCAGAAGATCCTCAACTTTTTCTACCCGCTCCCGAACCAGGGCACGCTCTCGAACGGCATGGGTGTGTACCAGGAGTTCGTGCCCGAGACGCGCAACCGGCAAAGGGCCGACCTGCGCCTCGACCACGAGGCCACCAAGAACGACTCCATCTTCCTGCGGGCGAGCTACCAGCGCCGCGACCCGGCTTCCATCCAGTTCGAGGCTGGCAACGCGCTCACGAACCTGGGAATCCGGGACACGACACTCACCACCTACAGCGTGATCGCCGGCTGGACGAAGATCCTCTCGAGCACCGTCGTGAACGAGTTCCGGGCCGGCTATAACTACGACCGGAGCGGGCGCCAGAGCCAGTACAACGTCCACGAGGTCAACGCGCAGCTCGGGCTCGAGAATGCGCCGAGTGTCGACGCCAGCCGCGTCGGCTATCCGTCTTTCAGCTTCTCCGGTGGCTCTGCCGCCGGCCGGCCCACGAACATCACCGACGGCGGCTTCAACGGGGACCGCACGATCAGCCAGAACTCCTTCTCGATCAGCGATAACCTCAGCTGGATCGTGGGCGGCCACTCGCTGCGGGCCGGCGCGCTGTGGACGCGCAACAGCGCGATCGACGGCCGCGGCCGCGGCGTCAACCACCGCGGCCAGTATCGGTTCAACGGGGCCCGGACGGGCAACGCGCTCGGCGACCTTCTTCTCGGCCTCACCCGCGACGTGGCCGACCGCGTTTCCGCCCGGGGCGACATCGACGGACATTCGGACGATTTCGGCGTGTTCCTCCAGGACGACTGGAGGGTCAACAACGACCTGACCGTGTTCCTCGGCCTGCGCTACGAGCTCGCCGGCGCCTGGAATGAGAAGGGCAACATCCTCGGGAGCTTCGTCCCCGAGGAGGGCGGCTACCACGTGGTCCCGAACGCGCAGGTCGCGACCCTGCTGCCGCCCGGCCTGCAGGCGCTGGGCCGGACGAGGATCGCCTCCGACGTCGGTATACCCGACACGCTCATCAACGCGGACGCCAACAACTTCAGCCCACGTGTCGGCTTCGCCTGGCGGGTGGGGGGCGACGACCGGAGCGTCGTCCGGGGCGGCTTCGGCCTCTTCCACCCGACCGTGGCCATCCAGGGCCTGCGGGACCTGCTCGCCTCGAACATGTTCCGCTACTCGAGCACGCGCACCGCGCCGCCGCTCTCCCGGGGCTTCAGCGGGGGCGCTGCCAACGTGGACCCCGCGGCTTTCGGCAACCAGGGCATCGACCCGGACGTCGAGAGCCCGGACATCTACCAGTACAACCTGACCCTCGAGCGCGAGCTGGGCGGCGCCTTCGGCCTGCGCCTGAGCTATATCGGGTCGACGATGCGGAAGCTGCTGGTCGACCGGGACACCAACACGCTGCCCGCCAGCACGACCTTCTTCGACCCCGAGAACCCCGCCGACTACGCGCGGCTGCCGTTTCCCCTGTACGGCTACTACGCGGACAACGTCGACAACTCGGGCGAGGGGCAGCTCCACGCGGCCCAGGTCGAGCTGCGGCGGCGCTTCAAGGACGGCCTGGCGCTGAACGTGGCGTACACGCTCGCCCACTCGGACGGCAACGCACCGGACTCGGGCAATAGCAGCCTGGGCACGGTCCAGTTCGACCCCTACGACATCGAGAAGGACCGCGGTCCGGACCCGAACGTCGTGAAGCACCGCATCGTGCTGAACGGCACGTGGGACATCCCGGTCGGCAAGGGGCGCCAGCACGGCTCGGGCATGCCGGGATGGGCCGACACCCTCTTCGGCGGCTGGACGGTCTCGACGCTGTTCCAGGCCCGCAGCGGCAACAACCTGACGCCGTTCTTCTCGAGCTTCTACACCACCAGCCCCTGGAACACCGGCAAGCCACTCGACGGCCTCGGCAACAACTTCTGCTGCGCGTGGCGCCCGGACCAGGTGAGCAACCCGAACACGGGTGGCACGCGCGACGCCTTCTACGACGTCACGGCCTACAAGCTGCCGGCCGACGGCAAGCTCGGGAACGCGAAGAAAGGGAGCCTCCGCGGTGCCGGGACCTGGGTCGTCAACTTCGGAATCTACAAGGACGTCGTGACGAAGGACCGCTTCCGGCTTCAGTTCTCGGCCCTGCTCGACAACGCGTTCAACCATCCCCAGTTCTACACCTTCTATGGAGACAGCTTCGCCCAGCTCGATGACTACCTGATCGGAGGCATCGTCGACAACGGAACGACCGCCAACCTGGGCTCGGGGGCCATCGCCAACCAGGAAGGCTTCGCCCCCGGGAGAGTCTTCCGGATCGGCTTGAGGGCGACCTTCTAGATCCTCCCCATGGCGGCGTGGTCCAGGCTCCTTCCCGTGGGAGCGGGGGCCACGCCGCCTTCGTTTTTTTCGCCCCCAGGCCTGATTCATGAGCACGGTGCCTCCTCGTGAGCACGCAACCGCCCGCCTGGGCTGACGCCGTCCGCGACGAGGAGCAACTCGAAGAGTTGCTGTCGCAGCCCTCACCCGCCGACGTCGCCTTCGCTCGCACGCTCACGGGCGACGTGGCCGTGCTCGGGGCGGGCGGCAAGATGGGACCGTCGCTGGCGCGGCGCGTCCGCCGCTCGCTCGACGCGGCCGGCCAGCCGCGCCGCGTGCTCGCCGTCGCCCGATTCTCCGAACCTGGACTCGCCGCCGCCCTCGAGCGCGGCGGGATCGAGACGATCGCGTGTGATCTCCTCGACCCCGCGCAGGTGGCGCGGCTGCCGCGGATTCCGAACGTCCTCTTCCTCGCCGGCCGCAAGTTCGGGTCGACCGGGCGGCCGGATCTCACGTGGGCGCAGAACGTGGTCGTACCGTCGATCGTTGCGCCGCACT
>CAZVOI010001081.1:0-6380 GCA_964628275.1 uncultured Acidobacteriota bacterium | reverse complement strand
CTCCGGCGCGCAGGGCGTCGACCAGGTCCAGCCGCGCAGCCTGGCGCGACGGCAGCATTCCGAACAGCACGCCCGACACCACCGAGATCGCCAGCGTGAAGATTAGAACGCGGCCATCGATCGCGACACGATCGAGAAACGGGACGCCGGCCTGGATGGGAATCAGCCGAGCCAGCGGCCCGACGCCGAGCTCCGCGATCCCCAGCCCCAGCCCGCCGCCGATCAAGGAGAGCACCAGGCTCTCGATGAGCAACTGCGCGACGATCCGGCCGCGGTTCGCGCCGAGCGCGGTGCGCAACGCGACTTCACGAACGCGCTCGGCTGCCCGCGCCAGCGTGAGGTTCGCGACGTTGGCGCAGGCGATCAGCAGCACCAGCGCCACGGCCGTCAGCAGGATGCGGCCCGTGCGGCTGAACTGTCCGACCGCGTATTCTCGCAGCGGAAGCACGGCAGCCCCCCAGCGATCGTTCGTGTCGGGATGCTGCAGCGCCTGACGCGCCGTGAGCGCCGTCATCGCGGCTTGCGCCTCGGCGACGCTGCGTCCCGGCGCCAACCGACCGTAGACCTGGATGTCGCGCGTCGATCGCTCCTCGCGAAGGTTGCGCAGCGGCATCGGCACCCACAAGCCAGGCTGCACCGAGATCGCGTGGGCGCTGTAGAACTCGGCCGCCATGACGCCCACCACCGTGTGCATGCGTCCGTCCAGGCCGATGCTGCGCCCGACGACTCTGGGGTCGCCACCGAAGACCGATTGCCATAGCCCGTGCGACAGGATCGCCACGTCGCCGCGGTCCGGCTCATCTTCGCCGGGCTCGAAGGCCCGCCCGAGCACCGGCTGCGCGCCGAGCAGCTCGAAATAGTTCGCGGTGACTGCGTGCACCAGCGGCACGACCGGGCTTTCCACGGTGGTGATCCGCCGGCTCTCGTTGCGCAGCGCCGCCAGGCCGGCGAAGACCTCGGACTGCTCCTTCCAGTCGAGGAAATCCCCCGCCGTCGTGACCAGGCGGTTGCTCTGGCCGCGCGCGCTACCGTCGGCGAACACGACCACGAGCGATCGGACGTCACGGTAGGGCAGCGAGCGCAACAGCACGGCGTCCACGACGCTGAATACCGCCGTGTTGGCTCCGATGCCGAGAGCCAGGATCGAGATCGCCTTCGCCGCGAAGGCGGGCTGCCGGCGCAGCGAGCGCAGCGCGAAGCGGATGTCGGAGATCAGCGTCATGCGCACTCGCCCTGCAATCCGGATACCGCGCCGCTGGCTCTTGGCGAACCGCCCACCCTTCAGCGGCTTCGAGGGCGGGGTGGTCTCGCGGCGGAATGCCGGGCCTTGTTCGGGGCGGAACGGCCGGCTTCCGAATCTGGGACGCCGGCCAAGGGCTTGAATCCAGCTCGGGTCTCCAGGATCGCCGCCAGGCCCTCCACCGGCAGCGCGCTCACTCCTGGACGCAGCGCGGAGAGGGGCGGCTCGCCACGCGCCGGCCGGTGCACCAAGTAGGCTCGTGTCTCGTAGCGGCGTATCGCCCGCGCCAGCCGCAACAGCGGATCACCCATCTCCGGGCGCAGCGTGGCCGAGGCCTTTGCCTCGATGAGCACGAGCTTTCGATCCCGCACGGGAACCAGGAAGTCCACCTCGAGTCCCTGCTGGTCGCGGAAGTAGTAGAGCTGGCGCCGTCTTCCGGCGCCGGTCTGCTCCTTCACGATCTCGGAGGCTACGAAACCCTCGAACAACGGCCCAAGGAATGGCGAACGCCGGAGCGCCGTCTCGTCCTCGATCCCCAGCAACGAGCACGCGAGCCCTGAGTCTACGAAGAAGAGCTTGGGGGACTTGATCAGACGCTTGCCGAAGTTCTCGAAGAAGGGTGGCACGAGCAGGATCTGGCCTGTCGTCTCGAGGATGCTGAGCCATTCCGAGATCGTCGGCACGGATACGCCGAGCGGCGCCGCAAGGTCCGTCCGGTTGAGGATTTGACCGCAGCGGCTCGCCACCAGCGCCACGAAGCGACGGAACGTCGACAGATCACGAATCGAGCTGATCGCGCGCACGTCACGTTCGAGATAGGTCTGGACGTAGGACGAGAACCACAGCGCCGCCGAGCTGGGTCGAGCGAGCACCTCCGGGAAGCCACCGCGAAGCAGCGAGACCTTGGGGGTCTCGCCCAACGACAACGGCAGCAGTTGGAAGATCGCCGCCCGTCCGGCCATCGACTCCGTGACACCGCGCATCAGCGGCGCCTCCTGGGATCCGGTCAGGAAGTAGCGGCCGGTTCGCTTGGGGCCGAGGTCCACCGCAGCTCGAATGTAGTTGAATAGCTCGGGGGCGTTCTGGATCTCGTCGAGGATGACGGGCGGCTCCAGTTCCGCGAGGAACGCCTTGGGGTCGCTGCGCACGCGAGCCAAGGTCTCGGGATCCTCCAGCAGCCGGTAGCTGGCTCGCGGGAATGTCGCTTGCAGCAGGGTCGTCTTCCCGGCTCGACGCGGTCCGGTCAGGATCACGACCGGGAAGCCGCGCGCCGCGGCGAGTATTCGCGGAGCCAGCATTCGCGCGACGCTTTGCACGTGAGAATTCTAAAGTGACACTTTAGAAAACTCAAACCCGACCAGCTTCACCGTCAGCCCCGTCGCCTCCGCTCGCTCGATCAGAATCCGGAGCCGGGCCCGACCGAGTAGACGACGAGCGCCTCGTTGCGGAACGTCTCGGACCAATCTGGCGGCGTCTCGCGCGTCGAAGCAGGGAGCACGACGTAGTCCACCGGAGCGAGCGCGCGCAGCGGCGCGGCCAGCGGAGCCCGGTCCGCCCATGCTCGCCAGAACGCGGCGAGCGCTCTTTCGCGGCCGGCGACGTCGAAACCTCGAGTCGCAAGATGGAAGTTGTCCCACAGTCGCGGCAGCGTCGCTCGGCACGGAGTCAGAGAGATGAGCGGTCCCGCGACCGATTCCGGAGCGACCAGCACCGCGCCCTTCGGCGCCGATCGGCGCAGGTGATCGGCCACCTCCACGACTCGCCGGTCGAGGCGGCCGGGAGGCGTCTCCGCGGCCTGCAGGCGGAAGAACTGGAGCGTCGAGGGCATGCTCAACGCGAGCGCTCCGGCGACGAGCAGCCCCCGACGCGCGTTCGAGCGCGCGCCTGCCCAGGCGGCGGCCACGCCCTCGGCCGCGAACAGCCAGGCCGCGTACTTGCTTTGCAGCAGGAACCAGACCCCGTTGTTGTAGCCGCCAGCCGCTCCTGTCCGAACCACTGAGATCGTCAAGGAGAGGATCGGGCCGAGGACCACGAACCAGGCCAGCGCGACGTGATGCGGCTCGGCGCGCGCCGTGATCGCTCGCATGCAAGCGCCCACGCCGACGCAGCGCAACCCGAAGGAGAGCCCGAGGAAGACGAGCACGGCGATCGCATAGGCGACGGCCGTCGCCGGACTGGCGTGCCCGTTCTGGAGCGCGGCTACGCCGGCGCCGATCGGGGTGGCCGCCAAGCCCAGGTTCACCACGGCATCGGCGACGTGCGAGCCAGGCTGCAGCAGGATGCGCGCGCCTCCACCCTGAGATCCGGCGAGCATCGCCGCGCGCGGAAGCAGCACCGTCGCGAGCGGCAAGAGCAGCCACGCCAGGCGGACGTCGCGAGAACCCCAGAACGCCAGCAGGCTGCCGATGCCCAAGGCGCCCAGCAGTTGCGCGGCGACGAAGACCTTCACGTCGAAGAGAGAGATGGCGCAGAGCAGCGACGCCAGCAGCCAGCCCCGTCCGCGCCCCTGGCTGAAGCGCGCGAGCCCGAGGAAAGCCGCGAACAGCAGCGCCAGGGCCGGCAGCATCGGGTTCATCATGAACAGCGATACGACCGTCGGCGTCTGCAGCAGCGTGACGCTCCACGGCCACCCCTGGGGAGCGCCCCGAAGCAGCGCGGGCACGAACGAGAAGTCCTCGCCGAATACGACGAGGAACGCGGTCAGCGCCGCCAGGCCGGTCGCGACGCCGAACGCCCGGGCGCAAGCGAACGCGGCGCCGAGCGCCGTGCCCAAGAACAGCGTGGGCAGGTAGCGCGCGGCGAGATCGGGGAGCGCCAACCCAGGCACGCGCGCGAACAAGGCCAGAACCAGGTCCGCTCCGACGTGGTAGTGAAGCGGAAGCCCCGGCATGAAAGGCGCGGTCGGAGGCACGCTGTGGGTGAGCTCCTGCGCGATCGAAAGATGGAAGACCGCGTCGGGCATCGCGTGGAACGTGAGGCCGCCGTCTGCCGAGCGCGCGAGGTTCGAGTAGTAGAAGGGCGAGACGAACAGGGCCGTCGAGCCGAGCGCGATCAGCAGCACGAGCCAGAGACCGTCGCGCGGATTCTCGGGCGCGGGAGAGGCGGCGCCGCGTTCGCGCAGCGCGTACGCGATCGCCGCCGCCGCCGCGGGCCAGGCCCAGAACAGGGATCGGAGCCCCCAGTGGGCGAGCGTCGCGTCCAGCCAGGTGCTCGAGACCAGGCCGATCACGATCGCGAGCACCAGTCGCTCGACGGGAGCCGCCTTCATCCGAGCCAGGCGCATCAGCGCGAGGCCGGGTAGGTAGCCGAGCGCGACGGTCGCGGCCACGAAGACGATCGGCGACCCGGGCGACCCGGCGGCGCGTGTCGCGAACACCAGGGCCAGAACGACGCCCAGCCCCACGGCCAGTGCCGGCGCGCCGCGCTTCACGGTTGATGATAGCCCGGCGCGCGGGCCGGCTCTCGTGTCCGGATCGAGTCAGGGCACGAGCGTCAGCTCCTCGGCTGGATGCGCAGCTCCACCGTCGTGCCGAGCTTCAGCGGCGCCTTTTCGACGAATGCCACCTTCACCGTCAAGATCCGCGTGTCGGTCGGCCGGCTCGGGTCCTGCGGCTTCAGCTTGCGAATCGTGACCGAGTCGGCGATCTCCTCGACGGTGCCCGGCCACGCCTCGCCCGGATAGCCCTCCGCCGTGATCGTCACCGGGGCGCCCAGCAGGATCGCCGCCGCGTCGGCTTCGTCGGCTTCGGCCTCGATCCGCAAGCGCGAGAGATCGGCGATCGTGTACACCGGCTTCATCGCCTCGATCGTCTCGCCCGCGTCGACGTGGCGGGCCACGATGCTGCCCGAGATCGGCGCGAGCACGCGCGTCTTGCGGATCTGGGCTTCGTAGCGCTCGACCTCGGCGGCCGCGGTTTCACGCCGCGCGCGCGCGGTCTCGATGTCGCGTCGCGCCTGGTCGAGGTCGTTCGGGGCCAAGATCTGCTGCTCCACGAGCTGTTGCCGGCGCCTCAGGTTCGCATCCGCCAGCCGGATCTCCGCCTCGGTTTCGCTGACGCGCGCTCTCGCCTCGGCGAGTGTCGCGCGCAGCTCCTCGGAGTCGAGCTCCGCGAGCAGGTCGCCCTTCTTGACGAGCTGGCCTTCCTCGAAGCGGGCCGACAGGAGCCGGCCGGCGCGCTCGGTGCCGACCACCACGTCGGCTCCCGGGTACGCCATCACGCGGCCTTCGGCGGCCACGCCGCGCGTGACCGGGGCTGCGGAGACCGGCAGCGTCTTTGCCGCGCCGCTAGCCGAGATCGCCTGTTGCACCGTCACGCCGAGAAGTGCGAGCCCAAGCACCGCCGCCATCGCCACGCTTCGCATCGTCATGATTGCCTCTCTTTTTTCGTTGTCACGCCGCGAGCCGTCCGTCTCGAATCCCGACCACGCGGTCCGCCACGTTCCTCACCTTCGGGTCGTGGGTCACGATGACGAGGCCCTTGTTCTCACGCTTCGCGAGATCGCGGAACAGATCCAGGATCTGCACGCCCACGGCCGTGTCCAGGTTGGCCGTCGGCTCATCCGCCAGAATCACCTGCGGGTTGCCGGCCAGCGCCCGCGCGATCGCCACGCGCTGCTTCTGGCCGCCAGAAAGGTCGCGCGGCAGGAAGTGCAGCCGATCTCCGAGATCGACGGCTTCGAGCGCACGCCTGGCCTCGCGCTGCGCGGCGGCGCCGCGGCCACCCTTGACGTTCAGCGCGTACTCGACGTTCTCCAGAGCCGTCAGCGCGGGGAACAGGTTGAACTGTTGGAACACGAAGCCGATCGAGCGGCGCCGCACCTCGCGCAGCTTGGCCGCGTCGTGAAGCGCCATTCGCTCGCCGCCGATCGAAACCTGGCCCGAGGTCGGCGTCAGGATGCAGCCCATGATCGAGAGCAGCGTCGTCTTGCCCGAGCCCGACGGCCCCTCGAGCGCGACCACCTCGCCTCGAGCGACGTCCATCGAGACGCCCTTCAGCACCTCGACCTTTTGACTGCCTTCCTCGAACGTCTTGCGCACGTCGCTGACCTGCAGCACCACGATCACACCTCGCTCGAGCTAGGCTCGGAAGACCAGCGCCGGGTCGATGCTCGCGACGCGGCGGAACGACAGCATCGCGGC
>CAZVOI010001080.1:0-1627 GCA_964628275.1 uncultured Acidobacteriota bacterium | reverse complement strand
CGGCGACCACCTCTACTCGGTCACCAACAACGGCGTGCTCACCTGCTTCGACGCGAAGACGGGGGCGCAGGTCTACCAGCAGCGGATCGGCGAGCAGGGCGGCGCCGTGAGCGCCTCGCCCGTGGCCGCCGACGGCAAGCTGTACCTCGCGATGGAGGACGGCGAGGTGAACGTGGTGAAGGCGGGACCCGCGTACCAGTTCCTGTCCAGGAACCCGATCGGCGAGGTGCTGATGGCGACACCCGCGATCTCCGAGGGTGTCGTCTACGTCCGCGGCATGCAGCACGTCTTCGCGCTCGGGGCGCAGACGAAACAGTGATCTTCGAAGGCCGCTCTTTCGGCAGCGGGAGGTGCTGATGCCCGTGACGCGCTCTTCTGACTTTCGTCCCGGCGACCGGATCGTACTGGTGGGCACGATGAAAGGAGCCTTCGTGTTTCGCGGCCGCGGCCGCAGCTACCAGCGGTTGGGCGGCCCGCGCTTCCCGGGTCAACCCGTCTACGCCCTCGCGTACGACGATCGCGGCGGCCGAACGCGGCTATTTGCCGGAACCGAGCACCCGCACTTCGGCTCGCTGCTGCGGGCGAGCGACGACCTTGGCCGCACCTGGAGCGAGCCCAAGCAGCCCAACGTCCAGTTCCCGGCCGACACCGGGCTCGCGCTCAAGCAGATCTGGCAGATCGCCCCGGGACGCGCCGACGAGCCGGACGTCCTCTACTGCGGCGTGAACCCGTCGTCGCTCTTCGAGTCGCGGGACAGGGGCGAGAGCTGGACGCTGGTACGGAGCCTCCACGACCACCCGCACCGGCCGAAGTGGACGCCGGGCGGCGGCGGGATGTGCCTCCACACGATCCTGCCCCACCCCAAGGACAAGCGCACCATGCTGGTCGCGATGTCGACCGGCGGCGTCTACCGCACGACCGACGGCGGCATGAGCTGGCAGGCGAGCAACACCGGCATCCGCGCCGAGTTCCTGGCCGACAAGCACCCCGAGTTCGGCCAGTGCGTGCACAAGGTGGTCCGGGACGCGGTGCGTCCGAATCGGCACTTCCTGCAGAACCACTGGGGGCTCTACAGGAGCGACGACGGCGGCGTGAGCTGGAAAGACGTCGCCAATGGCGTGCCGTCCGACTTCGGCTTCGCGATGGCGAGCCACCCGCACGATCCCGATACCGTCTACATCGTCCCGCTGCAGTCGGACGAGTTCCGCTGCACGCCCGAGGCGCGGCTGCGCGTCTACCGCACGCGCGACGCCGGTCGGTCCTGGCAGCCGCTCACCAGGGGCCTGCCGCAGAAGGACGCCTGGGAAACGGTGCTGCGCGACGGGCTCACGACCGACGCCGCAGAGCCCGCCGGGATCTACTTCGGGACACGCAGCGGCAAGCTCTTCGCGTCGCGCAGCGACGGCGGCTCCTGGGAATGCCTGGCCCAGGGCCTGCCTCCGGTGACGTGCGTGCGCGCAGCCCTGGTCCGCGGCGTGGCACGACCTGCTGCACGCCCGCGTACTCTCTCGCGCCCGCGGCGTCCCGCCGCGTCTCGGCCTGGCGCCCGCCGCTCGCCGTGACGGTCACGGTCCGGATCCCGGGGCCCCTGCGCCCCTTCTGCGAGGGCAAGGCCCAGCTCGTCGTC
>CAZVOI010001079.1:0-3387 GCA_964628275.1 uncultured Acidobacteriota bacterium | reverse complement strand
TACTGGTGGACGAGGGCGGTGGCGGCCTCGAGCTCCGCCTTCATCTCGCCCTTCTTCTTCTCGATCACCTTGCCCCGCAGGCCGCGCTTCTTCTCGGGCGGGGGCGGCTCCACGACCGCGGTCTTCTGCACCTTGCCGTCGCCGCCGTAGCGGCAGGAGTTGACGGTGGTGTTCTTGACCTCGCCCTTGAGGCTGAGCTCCACCTTCTCGATCCAGCCGTACGAGCGCAGCGCCTGCTGGTTCTGCGCGGCGTTCTGCTTCGCCGCCGCGAGCTTTTGCTGCGGGTCCTGCGCGGCGGCGGGAATTCCCGCCGCAAGCGCCAGCACGACGAGGGCCGCTTGACGAGCTTTTCGAATCATGGGCTCTCCTCTCAGGATCAGTAGGTGTAAGTCCAGGGCCGGAAGGCGCGGGCCTACTCGCTCCCCGGCGCTCACTTCCCCGGCGTATACCAGATTGGCGAGGTATAGGCGCGCTCCTGCGTTGTCATGGGCACTTCTCCCGCCGCTTTGACCCCGTAATACTTGGCGTCGTAGGCGGTCCACCGCGGCGTCGGGATCTCGATCACGCGTCCGTAGTAGAAGGCGCGCAGCGAGGGATCGAAGTCCGGGTCCTTCCAGACCGCGATCAGCTCGGGCGCGCCGATGGTGTTGGCCCAGGTGGCATTCGCCACGTCCACGGTGCTGCCCACCGCCGGCACCTTGCCCGTCTTGAGATCAGGCTTGCGCGCGCCGGACCAGGCCACATCGTAGACCTTCTCCTGCAGCTCGCCCTTGGCGTCGAGCCAGCCCTTGACGATCTGGTAGCGGTCGAGGTTCGCGCCGATCGGGTCCTTGAGCGCGGCCACCAGGAACGTGGGCGCCTTACCCGGCGCCGCCGTCCTCAGGTCGCCGCCCATGGGCACGCCCTTCCGGTAGCCCACCACGGCCGGGCTGCGGGTCCCGGCGTCCCCCGGCTCGAAGTCGAAGCCGCCGAAGAAGCGCACGATCATGCGCGGACCGGTGGTGGCGTAGGTCTCGCGTCGCTCCATCGCGTCGAACAGGGCCTCGCGCGTGTTCTCGGTGGCCCACACCGCGGCGTAACCGGACGCAGCGACTTCCCACTCCATGACCGTCAGGCCGGTCTTCGGGTTCTTGAGGAACACCTTCGACACGCGTTCCGCGTTGGGCTCCATGGGCGGGACCTTGCCGAAGAAGTTGTCCTCCTCGGCGGTGGCGAGCCCGGTGTGGCTGTCGGTCGAGCCGATCATCCCGAACTTGTAGGGGTTGACCCCCAGCTCGCTCTCGAGCTTGAGGCCGAGCTTCAGGCCCGAGCGCGCGTATTCGTACTGGAGCATGTCCTTCGTCTTCACCGCGCTGACGTCGAGGTTGCCCTTGTCCCAGGTCTCGTAGTCGGCGAACTCGTCGTTTGGTGAAAGGAACGGGTGCGCCTCGCCGTCGCCCTTCATCTGCGTGGCTTCGTAGAGGTGCTCCCATTTGGCGCGCGCTTCGGCATAGCTGCGGTCCAGGGGCTTGTTGTCTGCGAAGAACTCGACGACCGGGAACATGCGGGCATTGCTCACGTTGCCGTTGTGCGCGATGGCCAGAACGTTGCCGCCGGTCTTGTCCTCGTAGGCCTGCATCCACTTCCAGAGGTCCCGCTCGTTGGGGCTGCCGAGCGGCGGCATCACCGTGAAGGGCTCCACCTGGCTGGCCTTGTCGGCCGCGTCGCGGAAGATGACGTTGCGGTGGATGTTGAACGAACCCTGGGAGGTCCACTCGTAGCCGATGAAGGCGGTGAACCGGCCGGGATCGTCGAATTCCTCGGCCGCCTTGATCGTCTGCTCCCACGAGGCGGTGAAGCCGGGTGAGCCCGGATTGAACTCCAGCGCCTTCGGAAAGGTCCCGTCCGAGAAGGCCGCGATGATCTCGAAGGCCGCCGCCGCGCCCTTGCCCGACTGCATCATGTCGTACCACTTGCGGCCTGTCGGATGGGCGAGCATCTCGGGCTTGCCGGCGAATAGAGCGGGGAAGAAACCCATGTTGTCCGAGTGGTCGGCCACGACCAGGAAGTCGAGCGGCCGGGACAGCTTGGCTTGCAGTCCGGTCGAGCTCGTGACCTCCTCGCCGCGGGCGAAGCGGTAGGCCTCACGTGGCCCGAGTCGCGCGCCGAAGACTCCCGCGTCGAGCGAGAACGACGTGTGCAGGTGGGTGTCCCCGAAGAAGGGGCGCGCGGGGAAGTCACGACCGGCATAGGGCGAATAGGCCCGCTTGGCGGGATGGACCCGCTCAGCCGTGGCCTTGTCGAGTTGACCTGTGTCTTGCGCCATCGCGGGCAGGCTGAGGGCGAGAATTGTCCACCCTGCGAGTGTGACCGGCCGGATCGTCGTGCCTTTCATGACTGCTCCCTTCCTTAGGACGTCTTCGGAGTCTAGGCCGTCCCTGATCGCGGCGGGCGTGCCGGCGACCCTTCACCGCACCGACCATCCTCTCGTCGTCCCCAGCCTAACATCCTGGCAAGTCCGTCGAATCGGTCCTTCACTTCAATGGACGCCTGGACGCTTCTCGAACGGCGGGGGCTCAGAACCGGAAGGCGAGCCCGCCGATTGGACCCTGGGTCAGCACATCGTAGGCGAAGCGCTCGGTTCCCTCGCCCGTCGAGTAGTCCACGTCGAGCCAGCGGTACCCGACCTCCAGCGAGAAGCGGTCGGTGAATTTGAACCCGAGAGTCGGGAAGATCTGCCAGGTGAAGTCGGACCCCACCCCGAAACCGCCGATCTCCGTGTAGACCTGCAGTCGCACCCGGTGCTCCCCGGGCGAGCGCAGCGTCAGGCCGACGAGCGGATCGACCCAAACGATAAAACGATAGATGAGATGAAGCGGCTAGCCACCCGCGTGGTGGCATCATGGCCCCACAAGACTGACACGCGCTCAGTGGCGCAATTGGTCAAGGAGGCTAGCCACTATGGAACATGTTGGCATGGACCTTGGGAAGAAGGAAAGCCAGATCGCCATCCTCACGGAGGCTGGGGAGCTGATCGAGAAGCGGATGCGGACGGAGCATGACCGGCTCGTCGCGTACTTCAAGGATCGGCCGAAGGCCAAGATCTTGATCGAGGCCTCGACGATCAGCGAGTGGGTGGCGAGGCTCCTGGAGGAGCTGGGCCACGAGGTGGTGGTGGCCGATCCGAACTACGCGCCGATGTACGCGCAGCGGAGCCGGCGGGTGAAGACGGACAAGCGTGATGCGCGGGCCCTGGCCGAGGCCTGCCGGCTCGGGGCGTACCGGCCGGCGCATCGCACCTCGGACGAGCAGTGCCACGTGCGAGCGTTGCTGACGGTGCGGGACAACCTGGTGCGGACGCGCGCGCGGTGGGTGACGCTGGCGCAGGCGATCGTGAGCCGTGAGGGT
>CAZVOI010001078.1:0-3597 GCA_964628275.1 uncultured Acidobacteriota bacterium | reverse complement strand
TCGGCCAGGTGCCGCGGCACGGCCGTCTTCGGGTCTTCCTTCGACTCGTATTCGAGGGCGAGGAAGCCGCGGTAGTTCGCAGCGCGGAGGATCGCGATGATCCGGGCGAAGTCCGCCTGACCCCTTGCGCCCCGCTCCGCTCCGATCTCCACCTTGATCTGCGCGACGACGGCGTACGGCGCGATCTTCGCGAGATCGGCGTACGGATCGGCGCCGCGGAAGTTGCCGCTGTCGAAATTGACGCCGAACCAGTCGGACTCGACCTCGCGCACGATCGCGAGGAGCTGATCGGGCGTCGTCACGATTCCGCCGTGGTTCTCAAGCGCGAGCGTGATGCCGCGCGTGGCCGCGTGCTCGCAGCAGCGCTGGATCGCGTCGATGCACCAGCGGCGCGCGTCGGCCTCCGCGACGCCTTTCGGGAGATCGCCCGCGAAGATGCGGATCGTCGGCGCGTGCAGCTCCGCGGCGAGATCGATCCAGCGCTTCACGTGATCGATGTCCTTGTCGAGCGCGGGCCCGGGCGGCCGGCTGAACGTGTTGCGGACGGCGGTGCCCGAGATGCTGAGCCCCTGCCGAAACGCATGCCGCCGGAGGGCCCGGCAGTACTCGGGCGTCGGCGGATCGGGAAAGTAGTACGACGTCGGCTCGATCGCGTCGAGGTCGTAGGTCGACGCGAGGTCGACGAAGTCGTCGAGGCTCATCGACTTCTTCGGGCCAGCCAGCGCCTCGCGGAAAGAGTACGCGGCCAGGCTCAGCTTCATGTGGGGCTTGCCGGTCCGTTTGATCGGATCCATGGCGGCCGCCGGCGACGCCAGCGCCGACGCGGTCACAACCGCCCCGGCGCCATTCAGAAACCCGCGACGTGGAATGGTCATTGGCTCCCTCTACAGTCCCTGATACGCCCGCAACAGCCCCCTGAAGTACTGGAGAACGCGCACGCCGTCGGTCGACTCCGGAATCTCCGCGAAGCAATAGCCCTGGAAATCCATTTCCGAGAGCAGCGTGACCAGGCGCCGGAAAGGATACTCCTCGAGGAACAGGTCGCGCATGTGCACCTGCCCGATCTGATGCTTGACCAGCGCGAAGTTCGCTTCGAGTCCGCCGTCGAGCAGGTCCGTCGGATTCGAGTTCCAGCAGACCCGCACGCCCGGATGGTTGCCGCCGTAGTCGAGCATCTTCCGAATCCGGGGCAGCCGGGACGTCTCCGCCCCGTGTACCTCGAGCTGGATCAGGACCCCGTTCTCCTGGGCGAACACGCCGCACTCGCGCAGCGACCTGCCGATCTGCTCCAGCGTCTTCTCCTCCGGCACCTCCTTCGGCAGCCCGTTCGGGCGCACCTTGACGCTGGGCGACCCGACGTCCTTCGCGAGCGTGACCCACTGCTTCGTCTCGTCGATGTGCTTCCGCAAGACCGCCGAGTCCGGCGAGTGATACTCGCAGGTCGTGCCGAGCCCGCCGATCTTCACGGCCGAGTCCGCGAACTGCTTTCGCACCTCGCTGCGCTGCGCCGGGGTCAGCGACGGCTCGACGCCGTGCTTGTGGGTCGTGCGGAGCTCCACCGCCTCGATCTTCGCCTCGGTGAGGTTCCTGATCAGGGTCGGGATGTCCCAGTCCTTGGCGATGTTGTAGGTGACGGTGCCGACCCGCAGGCCGCGGCGCAGCGCGGCTGCGGCGGGCTGGGCGGCAGGGCGAGCCAGCGAGCGCACCGGTGCGATCGCACCCGCCAAAGCACCTGCCACGAGGAGTTCACGACGTGACTTCTTCATAGAGCCCTCATCTTCGGCGCGATTACATCGCCAGAAAAATCGCCGTCAGCGCCACCAGGGAAATGACCAGCACCCAGCCGAGCGCGAAGCCACCGAGATCTTCCCGATAGGCGCGCCAGCCCCGCCCCGCGGCGGCCTGCCGCAGCCGTAGCAGATTGACCAGCAGCAAGGGCTCGGCAGATGCCGAGCTGGGCTTCAGGTTCGGGTCGTCGCTCTTCGTCTGCAGCCGCTCGAAGAACGACGTCAGAGCCTCGTCCGGCTCCGGCGGCGTGAGGCGGCTGACGACGACGAGCGCCACGCTGCCCACGACCAGGGCTGCGAGGAAGACGTTGGCATCCCAGTGATCCAGCCGCTGCCCGGTCAGGTAGTAGAGCAGGAAGTTCGTCGCGAGCGCGCTCAGCATGCTCGCCAGCGCGCCCCAGCGGTTCGCCCGCGGCCAGAGGATGCCGCCGAGCACGCTGATGCCGACGAAGGTGGCCAGGGTCTCGGTCAGCAGGAACGTGTAGAGCACGCTCTGGATCAAGAAGATGGCGTAGAAGACGCCGAGCATCGTGATGGCGAACCCGCTCCCGCGCCCAACCCAGAGGTAGTGCGAATCCGGCCGGCCCGGCGCCAGGCGGCGCCGATACAGCCCCTCGGTGAAGAGCGCGCCGCTGTCGACGAGAAAGGCCGAGCACGTGGACATGTTCGCCGCCAGCACCGACGCGATCAGCAGGCCCAGTGCGCCCGGAAACAGCAATTGCCGGCACGCGAACCCGAACGCGTCCTCGGGATCGGCGAGCGTCGCGCCGCCGAAATGCCCCTGCGCGACGATTGCCGCCACCATCAACCCGACGAGCGCCCAGCCGACCGTGCAGACTCGCTTGATCAGGTTGCCGAACAGCATCCCGATGCGGCAGGTCCGTTCGTCCTTGCCGGTGCCCACCGTGGCGAGCTGGTGGGGCTGCGCCATGATGCCGACGAGCCCGTTCAGCGTCAGCATCGCGATCACCCAGGGTCCGATGCCGGATGGCGTCGCCAGCGAGAACCGGTAGGGCGCGAGCGACGCCTGCATACCGTCGAGTCCCCCCACCAGGTTCCAGCCGAGCGGAATCAGCATGAACGACAAGGCGATGATCAGGAAGCCCTGGAACAGATCCGTCCAGGCCGCCGCGACCAGCCCGCCGACGAAGCTGTAGAGAATGAACAGCACCGTCATCATCACGACGATCTCGTTCACCCCCGCATAGCCGCCCGTCGCCTGGTGGATGACCTTGCCGGCGCCCTTGAGCATGCTGCCGGTGTTGATGATGAAGAAGCAGATCGCGAAGACGATGTAGATCGCGCTCATCCAGGATCCATAGCGATCCTCGGTGAACTCCGCCATCGTCGTGCGCCGGATCCGGCGAAAGACCGGCGCCATGATCCAGTAGAACGGCGTGATGAACAGGTTCTTCCACTGAAACCAGATGCCGGAGGCGCCCACGCTGTACACCGCGCCGGCCAGCGCCACCGGCATCTCGGCGTGCGTGCCGACGCCGAAGCTCTGGCCCATCATCAGCCACGGCCCGAACTTGCGCCCGCCGAGAAAGTACTCGCCGGTGTGGCGCACGCGCCAGCCGACAAACAGGCCGATCGCGGTGATGACCAGCAGATAGGCGCCGAGCACGATCCAGTCGAGAGTGGCCAAGGCTCAGTCCGTCACTTCGTCCACCGAAACCCGGCCGGAGCCGGGGTCCCACGAGATGCGCAGCCGACCGGACGGTTCGATGCCCAGGTACCGCGCAGGGACAGTAGAAGCCACGCCCTCCGCCCTCAGCATCGCCTTGAACTTACCAGATCGCGGGAACGC
>CAZVOI010001077.1:0-1507 GCA_964628275.1 uncultured Acidobacteriota bacterium | reverse complement strand
GCCGGTGGGCGAATGCATGCTCGCTTGCGTGCTCGCCGACCACATGAGCCCCGAGCAGGCGCGCGGCAAGCCGGTCGACAAGCGTACGGACCTCTGGGCCTTCGGCTGCGTGCTCTACGAGATGCTCGCGGGCCATCGCGCCTTCGACGGCGAGACCGTCACGGACGTGCTGGGTGCGATCGTGCACAAGGAGCCCGACCTCGCGCGGCTGCCGGCGAGCGTGCCGCAGCCTCTGCGCACGCTGCTGCAGCAGTGCCTGCAGAAAGACGCGTCGCGGCGGCTGCAGTCGATCGGCGATGCGCGCGTCGCGCTCCAGGAATGGCTCGAGCATCCGACCGCCCCCGCCGTGCCCGCGACCGCTGCCGTGACCGGCAGGCGCTGGCTGCCGTGGGCGGCGGCGATCCTGGCCGCAGCTCTCGGCGCCCTGGCGGGGGCGACTCTCCTCGGCCGCCGTGGCGCCCCGCCTGAGCCCGTCCGCCGCTTCGAGATCCACCTGACCGAGGACGCCGTCTTCTCCCGCCTCGGGTCCGGGCTCGTGTCCTCGCCGGACGGCCGCGCGATCGCCTACACCACCGGCCAGGACGGGCAGCAGCAGGGACTCGTGCTGCGGCCGCTCGACCGCTTCCAGGAGACGGCGCTCGTGCGGGGCGAAGGCCAGCAGGGACCCTACCATCCATTCTTCTCTCCGGACGGTCAGTGGCTGGGCTACGTCACGCGCGCGGAGCTCAAGAAGATCCCCGTCGTGGGCGGCTCGCCCATCACGCTGGCACCTGTCGACCGCAGTCGCGGCGCCGCCTGGGGACCGGACGGCACGATCGTCTTCGCCCCTTCCACCTTCTCGGGCTTGATGAGCATCCCGTCCACCGGCGGCGAGGCGCGGCCGCTCACCACCCTCGACGCGGCGAAGGGCGAGCTGACCCACCGCTGGCCGCAGTGGCTGCCCGGCGGCCGCGCCGTGCTCTTCACCAGCCAATCGGGCCAGTCGAGCAGCTTCGACACGGGGACGATCGAGGTGGTGCGAGTCGACACCGGCGAGCGCAAGGTCGTCCACAGCGGCGGCTACTACGCCCGCTACGTCCCGACCGGACACGTCCTTTACGTGAACCGGGGGACGCTGTTCGCGCTGCCGTTCGATCTGGGCCGGATGCAGGCCACGGGATCGCAGATGCCGGTGCTCGAGGGGCTGGAGACGAACTCCGGTGAGGGCTCCGCCCAGTACGGTGTGTCCGACACCGGCCTGCTGACCTACCTCGACGACACCGTCGAGATCTCGCCCTTCACGATCGTCTCGGTGGACCGCCAGGGTCGCAGCCAGCCGCTCTGGCGCGAGCCGGGCATCTTCGGCACGCCGCGCTTTTCGCCCGACGGGCGGCGGCTCGCCGTCTCCGTGCTACGCGACGAGAACTGGGACATCTGGGTCTACGACCTGGACCGCGACGTGGCCACCCGCGTGACCTTCGGCCCGCAGTACGACGCCGACCCGGTCTGGTCTCCCGACGGACGCTGG
>CAZVOI010001076.1:0-2390 GCA_964628275.1 uncultured Acidobacteriota bacterium | reverse complement strand
GCGTCGAGCATGACCCTGTGCCCGCGAAGCAACAGGATCACTCGCTCCCCGCGCTCCAACGGAACGACTCCAACCCTGCCCCGAACCCGCACGAGTCCTTGCCACGAGCGGAGTCTCGGCGAGCCACCTGCCAGGACAGGTCCGCTCCCCCACCCCCGAAACACCTCGCTCGCGTGCCAGTCGAGGTACTCCTGCGAAGGCGCGAGCTCCGGCAATTCTGAACGCGGCGCGTTCAGTTTGCTCGACGATTCTCATTCGTCGCGCCGCGTGACGAATGGGGAAGGCCACAGGTTGTCCAAATGGCCCAGGTTGCTTACGTAAGCAACTGCGCTCTGGTCAACAGTCGTCCGAGCCTCGGCTCATTCGGCCAGACGGCGGCGGCAAGCCTCGAGAAAGCTGTTCCGAACGCGCTTCTTCTCCGCCGGATCCAAATCGCGCCCGCTTGCGGACCGGCCGCCCGCCAGCAGCTGCCTGTCGATGTCCCTCGGCAACTGACCCGCGCCTTCGAAGACCTCGACCACTGCCGCCATCTCGGGAGGCCCAAGCGCCGCAGCCACCTTGGCGGCCAAAAGCGTCAGGGGGTCAGCAGCAACTGCGGTCGAGACGGCGACGCCCTTGGCAGCCGCCGCGGCTGGCGCGGCCGTGAGCTTTGGCTTGCAGGCGAGAAAGGACGACACCTGAGCGTCCGTCCACTCATGCGTCGTATCCGCCTCCTGCAACAGGAAGAGAGACTGGCTCCCACGACTTGGCTTGATTCCGACCAGGTGGACACGAACACCGAACTCCTGCGCTTGCTGAACCCCGACACGAAGGTCCTCGTCCCCCGAAATGAGGACCGCATCGCTGATCGCGCGGTTCCTGGCAAGCGTGATCATGTCGGTGACGATCAACGAATCAACGCCCTTCTGCTCGCCGACGCTGTTCACGAACCCCAGCCGAACTTTCACGTTGTCCAAGTGAGCGAGGGTGAGATGTTGAGCCGTCGGGCCGGTGGATGTGCCGTCATACCAATAGACACGCAGAAGGCCCGCGCCGGCCAGTTGCTCGGCGAACTTCGCGAACGCCTGAACAGCCTGCGCGTGGTCGAGGCTGATCTCTCCACGCACGAGTTTCTTCCCCGCGAGGAGAACCGAGCCCTGGGCAAATACGTAACCCGCGTCTACGAAGACCGCGACTCGATCCATGCCTTGAGGGCCGACGGGAAAACGAAAAGGCTCCCGAAGGAGCCTCTGTAGTAACCGCCCCATTCAATGCGTAATCGGGACGGCGTCTTGATAGTACACCTCTCGCCCTGTTGCGCCACGAGGACCAGTGTCCGCCAGCCCCCGGCCAGGATAGGTCCGCTCCCTACCCTCGAAACACCTCGCTCGCGTGCCAGTCGAGATGCTCCCGCGAAGGCCGAAGCTCGCCCCGCGACGGCTGCCGAACCGAAGCTGAGAATCTTCATCGCGCCGCGTCGGCGCGGGCGGCGGACTTCTCGTCGGCTGCCGGCAGCCGATACGCAACCGCCGCGGCACGCCTCCGATACGCTTCATCGATCGTCTCGCTCCGCGACCGGAACATGTCGCTTGTCATCCCCAGTTCGGCCAAGAGTCGCGCATCCGCCTGGTCTTGGCTCTCGAGCGAACCGTTGGTGAGGATGTGCTGGACCTCGGCACCACCAGCAGCCAGTTGACGCGCTACAAGCAACGTCCGATGGCACTGCAGCGGGTCCTTCTCGGCGCACAGGAGCGTCACGCGATACGACCGTGCTCCTTCGAGCACCCGATCTAGACCCTGCCGAAACGTCGCGGTCTGGGCCACTCGGTCGTACTGAATCTGCCCGTCCAGGTAGCAGCTCGCATCGCCCGTGCGGCCGCCGAGCTCCTTGCCCAGAAACACGTATCCAATGCCGGCGTCTCGCAAGGCGTCTCGCAGCCGCTCACGACCGAAGTGTGGATGCAATCGGCTGCAGGGCTGCGAGCGGACATCGCACACCGCCGTGACCTCGGCGCCCCGCAGCAGGCTCATCAGAGTCTCGAGCGAATGACTCGAATGCCCGATCGTGTAGAGCACGGCACGCCGACTCTCTGTCATCGCCGGCCGAACCCGATCCGGCGTTGCGGCCCTGCCGGAGGCGTCATCAGCCCGCGGATCGCCTCAAAGACCACCTTGAACTGCGAGTCGTACCTCGCCTCCAAGGCAGCCACCTTCTTGGCGAGATCCGCATTGGCCTGCAGCATCTGACGCAGCCGAACGAACGCCCGCACGATCTCGATGTTCACCTGGACGGCGCGCTCGCTCCGAAGCACGCTGGAGAGCATCGCAACGCCGTGCTCTGTAAAGGCATACGGCAGATACTTGCGGTGCCGACCACGCCTCGCCGCCTTTGAGGTCGCAATTTGCGACCT
>CAZVOI010001075.1:0-6289 GCA_964628275.1 uncultured Acidobacteriota bacterium | reverse complement strand
GGTTGCGGCGCGCGCCAGCCGTAGCGCCAACTCGTTGGCCTCGCTGCCGGATGCCGTGAAGAAGCACACTTCGAGCGGTGTCGGGAACCGGGCAATGAGTTCGGCCGCGTACTCCAGCGCGACCTCGTGCAGATAGCGCGTGTTGGTGTTGAGCGTGGCGAGCTGTGCCGCGACGGCCTCGGTCACCCGGGGATGGGCATGGCCGACGTGCGGCACGTTGTTGTATGCGTCGATGTACCGGCGTCCGGTTTCGTCGAAGAGATACTGCATGAAGCCGCGCACGACCTGCAGCGGCTGGCGGGCATACGACAGCCGCAGGTTGCCTCCGAAGTGGCGGCGGCGCTCGGTGAGAAGCGCGGCGGTCGTCGGATGGCGCGCGAACCGCTCGGGCGGAATGCCGAGGATGAGGTTGGGATCGGGGGAGAGGCTGAGCCAGGTGTTGCGCTGGCTCGCCGGCGCGACGCCGTCGAAATTGCAGGCCACGTCGAGCATGTCCGTGATGATCTGGAGGTGCACGTGCGGCCACCAGTCGCCGTTCTCGGGCGGCGCTCCGACCGCGGCGAACCGCTCACCGGCCTGGATCGGCTGGCCCACGACGAGCCCCTGCAGCGCCTGGCGCTCGAGGTGCCCGTAGAGCGTGTAGAAGACCAGGGGAGGATCGCCCGGGACCTCGTGCCGCAACACGAGCATCGGGCCGTAGTCGAGTGGCGCGCTGGCATCTTCGAAGCCGTGGACCACGCCCTCGAGCGGCGCGAAGAGCGGCGATCCCGCCGGCAGCGTGAGATCGAGACCGATGTGCAGCGTGCGACGTTCATCGGTGACTTCGCCGGTCTCGAAGGCGCCGGTCGCGTAGAGCAGGCGCGCCTCGTCGTAGCCGCCGGCGCCGATCGCCGCCCCGGCGCGGCGCATCGTGGCCGACACCCGGCGGCCGAGCGGCTCGGCGGCGTTTTCGGCCGGGTTGCTGGCGACGAGCGTGCTGCCGGCGCTCATGTCGAGACCGAGCACGGGCGTCGTGCGTAGATCGTGTCCGGTGAGCGGTGCGATTCGATCGGCGTTCGCGCGCAGCCACTCGACGACGCGAGGCGCCTGCGGCACCGGCGAGAGCCCGCAGGCCTCGCGGAGCCGGTAGTGCGCGAGGCGCGGGTGGATCGCGGCGAGCTTGGGCAATGTCGCGCGAATCGGCTCCTGGCTGATGCCGAGGTACGCCTGCTCGGGCCGTTCCGCCTGCTGCGCCGCCGCGATACACACGCTCAGGCACAGCCGCAGCGCCATCAGCCCGTAGAGCGCGCCGATCTCCTGGTCGGTGAGCGGATGCTCGGCATGGTAGCCGGAGGCCACTAGAGCGGCGGCGCCCAACGGATCGGGCTTGCCGAGCGCGGCGTAGGCCATCGCGATCGCGAGATCGTTGACCGTGTGGCTCACCAGCATGTCACCGAAATCGACGATCCCGGTCACACGCTGTGCCTCGGTGTCGACCAGCACGTTGTAGTCGTTCACGTCGTTGTGGATCGGGCTGCGGCGGAGCGACGCCAGGCACGGCACCACCGTGGCCTGGTGAACCGCCAGCAGCGACTCGATCAGCCGGCGCAATGCGGGGTCCTGGAGCCGCGGCAGATTCTGCTGGACCAGCAGCGGTGCGCCGGCCAGGTCCCAGTGGAAGCTGCGGTGCAGCGCCGGGTGATCGAAAGTCGCGAGCGCGCGATCCAGCACCCCAACCGCCCGCCCCAGATCGGCGAGCAGCGCATCGGTCTGGCGTGGCGTATCGCCGAGCGGGCGTCCCGGGAGGCAGGTGATCAGCCGCAAGTAGTGGCTCTCGAAGCTCGCGATGTCCTCGCCGGTTCGCGTCTTTACGAGCGCCGGCGTCAGGCGTGTGGCCGCCAGATGGCGCAGCGCCGCGTTCTCTGCCTCGAGCAGGCCGCGGTCCTCGCCGGCGTTGGCGATCTTCAGCACGAAGCCCGCGCCGTCGCCAGACTCCAGGCGGAAGTTCTGGTCGCGTTCGCTCGGCAGCTCGGTCGCTCGAACGCTGAGGCCGAAGAGTTCGCTGGCGAGCCGTTCGGCGTCGGCGAGGTTCAGTCGAGGCGCGTCGGCGAGAGAGGTCATTCGGAACCAACGCCCATCCGGCCCGACTAGAAGAACAGCCTCACACCGATCTGGACGTTGCGCGGGATGTTGAACTGCCCGGTGGTCGTGCCGAACGCCGCGTTGGTCGGGTCGACGACCGGGGTGTTGAAGACCGGGTGGTTGAGCCCGTTGATCGCCTCGAGCCGCAACTGGAGCCGCACGTCGTCGGTGAAGGTCACGGTCTTGATCAGCGAGAAGTCCAGGAAGTAGTACGCCGGACCGCGGATCCCCGGGCGAAGCGGGAACGTGCGGGTGTTGTTGGCCAGGCGGATGCGCTGGTCGCCCCGCTGCAGCGCGGGATCGACGACGCCGTTCCTCTGGACGGGCGCGTCGCTGAAGTAGAAGCCGCTCGTGTCGAAAATCCTGTTGGGGTCGCTGTAGCTCGCCTTCACGCTGCTCGGATCGCCGTTGAAATAGACGTTGCCGAAGTTCAGTGGGGTCCCGCTCTGCAGGTTGAAGATGCCCTGGACGCTCCAGCCCCCGAGGAGCGCGTTGCCGATGCCTTCCAGCTCGAAGCGCCGGCCCTTGCCGAACGGCAGCTCCCAGATCGCGCTGGCGACGAAGCGATGCGGGATGTCCGCGGCCCCGAGGTACTCCTGGGGCTGGCTGTCCGTGGGATTGAGCAGGATCGTCTTGTCCTTCAAGCGCGACCAGGTGTAGCCGGCGAGCACGGTGTAGCTCCCCGTGAAGCGCTTCTCCAGGCGGATTTGGGCCGCGTGGTAGCTGCTCTTGCCGTCGCGCCGCTCGCTGCGAACGTCCAAGAACTGCGGGTAGGGCCGCAGCAGTTGCTGGCGTTGGGTCGTCGCCCCGTTCAAGCCGGTGCCGGGGACCAGGTTCTGGAACGGGTTGGCCACGTTCTCGGTGAGGAAGTTGATGGTCGTGGTGTCACGCACCGGACTCGTGGACAGGTATCGCGCGGGAACGGCGTTCAGCTCGACGTAGTTCCGGGCGGCGGTGCCGTCCGCCGTCAGCGTCGTCAGGTCGTAGCCGCGGTTGCCGACGTAGGCCGCCTCGAAGACCCATTTCCCCGGCAGCTCGCGCTGGAAGCCGAGCGACCAGCGCATCGCCATCTCGCTTTTTCGGACGCCATCGAGGAAGACGTGGGCGTTCTCGCCCCCCAGCCCGCGGCCCAGGAAGGTTCCCGCCCCCTGCGACGCGCCCGGCGGGCTCGCGCCGCCGCTCGGGAACGGGTTGGCCAGAGTGGCGGGAAAAGTCAGCCCCGTGTCCAGCGTAGGAACGAGGTTGGTAGCCTGCGAGAAGCCGGACTGGTTGAAGGTCTCGAGCAGGTTGGGCACGGTGTAGATTGCCCAGCCGCCGCGCAGCACGGTCTTCTCGTCGAGCCTGTAGGCGAAGCCTACGCGCGGCTGGATGTTGTTCTTGTCGGCCTTGTACTGACCGCGGGCGGCTTCACTGGCGAAGGCCAGTCCGCCCTGGACGCGGAACGCCGAAGCCGCGACCTCGGGAATCGGGCGCGCGGCATAGGCCGACTGGGCCTGGCCGGCGATCGGGCTGGCGAGCGCCGGATCGAAGCCCTTGACGCTCTGGTCGTACCGTTCGGTGATCGGGCTCTCGTAGTCGTAGCGGAGGCCGATGTTGAGGGTCAACTTCGGGCTCACTCGCCAGTCGTCCTGGATGAAGACCCCGTGGTATCGGCTCTGGTTGGCGCGCGACGCGTTTCGGTCGATCAGTCCGCCCGTCGGCTGGCCGAGCAGGAACGCCGCGAACTGCTGCCCCACCGGCGCGGCCGGAGAGTTGTCGAGCTGCCGCGTGAAGTTGGTGTCGAAGTCGTAGCGCCCGGCGGCATGGCCCGGACCGCTCGCGTTGTCCTGGTGGACGCGCAGGTCGTAGCCGAGCCGAACGCTGTGGCTGCCCATGATCCGGGTGAGCGTGGGCTGCGCGCTGTAGACGTTCGTGTAGCGCCTGCCGCCCAGGTCCTGACCCAACGAGCTCATCCCGCCGATCACGAAGTTCGGCACGTACGAGGCGTCCCCGAAGAGCGCGGCCGTGCTTGGCGAGAAGCCGAGGCTCTTGGGATCGAACAGGCCCTCGTGCTGGCGGACGTTCGGCTCCTCGAAGCGCGAGAAACCGAAGCGCACGTTGAGCAGCGTGCTGGCCGAGTGGGAGTAGATGTGGTCGTAGGTGGCGTTGTGGTTGACGCGGTAGAGGTAGTTGCCGATCGGCTTCACGCCGCCGACCTCGCCCGTCCAGTTGCCGCGGTACTCGACTCGATCGTTCCACGAGTAACGCAGGAACTGGCGGTGGCGGTTCGACAGCCGGTGGTCGACGCGGGCGCTCAGGGCGTGGAAGTCGTCGCCGCGGCCGTTGGGGCCGAGGTAGTTGTTCTGGCCCTGCGCGTTGCCCGCCTGGTTGGACGCCGGATAGAGCTTCATGTAGTTCTGCGCGATCGGGCTGATCCTGCCCGCCGGGATGATGTTCCCCGGAAAGGGCTGGCGCTCGATGCGGCCGTCGGCCCGCCGCACCGCCGTGGCCGGGTCGTAGATCACGATGCCCTGCGAGAGCAGCGTCGAGAAGTCGCCGCGTCGCATCGCTTCGGTCGGCACCGTAAACTGCCCCGGCTCAGGGAACTCGTCGAAGATGCCCTCGTAGGAGAGGAAGAAGAAGGTCTTGTCCTTGCCGTTGTAGCCGGGCAGCACGATCGGCCCGCCCAGCGAGCCGCCGAAGCGGTTGTAGTCGAGCGGCGCCCGGGCGCTCCCGGCTCGGTTGAGGAAGAAGTCGTTCGCCGACAGCTTCTCGTCCCGGTAGAACTCGTAGAGCGTGCCGCGGAACTTGTTGGTCCCGCTCTTCATGACGACGTTCACGTTGGCCCCCGCCGAGTGGCCTTGCTGCGCGTCGTAGCTGGCGGTCTCGACCTTGAACTCCTCGACGGCGTCGGAAGGCGGCACGTAGCCCACGCGCCGGCCGTGGATCAGGTTCGGGCTGCCGTCGACCGTGAACTCGTTGTTCCCCGGCGCCCCGTCCGAGGTAAAGGTTCCGGTGCCCGCGTTGTCGAAAGGCCGCGAGAACTTGAGATCGCCCGTGTAGGCGATCCCCGGCGCGAGTCGTGCCAGCACGAACGGGTTGCCGTCGGAGAGCGGCAGCAACTGGATGCGCTTGGCGTCGATCACCTGCCCCGCGGACCCGCTGGACGCGTCGAGCAGGGAGGCGGAGGCGGTCACCTCGACGGTCTCCCGGACCTCGCCCGGCTCGAGCTTCAGGCTCAGTGACAGGCGGTCTCCGACGCGGACCTCGAGACCCGCCCGCGCGATCTTCTTGAAGCCGGCCAGCTCTGCTTTGAGGGTGTAGCGGCCAGCCGGGAGGTAGAGCAGGCTGTAGTTCCCGGCCGAGTCGCTCGTCGTCCGGATCTCGAGGTTGGTGTCGGCGTTCACCGCCGTCACGCTCACCCCGGGGACCGCGGCGCCGGAGGCGTCCTTGACGACGCCGGCGATCGAGCCGCGCGACTCCTGCCCCCGCGCCGGCAGCGCGGTCGCAAGAAGAACGCACGCGGCGACGAACCAGGGCGTTGCGGATCGTTGTATCGGAAATCGAGACATCGTGACCTCCTCCCGTCTGATCTCGCCGCTGGCGCGGCTAATAGCCGATCAGTGTCCGTGCGGAGCCGCGTGGCCGTCGGGCGTGTTCTGGATCTGGACGATCCGCCATTCGCCGCCCTCGCGCGCGAACAACGTCGTGCCGACGCCGCTCCTGGCCTTGGCGCCGCCGCTGAGCACCCACTTGAAGCGCGCCCAGGCCACGTCCCCCTTCGCCACCGTCACGACATCCGAGACGGCGAGCTGCGGCGGCGGCGTTCGCGCGAACAGCCGCGTGAACAGGCCGACGATCCGCTGCTTGCCCGCGAAAGTCGCGCCGTCGTCCGCGATGTAGACGGCGTCGGCGGTCAGGTTCGCCTCGTAGTACTTCAGGTCTTGCGCGTTGTAGGCGGCGGTGGCCTTCTGGATCGCGGCGGCCAGGTCGGCCGGCGCGTCCGCCGCGAAAGCCGGCGCGGCGAGAACCATCGAGATCAAGAGTGGCACGCTCATCAGTCCCTCCGCTGTGGGGAATCCGATCCTTATAGCACGCCCAAAGGGCGAGCGGTTTACTTGGCCGGGGTTCGAGACCAGAATCCGACGCGGGCGGGAGGGACTCATGCCGGCTCGGCGGACGGTTCTCA
>CAZVOI010001074.1:0-6015 GCA_964628275.1 uncultured Acidobacteriota bacterium | reverse complement strand
CCGCGAGCGCGCGGCCCAGGTTGGCGCGCGCGTCCACGAAGTCGGGATCCAGGCGCGCCGCCGCCCGGTAGCGCTCGATGGCTGCCTCGGGCCTGCCGTCCTTCGCGAAGCAGACGCCGAGTGCGTTGAGCGTGAGCGCGTCATTCGGATCCCAGCGCAAGCCTTCCAGGTAGTGAGGTATGGCCTCGCTCGTCTTGTCCTGGCTCGCCAGCGCCAGGCCGAGGTTCTTGTGCGGCGCGGCATAGTCGGGCTGGAGCCGGATCGCCTCGGCGTAGTGAGGGATGGCCTCATCCTGCCGACCCAGTTGCGCGTAGGCGTGGCCGAGGTTGTTGTGGGTCTCCGCCGAACCGGCGTTGACCCGCAGCGCTTCGAGATAGTGGGGGATCGCTTCGCCGGCCCGGCCTTGCAGGGCGAGGGCGTGAGCGAGATTGTGTTGCGCTCGCGCGTTGTCGGTGGTAACGGCGAGCGCGTGCTCCCAGAGCGCGACGCTCGTTCGCCAGTGCTGGACCTGCGCGCGCGAAGCGAAGGCGCAGAAGACGATCGCCAAAGCAGCGGAGGCGCTGAGGGCCACGTCGCGATGCCGCCAGGTTCGGAGCACAGCGGGAATTCCCCAGGCCAGGATGACGAGGAGCCCGACCATCGGAAGATACGTGTACCGATCGGCCCAGGGCTGGCTCCCCACCTGCACCAGCCCGATGACGGGGACGAGCGTTCCCAGGTACCACCACCATCCGACGAAAAGGCACGGATGGCGGCGTCGCGCTCGCCAGGCGCCGATCGAGAGACCGAAGAGCGCCGCCGCCGCCGCCAGCGTCACCAGAGGCTGCGGCACCGGGTAGGGATAGATCGCCGCGAGGTTGACGGGAAGCAGCGTCTTGCCGACGTAGACGACGTAGGCCAGGCACGCGTTAGCGACGCGACGGGCGAGCGGCAGCGCCTCCAGCGCGCGGACAGCGCCCGCCTGCTGCTGAACCACGATCGTCACGGCGCTCGATGCCAGGCTCAGCACCAGCAGCGGGAGCTTCTCGACGATCAGCGGCTTCAGCCCGGAACCGAGGCGACCGAGCGGCCAGATGTCGAGCAGCAGCAGAATGAACGGCAACGTCACCCACATCGGCTTGGCCAGGAGCGCCAGCGCAAACAGCAAGAACAGGGTGGCGTAGCGCGCCGCCCCGGGACGTCGGACGTATCCCGCGTAGCTCCACAGCGCCAGAAGACCGAAGAACGTGCTGAGCACGTCCTTTCGCTCCGCCACCCACGCCACCGACTCGACGTGCAGCGGGTGCACGCCGAAGATCGCCGCGACGAAGCCGCTCGACCCGAGAGCGCCCGTCATGTGGAAGAGGAGCCCGAACACCAGCAACGTGTTCGCCAGGTGCAGGCCGACGTTGACCAGGTGATGCGCGCCGGGATTCAAACCGAGAAACTCGACGTCGAGCATGTGAGAGAGCCAGGTCAACGGATGCCAGTTGCCGGCATGGCTGGTCGTGAAGGCTCGAGCGGCGCCGCGCCAGGTCAGACCCTCCGTCAGCATCGGGTTGGCGGTGACGTACTGCGCGTCGTCGAAGTTGACGAACTCGTGGCGGCGCACGGGTTCGTAGACGAGCAGGATCAGGGCGACGAGCAGCCCCGAGACCCCTGCGAGCGCGGCGCGGCGTCTTACTTTGCTCAGCCTGCGCTGAGCGGATGGCGCCAGCGCAGCCCCTTGAAGCGCGCGAAGTCGCCGTCAGTCGTCAGCAGTTCGCAGCCGTGCTCGATGGCCAGCGCCGCCAGATAGGCATCGGACACGAGGGGACCCTTGATGTTTGCACAGAGGTCGACGAAGAGATCCCAGTGTCGGCGGCTCGGCGCCACGAGCACAGCCCGTGGCCACTCCACGAGACGCTGACAAAACGTGATCGCCGTGGCCATGGGCGTCGGCGGGTCGAAGATCTTGCCGTTCGTGACGATGCGGAGGAAACCCGCGAGCACGACCTCGGCCACGGCGAACGGTTCGTCCGCTTGGACCAGCGCCCTGAGCCATTCTGCATAGCGATGATGCTCCACGGCGTCCTGGCGGTGCGCATAGATGAGGACGTTCACGTCCGGCAGCTGCATCCGTTAGCGCCGCGGCGCGAAACGATCCAGGTCCTCGGCCTCGAGCAGCGACGAGGTCTTGTCGATGTTGCGGCTCGAGAACCTGCCTCCGGCTCCGAAGCTCACCAGCTCGAACCGAGCCCTCCGCCTGGCAGGGGGCGGGGCCTGTATCACCAGCCGAACCGCTTGTTCGATCAGCCCGCTCACGGACGTGCCCGACTCGGCGGCGCGCTTCTTCAGTTTCGCGAGAAGCTGATCGTCCAGGGTGATCGTCGTGCGCATGATGCAAGATCATACGACGCCTGCATCAGCGCATCAAACGGCGCGAGAGCGCCTAGCCGCCGGCGATCGCGGGCACGATGGCGACGGTATCGCCGGGCTTGAGCGGGGTCTTCTCTTCTTCGAGGAAGCGCACGTCTTCGTCGTTGACGTAGATGCGGACGTGGCCGCGCAGCTTGCCGGTCTCGTCGGTGAGGCGGGTCGCCAGTTCCTTGTGCGAACCCGCGAGAGCGGCCAGAAGATCCGCGATGCTCGCGGCTTCGATCTGCAGGACGCTCTGGCCGCCGGCGAACGGCCGGAGCGGGGAGGGGATCTTCACGGGCACCGGCATCAGCGGCTGCCTCCGGCGAGCGCGCGTTCGCGGCTCTCCAGCGGATCGAAGTGGCAGGACCAGGAGAGGTCCTCGACCGATTTGATCTCGGGCGATTCGCCGCACAGCCGGCAGCGCGGGTCGCGGCGCGTCTTGAACTCGTCGAACGTCATCTCGAGCGCGTCGTAGGTCCAGAGCCGGCCCGCGAGCGAGCGCCCCTTGCCGAGCAGCAGCTTGATCGCCTCGGTCGCCTGGATCAGGCCGACGACGCCGGGCAGCACGCCCAGAACGCCAGCCTCGTCGCACGACGGCGCCAGCCCCGCCGGCGGCGGCTCCGGGAAGACGCAGCGGTAGCACGGCCCGTCGGGCGGCGTGAACGTCGAGGCCTGGCCTTCGAAGCGGAAGATGCTGCCGAAGACGTCGGGCTTCTTCAGGAAGAACGCGGCATCGTTGACCAGGTACTTGGTCGCGAAGTTGTCGCAGCCGTCCACGATCACATCGTAGGGTTCCAGCACCTCGAGCACGTTCGAGGAGTCGAGCCGCAGGTCGTGGCGCACCACGTTCACGTCGGGGTTCAGGGCGCGCAGCGTCTCGGCCGCCGACTCCGTCTTCGGCCGCCCGACGCGCGCGTTGGTGTGCAGCACCTGGCGTTGCAGGTTCGAGAGATCGACGACGTCGGAATCCACGAGGCCGATGGTGCCGACACCCGCGGCCGCGAGGTAAAGGCCGGCGGGAGAGCCGAGGCCGCCCGCTCCAACCAGCAGGACCTTCGACGCCAGCAGCTTGGCCTGGCCGGCCTCGCCGCTCTCGGGCACCAGCAGGTGCCGGCTGTAGCGCTGCCGCTGCTCGGCCGAGAACGTCTTCGGCACCACGATCTCGAGCCCGGCTTCCTTCCACTTCCCGAAGCCGCCCGTGACCGATACCACGTCGACGAAGCCGAGCTCCTGGAGCGAGCGCGCCGCCAGCGCGCTGCGCACGCCGCCCGCGCAATAGAGAACGACCGGCGCGTTCTTGTCCTTGGCTTTCTCCTCGATGCGGATCTCGAGGAAGCCTCGCGGGATGTGGATCGCTCCCGGCGCGTGGCCCTGCGCCCACTCGTCCGCTTCGCGAACGTCCACCAGCAGCGCCCCGTTCCCGGCCGCGGCTTGCGCCTGCTGCGGTGTCATCTCGCGGATGCCGGTCTTGACCTGCGACAGCAGCTCGCGGAACGTCGTCATGCCACCCTCTCCGAAGCCCGATCCTTCCAGAACGCCTCGAACTCGTCGAGCCGGCCGTCGATCACGGTCGCGAACGTCGGCTCGGCGTACAACGCCTCGACCGTCTTCAAGCCGTGACCCGTGATCAGCAGCACCACCGACTGGCCGTCGTCGAACGCACCCTGCTTGGCCAGCTTGCGCGCCGAGGCGACGACGGTGCCGCCGGCGGTCTCGCCGAAGAGACCCTCGGTTTCGGCGAGCAACTTGATGCACTCGATGACTTCGGGGTCCTCGGCAGACTCGGCGCTGCCGCCGGTGCGGCGCATCGTCTGCAGCGCGTACGGCCCGTCGGCCGGATCGCCGATCGCCAGGCTGCGCACGATCGTGTTGGGCTTGACCGGCCGAACCTCGCTCGCGCCGCTCTGGAAGGCGCGAATCACCGGGGCGCAGCCCGCGGCCTGCGCGCCGTGGATCTTGAAAGCGCGGTCCTTCACGAGGCCGAGATCGACCAGCTCACGGAACGCCTTTTCGACTTTCGTGATCAGGCTGGCGCCCGCCATTGGGGAGACGACGTGACCCGGCAGCGTCCACCCCGACTGCTCGGCGATCTCGTAGCCGACCGTCTTCGACCCCTCGCCGTAGAACGGCCGCAGGTTGACGTTGACGATCCCCCAGCCGAACCGGTCGGCGATCTGGCTGCACAGCCGGTTGACCTGGTCGTAGTCGCCCCGGATGCCGAACAGCCGCGCGCCGTAGACCGTGGTGCCGAGAATCTTGGCCGGCTCCAGGTCCTCCGGGATCAGGATCGCCGTCTCGAACCCATGCCGGGCCCCCTGGGCGGCGACCGAGTTGGCCAGGTTGCCGGTCGAGGCGCAGCCGACCGTGGTCATGCCGAACTCGCGCGCCTTGGTGAGGGCGACCGACACCACCCGGTCCTTGAACGACAGGGTGGGGAAGTTCACCGCGTCGTTCTTGACGTAGACCTCGCGTGCCCCGAGACGCGCGGCCAGACGGTCGGCGCGCACCAGCGGCGTGAAGCCGACTTCCGCACCGAGGATCGTCTCGTCGCCGGCCGGCAGGAGTTCCCGGTAGCGCCACATCGAGCGGCCACGCGCCGCCAGCGCGTCGCGATCGACGCGCCGGCTCACGGCGTCGTAGTCGTAGACGATCTCGAGAGGGCCGAAGCACTCCTCGCAGATCGCCCGCGGGGCCACCGGCAGGTGCGCCCCGCACTCGCGGCACTTCATACCGAGAACGAAACCCATGACTCGACCATCCTTTCCTGGGAAAGCCGGGCGCCGGTGGGGGGTGGGCGCCGCGGCGTTGTTGGTGTTCGTCTCAGGCGGTCAGCTCGTCGAAGGCGGCTGCCGCCTGACGCATCTCGTCCGCGGTCGTGAGAATCCCGACGCTCAGCCTCACGGTCCCTTGGGGGAAGGTCCCGAGATGCCGATGGGCGTACGGGGCGCAATGCAGCCCCGGGCGCACCGCGATATCGTGCCGCTCGTCGAGGATGGCGCCGACCTCGGCGGGGGCGAACCCCGTCACGTTGAGGCCGAGCAGGCCAACCCGGCCCTCGCCGCCCTTGCCGGCGATGACCCGGTCGGCGCCGTACCACGACAGTCGGTCGGGGCGCCGGATCGCCTGCTGGAACTCGCGCAGCATGGCGCGTTCGTGCGTCAGGATGCTGTCCACGCCGCGCTCGAGGACCAGACGCAGTCCGGCACGCAGCCCGGCGAGACCGATGACGTTCGGGGTGCCGCCTTCGAGATGGTGCGGAAACCCCTCCGGCTGCACCGGACGGGTCGAGTCGCCGCCGGTGCCCCCCTCGCGCCAGCACCGGACCTCGGCGCGCTCGCCGACGAACAGACCGCCGACACCGGTGGGTCCGAGGAGTCCCTTGTGGCCGGTGAAAGCGAGCAGGTCGATCGAGTCCTTCTGGAGATCGATGGGCACCACCCCGGCGCTCTGGGCGGCGTCCACCAGCAGCAGGCCGTCCCGTTCGCGGGCGATCCGGCCGATCTCCGCCACCGGCTGGATGGTGCCGGTCACGTTGGAGGCATGGGTGATGGCGACCAGCCGGGTCTTCGATGTCCAGGCGCGAGTCGCGGCATCCGGGTCGATGAGGTGATCGGCGGTCGCCGGCAGGCGGGTCAG
>CAZVOI010001073.1:0-2203 GCA_964628275.1 uncultured Acidobacteriota bacterium | reverse complement strand
AGGTGCGATGCGGCCCTGCCCTTCGGCCCACTTCTCGAACGTGGTGGGCGCGAAATCGGGCAGCAGCTTGTCCTTGTGGATCCCGAGCGCCGCCTGCAGGAAGACTCGGTGCAGCGTCACACGGTTCATCACGTTGGCCATGCCGAGGCTCGCGCGGGCGAGGGCGCCCGCGGCGTCGGGCTTGGCCAGGATCCGCTCGCGCAGCGGTATCCCTTGCGCCTTGGCGCGCTGGGCCTTGTAGCGGTGGACGAGCTTCGGGAAGTCGAATTGGAACTCGTGCCCCTCGCGCGGCGTATAGGGGCACTGGACCTCGCACAGCTTGCACTGGAAGCAGGCGTCGATCACGCGGTTTGTCTCGGGGGCCGTGATGCGCGTGACGTCGCCGTCGTGCTTGTTGTCGATCAGGTCGAACAGGATCGGGAAGCTGTCGCAGTACTTGAAGCACATGCGGCAGCCGTGGCAGAGCTCGAAGCCGCGTGTGATCTCCGCCTGGAGGGCGTCCTTGTCCCAGTAGCGCGGCTCGTCGGGATCGTAGGAGAGCCCCTCGGTCGGCTTGTACGAGATGTTGTGGCTGGGTGTGGTCATGGCCGTGAGGGGCGCCACGGACGGCACGAGGCCGCCCGTGGCACGGGGTCCCGCCGTCAGGCGATGCTGTCGAGCAGCTTCTGGAAGCGGCCGGCGTGCGACTTCTCGGCCTTGGCGAGCGTCTCGAACCAGTCCGCGATCTCGGAGAAGCCCTCGTCGCGCGCTGCCTTCGCCATGCCCGGGTACATGTCCGTGTACTCGTGGGTCTCGCCCGCGACCGACGCCTTCAGGTTGGTGGCCGTGTCGCCGAGCGGCAGGCCGGTCGCCGGGTCCCCGACCAGCTTCAAGTAGTCGAGGTGTCCGTGGGCGTGACCCGTCTCGCCGTCGGCCGTCTCGCGGAAGTTGCCGGCGATCTCGGGATAGCCCTCGATGTCGGCGACCTTGGCGAAGTAGAGATAGCGGCGGTTCGCCTGCGACTCGCCGGCGAACGCGTCCTTGAGGTTGTTGTGCGTCTTCGTGCCCTTCAGGTCCTTTACCATCGGCTCTGTCTCCTGTCTTCAGTCGTTCTGTGTTCTGCTACTGGAATCGTCAGTCTTCTTTCAGCGCTTCGCCCGCGCGCAGGCGCCGCACAGCCCGAGGAAGCTCACCGAGTAGTCCTTGATCCGGAAGCCCGAGCCGCGCGCCTCGGGCAGCCGCAGCGTCGGCACGGCCGCGTCGTCGATGTCGGTGAGGCGCCCGCAGGCCTCGCACACCAGGTGGTGGTGACGCTCGGTCATCGGGTCGAAACGCGCGACGCCGCCCGCGTGGTGCACCTTGCGCAGGAAGCCGGCCTCGACGAGCGTCTCGAGCACGCGGTAGACCGTGGTGCGGGAAAGGCCGGGAATGCGGTCGCACACGGCGTCGTAGACCTGCTCGGCGGTCGGGTGGTCGCGACGCGCGGAGAGCGCCTCGAACACGGTCCGTCGCTGGATGGTGACCGCGAGGCCGCGCCTGCGGCACTCCGCCTCGAACCCGGCGACTCGCTCCGTCTGGGTCTCCATGTCTTTGGTAACTTATACCAAACGGTTCCCTGTATCAACTGGTGGACACCCCGACCGCCCGCGACGGGGCCGCCTGGAACGACCGATGCCCTAGAATGCGCTACTGACTGCTGGAGGGCACATGCATCGACGCGATCTTCTGAAATCGACGCTCATCACGGCGGGCGCGGCGCTCGCCGTCGGCCGGGCGCGGGTGTTCGCCGAGGCGCCTTCGACGCCCCGGGCGTTCCGGCTCAAGTACGCCCCCCACTTCGGGATGTTCAAGAACCACGCAGGCGGGGACCTCGTGGATCAGCTCAAGTTCGGGGCCGACCAGGGCTTCACGGCCTGGGAGGACAACGGCATGCCGGGCCGGACCCCGGAGGTGCAGGAGCGGATCGCGAAGGAGATGACCCGCCTCGGCATGAGCATGGGCGTGTTCGTGGCGATGGCCGACTTCCAGAACGTCACCTTCGCCTCGGCGAAGCCCGAGGCGAGCGCCGACATCGTGGCGAAGGCGAAGGCCGCCGTCGAAGTGGCGAAGCGTGTCAACGCGAAGTGGACGACCGTGGTTCCGGGCCGCTACGACGTCGGCCTCGAGTGGGACTACCAGACCGCGAACGTGATCGACAACCTGAAGCGCTGCGTCGAGGTGTTCG
>CAZVOI010001072.1:0-2796 GCA_964628275.1 uncultured Acidobacteriota bacterium | reverse complement strand
CGTGTAGACGGAGGAGAAGAGGAGGATCGCGGCGAGGATCGCGCCCCCGACCAGCAGCGGCGTCTTCACGGCTTCACCTCCTTGGCCGCCCCGTCGAGCTGGCGGAGCGGCAGCACGCCCCTGGCCTTGTCGTCCACGATCACCTTCCGGCCGAGCTTCGGCAGGAGGGCACCCATCGTCTCGAGGTAGATCCGCTTGCGCGTGACCTCCGGCGCCTTGCGGTACTCCTCGAAGATCGACTCGAAGCGCAGCGCGTCGCCGAGAGCGTGGTTCTCGCGCTCGAGAGCGTAGCCCTCGGCCGCGCGCACCGCCTGCTCGGCCTCGCCCTTCGCCTTGGGCACGGCCTGGTTGTACTCCGCCCAGGCCTCGTTGATCGCGCGCTCCCTCTCCTGGATGGCCTGGTTGACCTCGTTGAAGGCCGGGCGCACGGGATCCGGCGGGTTCACGTCCTGGAGCACGAGCTGCTGGATCTCGACGCCGATGCCGTAGAAGTCGCACAGCCGCTGCAGCTCCCCACGGGCGGCGAGCGCGATCTCCGCGCGCCCGATGGTGATCACCTCGTCTACGGCGTGGTCGCCCACGACCTGCCGCACGGCGGCCTCCGTCATGTACCGGAAAGTCTCGGGCACGTCGCGGACGTGAAATAGGTAGGCCTTGGGGTCGCGGATGCGGTACTGGACGATCCACTCGACGACCGCGACGTTGAGGTCGCCGGTCAGCATCACCGACTCCGCCTGCGCTTCCGGGGGTGTGGCGAACTCCGAGCGCGCCGAGGCCCGGATCGTGCGGAAGCCGAACTCCATCTTGAGCTGGCGCTGCACCGGGACCTTCGTCACCGTCTCGATCCCGAACGGCAGCTTCAGGTGAGGGCCCGGGTCGCTCGTCCGCACGTAGGCGCCGAAGAGCTGGACGACGCCCATCTCCTCGGGCTCCACCTGGTAGTAGGTGGTGAAGAGGAGGACGCCTCCCACGAGCGCGGCGAGGATTCCCTTCCACGCGCCGAAAGGAAGCCTGGGAGTGGCGGGAACGCGGAAACGCTGTCCCCCCACGTCGATGACGGGGCCCTCGCCCCACGGTGGCTGCGGCATGTCGACCTCCGGCCTGTTCGGCTGAGAGCACGGGAAAACGCACGTGCACGGCCAGCATACTTCCTTATTCGCCGGCCGGGGTGTTACTGGAGGCGCTCGATGGAGGCGCGCCGTGCCGGCGCGCTTGCGTTGAGCCGGACGCGCACGCCGGTCGCAGAGATGCAAGTCCGGGACGCGCCGGGGTTCGGCGCGTCCCGGGCTCGTCACGAGGCGGCTACTTCTTGTTCCAGAAGGCCGGGTCTTTGGCCTTCGTGGCGGCGTCCACGTAGCTCTGCTTCGGGTCTACGCGGTAGCGGTTCGTCACCATGTTGAGCACGCTCTCCTTCATGAACTTGCCGAGCACGCCCGCCTCCTCGGCGGTCGCGCCCTTCATCGTCGCCTGGCCGTCGGCCATCATCTTGTCGAAATCGCCGAAGGACGCGACCGACGAGAAGATCAGGAACGTGGGCTCCGGCGCACCGGCCACGACGCTGTAGACACGCCAGTTCGCGGCCGGGGCCGAACGCGTGACCGCGGCCTTGTAGGCCTTGGCGGCCGCGGCGAAGGCGTCGTCGTGGCCTGCCCGGACCCGCCACACGCTGATCTCGAAGAAGCGCATCTTGCCGAGATCGGGGTAGGTGCCGTGGCTCAGCTCCGGCACGGCGACCGCCTGCAGCGCGTTCGCGTCCGCCAGGAACTCACCGTCGCCCTTGGCCAGCCGGTCGTACTCGGTCGTGAGACCGGGCTGTGCTTCGTCAAAGGCCAACGACTCGCCGTACGCCGCCTGCGACGGGTACGGGGTGACGTACCAGGTTTCCAGCGGGCCCGTGATCGACGCGAGCGCGAGGTAGCTGTACGGGGACTTCGCCTTCTCGGCCGCCGCGGGCCAGCCGGTCTCCCACTGCGCGTGCTCGGCCAAGCGGCCGGGCTTGACCTGCTCGCGGAAGATGTGGAGGAACTTCGGCTGCGTGGTCGGCACGCCCTGGGCGAGAGCGTTCGCGGAAACGCCGGCGACGAGCGCCAGCACGGCAAGGCTCGATGCGGTCTTGCGCATAGGTCTGCCCACCTCCCGGAGGGCGAAGACCCGTCGACCGAAGGGCCGACGGGATGAGACACGAAGAGCTGACACTGCGACTGGGCCGACAATTCGCGGACGGCGCTCTTCGGGAAACAGTGCGGAGAGCCTCTACCCGGCGAGGGTTCGTGTCAAGCGGCAGTGCTCGGCAGCTGGGCGGGCTCGGCGGCTCGGCAGTCCGACAGCTCGGGGGGGCTCGGGGCTCGGGCAGCTCGGAAGCCCGGCCGCGGGTTCAGCTCGGCGGCTTCGGGAAGCCCATGCGGCGGACGATCGCCTCGAAGCGCGGGTTGCCCGCGAGGCCGGGGTCGACTCGGGGCATGATGGACAAGTAGGCCATGTTCGGTGTCCGGTCCTCGTAGGCCTTCTCGTACCAGCGCAGCGCCTCGTCCACTTCGCCGAGGCTGCGGTGGACGTCGGCGAACGTCACAGGGTCTACGTACTGCTTCTGTGAGAGGGCGTGGAGCTCGTCGAGCTTCTGGCGCGCGCGTGCGGTCTCCCCGCAGATCCCGTAGGTGGCGCCCAGCCAGGAGCGCGACAGCGGCGCGGCGCCGCCCGCGATCCTCCCCTCGGCGACCTCGGCCTGGACGAGCGCCTCGGGGCACTTCTTCTGGCGTGCCAGGGTCCGAGCGAGCTTGATGTAGCCCCAGGTCCAGT
>CAZVOI010001071.1:0-3241 GCA_964628275.1 uncultured Acidobacteriota bacterium | reverse complement strand
GGGACGGAACGGACAAGAACAACAACGAGCCAGGACTGCTGGAGAGTGGACGTGGGGGGCGCTGGCCTCGCGCCCCCCACACCCCCCCAGAGGGGCGTACCCCCAGAGGTGCTCTATCGGACTATCAAATACCCCTGCATCTCCTGGTGGAGCGCCGAGCAGAAGTTGGTGCAGTAGTAAGGGAAGACGCCCTTCTTCTTCGCCTTGAAGGTGACGGTCTTGGTTTCCCCCGGGTCGATCACGATGTTGATGTTGTAGTCGAGGATGCCGAGGCCGTGGATCTCGTCGGTCGTCTGCTCGATGTTGGTGACCGCGATCGTGACCTCGTCGCCTTCCTTGACCTCGAAGTCGGTCGGGGTGAGCGTCGAGCGCACGGAGATCATCTTCACGGTCACCTTGTTGCCGTTGCGCGTGACGCCGGCATCCTTCAGGTCCCAGATCGCGAGCGGGTGGTGGTTCTCCTCTTTCGGGTAGACCTCGATCGCCTTGATCTTGTCGGCCTTGATGATCTGGGCGTAGTGCGGCTCGGGCTCGGTGAAGAAGTCGAGCACGAGCTTCATCTTCTCCTCGGAGATGTCCACCAACTGCGAAGCCTCCGGCTGCGAGGGGCCGACCGACAGATGGCGCCCGTGGGAGAGCTTGTTGAGGCCCACCAGCCACTTGCCGTCCGGGCTCACGGTGTCGCCCTCGGCCGATGTCAGGTGGCCGATCGAGTAGGACATCGGGACCTTGTCGACGACCTCCCAGGTTCCGAGCTTCCACTTGGCGATCGCGCTGTCCACGAAGAGCGAGGTGTAGGCGTAGCCGTCGGGGCCGAACTGCGTGTGCAGCGGCCCGAGGCCGACCGGGATCTCCGCGTCCTTGATGTTCTCGTACTTGAGCACCGGGATGCCGTCCTCGTCGCCGGCGAAGTCCTTGTTCCGGATCGCCGTCTGGACCTTCTCCCAGTTGAACGCCACGGTCACGCCCTGGAGCTTCCCGGAGCCGATCACGTACTTGCCGTCCGGAGAGACGTCGACGCCGTGCGGGGACTTGCCCATCGGCATGAAGTACACGAGGCCGGGGTTCTTGGCCGGGTCGATGACCTTGACGCCGCCGATCGTCTGCCCCTCGCCCTTCGCCGCGAGCTGCTCCGCCAGCTTCCAGTCCACCGCGGCGATGTAGTCGCGGTCCTTCTGCGCCGAGGTGATCTCGAGCTTGCCGGTCGCCTTCTCGGAGTTGTAGCAGGTGAAGAACACCCAGCCGTTCGAGACCAGCTTGCCCGCGTCGCCGAGGTCGTAGTCGAAGGGCGGCATCAGGATCTGCCAGCCGAACGACATCGCGCCCGACTTCGGGTCGATCTTGATGCCGGTGACGACACCCTTGTAGTCGGTCGCGTACTTGGCGACCTCGACCGCCGTGCCCTTCGGGATCGGGATCGAGAAGCGGGACGCCATGACCGAGTACTCGGTGTTGGGAGTGACGAAGGCCGAGCCGTGGTTGCCCGACACGTTCGGCACGGGCCCGATGATCTGCTTGGTCTTGAAGTCGCGCAGGTCGACGCGGGCCACGCGGCCGTTCATGTCGTTCACGAACATCCAGCGCCCGTCGTAGTCGCCGTTCGTCTCGGAGAGCGACGGGTGATGCACGTCGCCCCAGGTGAGGTCGCCCAACATCTTCTTCGAGTCGTCGTCGAAGCCGTAGCCGGTGGCGGGGTAGGGCGTGTAGACCGGGATCGTGGAGATGTGCCGGCCCGAGGGCAGGCCGTACACGTACATCTGCCCCGAGTGCCCGCCCGAGGCGAACAGGTAGTACTCGTCCAGGTCGCCGGGGGCGACGTAGACCTTCATCGCCGCCGTTGCCACGTCGGACACGACGGCGCCCCGCTTCCCGGCCTTGGGCGCGCTCGGGGCGCAGCGGCCCGCGAGCAGCCCGAGCACGACGATCCCGGCGACGGTCGCGAGGATCGCGCCCTTTCCTTGTCTCTTCATCATGGCCTCCTGCAGCCTCCTGTAGAACACATGCGACGAGTGCGGAACGGCACGGGGGCCAGCGCTAGTGCCGGCTCTCGATCACCTGGCCGGGGTTCTTCTTCGCTTCGCCGGCCTTCTGTTTCTGGTGCTCCGCGAACGCCTCGCGGAGCTTCCCGACCGCGACGGCTTTTTCCTCGGGCGAGAGCACGATCTGGCGCGACAGCACCACCTGCATCGTCCCGGACGGCTCGCGAATGAAGTCGTCGAGCGTCCGGCCGAAGCGCGTCTGGACGTCCTCGACCGCGGTCGAGAGATCCGGCCCGATCTGCGCCGGGCTCTTGACGCCGTAGACCGAGATCGAGTGGCACACGAAACAGCCCGTCTTGACGAACCACGCGCCGGGGCCCTCGCGCATCTGCTGCTCCTGCTGCCTCTCCTCCGCGGTCTGCGGATCGGTGCGCGGCGCGCCGGGCACGAACGAGGCGGGCACCGGCGCCTTGCGCCACGACAGGACCAGCATGGACAGCGCCTGCGCGTCCTTGCTGCTGAAGTGGAAGTTCGGCATCACGCTGTCCTGCACCAGCGCGCGCGGGTCCTTGAAGTGGGCCGCGTGCCAGGCGAAGCTCGTCTTCTGCCCGGAGAGCCGGCCGTACTCGTACTGCTCGGCCGGCTTGTCGCCGACGTACGTGAGGTCCGGGCCGATCGTCCCGCCGCGGCCGTTGATCACGTGGCACGCGCGGCAGCCCTTGTCCTGCACCAGCCTCTTGGCGTGGTTGATGAAGTCGGCGCCCTTCGTCTCGCGGTCGTAGCGATGGCAGACGTTGCAGCCCATCTGCATCAGGGCGCCCTTGTCCTCGACGATCGAGTAGGCCTCGCCCATGTTCTTGCCGAGCACCGGCTCCTCCCAAAAGTGCACGGGTCCGTGGGCGGGCTCCTGGTCGACCGCGAAACCCTGCCCACCGTGGCACGAGGTGCAGCCGTAGGTCTCCGGCGGGTGGGTTCTCAGGATCTCCGGCGGGTGGGTGCGGAACGGGTGGTCGGCGGTCTCGAAGCCCTTCCAGTGGGTGGCCTGGTGGCAGGTCACACAGCGGTCGGCGCGTCCCATCGCCGGGACCCAGATCTGCTGCATGCCCGACGGCACGGTTTTCGCGAGGTCCTTGCCGTACTTCTCGGTGACGAGGTTCTTGAATTCCGCCTGGTACCAGCGCCACTCGTGCTCGCGGTCGTTGCGCAGGAACAGGATCGTGGCGATGACGAGGACGACGCCGATCACGGCCAGCACGGGCCGG
>CAZVOI010001070.1:0-16411 GCA_964628275.1 uncultured Acidobacteriota bacterium | reverse complement strand
ACCGCCTGCGAGCCGCCGCCGGTCGCGATCACGAGGGCGTCGAGCGACGGCGCCTCCTCGACGATCTCGAGCGTGATCGTGGCGGCGCCGGCGAGGACGTCCTTGTTGTTGGTCGAATGGACGAGCGTCGAGCCCTGCTCGCGCACCAGCCGGTCGGCGACGCCGGTGGCGTCGTCGTAGTCCTTGCCTTCCTCGACGACAGTCGCGCCGTAGCCGCGCATCGCGGCGTTCTTGTCGGGGTTGTTGCCGACCGGCACGCACACGGTGACCGGCGCGCCGAGCAGGCGCCCCGCGTACGCGAGGCCCTGGCCGTGGTTGCCCGTCGAGGCTGCGACCACGCCCTTCTTCAGCGCTTCGGGGGCGAGGGCCGTCATCGCCGAGAGGCCGTTCCGGATCTTGAACGAGCCGGTCGGGTTCACGTTCTCGTGCTTGACCAGCACTCGGATGCCGGAGCCGACCGCCTCGTCGAGGAGCGGGTACGACCGGAGCGGCGTCTTCGCGAGATGGGGTGCGATCCGCTCGCGCGCGCGCAGCACGTCCTCGAACGAGATTGGAAAGGCCAAGAGCGGCTAGCGCTTCTGCAGCTCGTCGGCCAGCGTGTCGGCCTGGTACACCTTGCGCAGCGCCTCGAGGATGCCGCGCGCGTCCACCGACACCGCCCGCGACTGCTCCTCGGTGTAGAAGTAGTCGAGCGCCAGGCTCTGGATGTTGCCGTCGAAGATGATCCCGACGAATTCGCCGGCGCGGTTTATCGAGGGGCTGCCCGAGTTGCCGCCGATGATGTCAGCGGTGCTCACGAAGTTGAGCGGCGTCTCGAGGTTGAGCGCCGACTTCCTCTCCACGTAGCGCTTCGGCAGGTTCCAGGGCTGCTTGCCACCCCAGGAGGCCGAGCGGTCGTAGAGGCCGTGGAAGGTCGTGAAGGGCGCCACGATCGTGCCTTCGGCCGGGAAGCTCTTCACCGGGCCGTACGAGAGCCGGAGCGTGAAGTTGGCGTCGGGCGCCACCGTCTTGCCGAGGAACTTCCAGCGCGCCTCGGCGATCTTTTCGCCGTTGCGGGTCAGCACCGCGTCCACTTCGTCCTCGACCCACTTGCGCACCTCGCGCGCGAACGGGTCGATGCGGCGCGCCAGAGCGACCATCGGATCGGTCGAAGCGTCGACCGCGGCCTTGCCCCCGGCCACGAGCTGCTTGCGCACCTCGACGTCTTTCAGCTTGCTGCCGGTCACCGCCTGGCGCGCGACCTCGACCGGCGAGTAGCCCTGCAACACCGCCTTCACGTAGGGGTGCTGTTTGCCCAGCTCTTCCTGGACCAGCGTGAGCCGGTCGGCGAGTGTGGCTTCCTGGAGATCGTCGTAGATCGGGGCCTTCGAGTAGAGGTTGTTCTCGAGCGACGCCAGGTTGCTGTCGCGGAACTCTTCGAAGCGAACGTCGTTCGGCTTCGCTTTCTCGACCGGGTAGCGCACGAGCGTCGCCGCGAGGCTCAGCAGCCGCCCGCCGCCGAAGCCGATCATCCGCAGCTCGGCCGCCCGCGCCGCGGCCTTCTTCTCGGCGGCCGTGATCGCGGCCCAGGGATCGCCGAGCGACCTCGCGAGCGCACCGTCGGCGGCGACCTTGCCACGCAGCTCCTTCTCCTGCGCGCCCTTGGCGGCCATCGCCTTCTGGTCCTGGAGCGCGGTCAGCCGTCCGTCGAGCGCCTTGAAGCTGTTCTCGAGGCCGAAGATCTGGGCCTTGGCGCGGCGCTCCTGCTCCGGGCCGCGCTGGCTGTAGGCACGCAGCACCGCCAGGTTCCGCTTCAGGAACTTGAGCGTCCACGGCAGCGCCACGTCGCGCTCCAGCTCCAGCTCGGCTTGCGTCTTCAGACGCGACGTCCCGCCCGGGTTCCCGGAGACGAACGTCAAGTCGCCGTCCTCGAGCGGAGTCTTCGCCCACGGCAGGAACGCCGCCGGCTTCACCGGCTGGCCGTTCTCGTAGGCGCGGAAGAAGCAGACGTCGAGGTCGTGGCGTGGGAACGTGAAGTTGTCGGGATCGCCGCCGAAGAACGCGATCTGCTGCTCGGGCGCGAACACCAGCCGCACGTCGGTGTATTTCTTGTAGGTGTACAGCGCGTACTCGCTGCCCGCGTAGAGCTTGATCACGTCACAGCGCATGCCGGTCTTGTCTGAGCAGGCCTTCTCGATCTGCGCGGTGGCGGCCTTGCGCGCCTCGGCCGCGGCCTTGTCGGACATCTCGGGCTTGCTCGCCGCCTTGACCTTCGCGGTGACGTCCTCGATTGCGACCAGCACGTTGACCTCGTAGCCGGGGCAGGCGGGCTCCTTGTCACGCGACGACGCCAGGTATCCGTTCGCGACGTAGTCGTTCTCCGGCGTCGACAGGTTCTGGACGCACTGCAGGCCGACGTGGTGGTTCGTCAGCATCAGGCCGTCGGGCGACACGAACGAACCGGAGCCGCCATCGTTGAAGCGCACCGAGGCCAGCCGCACCTTGTCGAGCCACTCCTGCGTCGGCTCGAAGCCGTAGACCTCCTTCAGTCGCTTCAAGGGCGGGTTGTCGAAAGTCCACATGCCTTCGTCGGCGATCGCTGGAAGAGCGGCCAGCAGGCAGGGAACGAGCGCTCGTAATGATCTCAGCAACTTGACCTCCGGAGGAATCGGAAAGGACCTACTGGCGCGCTGCGAGCGGGACGTAGTCACGCTTGGCTTCTCCCAGGTATACCTGGCGCGGCCGCGCGATCTTCTGATCCCGGTCTTCCAGCATCTCGTCCCACTGCGCCAGCCAGCCGGCGGTGCGCGGGATCGCGAACAGCACCGGGAACATGTCCATCGGGAAGCCCATCGCCTGATAGATCAGGCCCGAGTAGAAATCCACGTTGGGATAGAGCTTCCGCTTCACGAAGTACTCGTCCTCGAGCGCTATCTTCTCGAGCTCGAGCGCTATCTCGAGCAGCGGGTTCTTGCCCATCACGTCGAAGACCTGGTCGGCCATGATCTTGATGATCTTGGCGCGCGGGTCGTAGTTCTTGTAGACGCGGTGGCCGAAGCCCATCAACCGCACGTCGCCGCCCGAGGTCTTCACTTCCTTGATGAACTGCGGGACCTTTTCCTTGCTGCCGATCTCGCCGAGCATCCGCAGCACCTGCTCGTTGGCGCCGCCGTGGAGCGGGCCGTAGAGCGCGGCGATGCCGGCGGTCATCGCCGAGTACGGGTCCACCTCGGAGCTGCCCACGCCGCGCATCGCCGAGGTCGAGCAGTTCTGCTCGTGGTCGGCGTGCAGGATGAAGAGCACGTCGAGCGCGCGCTCGAGCACCGGGTGCACCTTGTAGCTGCCCGCGACCTTGAACGTCATCTGCAGGAAGTTGGCGCAATAGGTGAGGTCGTTGTCGGGATACACGAACGGCAAGCCCGAGGAGTGGCGGTGAGCGAAGGCCGCCAGCGTCGGCATCTTGGCGAGCAGCCGGAAGATCTGCTTGCGGCGCGACGGCTTGTCGCGGATCTGCCGCGCCTCGGGATAGAAGGTCGAGAGCGCCGCCACCGTCGACGCCAGCATCCCCATCGGGTGCGCGTCGTAGCGGAAGCCGCCCATCAGCTCCTTGATGTTCTCGTGCACCATCGTGTGGTGCGTGATCTCGTCGGTCCAGGCGTCGTGCTGCGACTTGGTGGGCAGCTCGCCGTTCAGGATCAGGTAGGAAGTCTCGAGATAGTTGCTCTTCTCGGCGAGCTGCTCGATCGGGTAGCCGCGGTAGTTGAGGATGCCCTTGTCGCCGTCGATGAACGTGATCCGGCTCTTGCACGACGCGGTGTTGGTGAACGCCGGGTCGTAGGTCATCAGGCCGAAGTCGTCGTCGCCGGTCTTGATCTTGCGCAGGTCGAGCGCCCTGATCGTGCCGTTCTCGACCGGAAGCTCGTACGTCTTGCCGGTGCGGTTGTCGGTGATCGTCAGCGATTCCTTGCTCATGGCCTCGACCCTTGGTCCTGGGACTTCGCTTTCGACGGAACGGGGCAGGCTAGCATCCGCGCGCTCGCGCCGTCAAACCAAGCGTTTTCTGAGGGTTGGGCGTGTCATGATGGGCCTCGGATGTTCCTCAGGAAGGCGGTCGTGCTCGGTGACGGAGCGGTCGCGCGAGCCATGGCGGAAGACCTGGGCCGTTCGCGAGAGATGTCGGTCACGGTGGTGGCCGCATCGGCGCTCGCGGATTCCGAGGCCGTTGCCTCGCTCGTCGGCGATTTCGGCGTGGTGTTGAACGCGCTGCCCGCGGACCGGGCGATCGGCGCGCTGCGCGCCACGATCGAATCGAACCGGCTGATCGCCGACGCCGGCTCGGCCGCGCCGGAAGTGCTGTCGCTTCACGAACGCGCCGTCGAGATGGAAGTCGCGGCCTGCGTCGGCTGTGGCCGGGAGGGCCTCGCCGCGCTGCTGGGCCGCAGCAGTCTCGCGATCAGCGGCGAGGATCAGGACTTGGCGTCGCTCGACGCGCGGATCGCCGCCTGGATGGCGACGGCCTGGGCGCGTCGCCTGCTGACCGGGGACTTTCGAGGACACTGGGGAGTCTGGACGCCGGAGCGGCTGGGCGCGCGCGTCGGAATGCGCCACGCGATCCTCGAGGACCTCGGCGGGCGCGGGATCCACGTCACGTGAATTGGCAACTTTGGAGGAGTCGATGAAGCCGAGAGTCCTGAAGGTCAGCGACGACGATGTCGTACTGCTGGTGGGAACGCTGAAGGGCGCGTTTTTCTTCCGCGCGCGCGGCTCGCGAGCGCGCTGGGAGGTCTCGGGTCCTCACTTCCCGGGGCACTCGGTCTACGCGATGGCCTACGACGGCCGCGGCAGCCGGCGCCGCATCTGGGCCGCCGCCTCCAGCGAGCACTGGGGAGCGGTGCTGCGCCGGACGGACGACTTCGGCAAGCACTGGACCGATCCCGAGACACCCAACGTCAAGTTCCCCGACGGCACGGGTGCGGCGCTGAAGCAGATCTGGCAGATTCAGCCCGGACGCGACGACGAGCCCGACACGCTCTACTGCGGCGTCGAGCCGTCGGCGCTGTTCCAGACACGCGACGGCGGAGACACCTGGCTGCTCGTGAAGGGCCTTTGGGGCCACCCACACCGGCCGCGCTGGACGGCGGGCGGCGGCGGTTTGTGCCTGCACACGATCGTGCTCGACCCCAACGACCGCCGGCGCCTGATGATCGCGACGTCGACGGGCGGCGTGTACAAGAGCGACGACGGCGGCGTGAACTGGCGGCCCGCCAACAAGGGCATCGAGACCTACTTCCTGCCCGACAAGTTCCCCGAGTTCGGCCAATGCGTCCACAAGATGCTGCGTCATCCGGTTTCCGGGCGGCTGTTCCTGCAGCATCACTTCGGCGTCTACAAGAGCGACGACGGCGAGTCGTGGACGAACATCGGCAAGGGCCTGCCGTCCGACTTCGGCTTCCCGATGGTGGCGCACCCGCACGACGCCGACAGCGTCTACGTGCTGCCGCTCCAGTCCGACCGCTTCCGCTGCCCGCCCGACGGCAAGTTGCGCGTGTATCGCACGCATGGCGGCAAACGCTGGCAAGCGCTGTCGAAGGGGCTGCCGCAGGAGAACAGCTTCGAGAGCGTGCTGCGCGACGCGATGGCCACCGACACGCTGCGCCCGGCCGGCGTCTACTTCGGCACCCGCGGCGGCAAGCTGTATGCCTCGCGCGACGACGGCCGCGCGTGGACGCGCATCGCGGACGGCCTGCCGGCGATCACCTGCGTGCGGGCCGCGCTGATCGAAACCCCGGCGGCACGCTCGCGGCACAAGGCCGTTTAGGACGGGATGTGGCCGTCACCGTTCGACTCGCCGGGCCGCTTCGACCGTATGCGGGAGGCGCGGCGCAGGTAGTGCTCCCCGCGCGCGCCGCAACGGTCGCCGAGGCGCTCACGCTGCTGGGCGAACGTCACCCCGGCGTCCGTGACCGGGTGCTGGACGAACGGGGAGCGCTCCGACCTCACGTCAACGTCTTCGTCGGCCCCGAGAACATCCGCTTCCTGGAAGGCCTTCGCACGCCGCTTCCCGAAGAGGCCGAGTTGCACCTGCTGCCGGCGATCAGCGGCGGCTGACGGCGTTCAGTTCAGCCGCGGATCCACGCTCATCCGGCCGTCGGTCGCGCGCGCGAAGAAATCGGGAAACGCGCTGCGGATCCGATCGATCTTCGCGATCGCCGCGGGGTCGGCCGGTCCGCCGACGGCAACGTAGATGAAGGCCTGGCGGTACGCCCGCACCGCAGGCGCCGGCGCGGGGTTGCGGGCGCCCAGCGCCGAGATGACGTCGTCGATCGTGACGTCCTTGCGAGTGCCGCTGAAGGTCACGCCGGTGCGCGGGTTGCGGCTGGGGTCGGTGTCGCCGGCGCCGGTCGGGTTGCGCACGAAGAAGAACGGCGCGACCTCGGAGGCGGGGCGCACACCCATCAGGTACTGATCGAGCGCCGAGTAGCGAAGCGAGGCTCCCGACGTCCGGAAAGAGCCGCCGCCGGCGTCCGTGATGTCGTTGCCTTCCAAGAACGAGCCGTCGGTGTCGGTGAAGAAGCCCCAATGCACGAGGTCTCGGCCGAGCAGCTCTTCACTGGCGCTCGCCCCGTCGCGGAAGCGCGCCTGCGCGAGCCAGCGATGGCCCACTTCGTGCCCGAGCACCGAGAGCGCGCTGTCCTCGCCCAGGAAGCGAATGCTCAGATCGTCGGGGTATTTGGCGATCTGGTCCATCGTGATGAAGCTCTCGAGCCGGCCGGCGCTCCCGAATTCGCGTGACAAGTCAACGACCGCGGCGCCGATGCCCTGGTCCGGGTTCTTCACGGTCTGCTGGAAGGCGAAGGTGTTCGACGCCGTGAGCCGCCGACTCGTGTAGACGACGAGCTGCTGATAGTCATCCGGATGGGTGAGGTAGAACTTGCGAGCGACCGCGACGGTGTCGAGCGCGTCCTCGCTTCGAAAGCCCTCGACCAGCGCGCCCGGACCGCTGGCGTTCGCCGCGCTCGAGAAGTCGATCGCCGTCAGCGCGCCGCCGCCGCCCGGCGCCACGCCGACGGCTCCTTCTTCGAGCGCGCGCGTCACCTCACCATAGACGAAGTCGATCCGGCCGTCCGACCAGAGCGTGACCTGGAACGTGTTCTTGTCGCTCTGGTCGAACTGCGGCACGTCGCGCCAAGTGACCGTGACGTGGTCGCCGGTCGAGAGCGTCGAAAGCCGGCCGCCGGCTTCGAGGTTCAAGTCCGCGAGCAGCGCCGCGATCCGCGGCGGCCCGTTCACGAGCCGGCTGACGTTGCGGCTGGTCGAAGCCGAGTCGCCGTCCCCGAAAGTGAGGTTGCCGTCGGAGTTCAAGAACCCACTCGAGTAGGAGCGGCCGTAGAAGCTGAACGAGAACGGCAGCGGCACGCTGCGCGTGTCGTCGTCGCCGAGCGGCAACGCGGCGCCCGTGTCGGCTTCGAGAGCGAGGGCCATCCGCGTCACCGAGTAGCCTCCGCCCGCAGGCGAGAAGCGGAGCGAGGCTCCCGACAGGTCCAGCACATTCTCGAGCAGCGCCAGGTCGCCTTCGTCCTGGAGCACCGCGATCTGTCCGACGTCGGCGGACGTGTCGCGAGCCGACGCCGCGCGAACGCGCCCGGCCGCAACCGCTTCACGATGCGCAAGAACCGCCGCCTCGGCGCCGTTCCCGGAGGTGCCGCACCAGGCTTGCCGGGGCGCGCGATCCGACGCGGCTTGGACCGGTAGCGTCACCGCAAGGAGCAACCCGCCGAGCGCCCGAGCGCATGGCCCTCTCGATTTTTCGCTCCGGTTCATGGCGTCGCTACGATTCTCACCGATATCCGGCTCTGCGCACGTTCCGATTCCAACCCGAGGGGCTCACAGCGCGGGCGCCTGCGAGCCATCGGCCGTAAACTCTAGAGGAGGAGGGTGGTGCCCCATGCCCCAGACCATCGAAGAAGTCGTGGAGCAGCTGAAGCGCGACCCCAGCCATCCAGTGCGCGCAAGGCTGGCCGGGCTCAGCGTCGAGGTGCGTGCCGTACCTGATCCGCCGAGCGGCCGATCGGCCGCCGAGTTGTTCGCGGAACTCGGCCCCTGGGCTGGCGAGACGACTGAGGAGATCCTCGCGCTCCTAGCCGAGGCGCGTCGCCAAGGCGGAAGGCGGACTGTCGCCGACTTGTGAGATACGTTCTCGATGCCAACATCGCCATCGCCGCGCTGAACAACGTCGGCGGCGTGCCCGGGCGTCTGGAAAGCGTGCCGGGAACCGAGGTCGGCATCCCAATGGTCGCGGTGGCCGAACTCCTCTTTGGGGCGAACAAGTCCAAGCGGCGCGAGGAGAACCTCCAGAGGATCGCGGCGCTTCGGCGATCGATTGTCACTCTCACGCTGACCGACGGTGTGATCGAGCGCTACGGTGCGATAAGGGCGAGCCTCGAGTCCCGCGGCCTGGTGAAGAGTGATTTCGACCTGCTCATCGCCTGCACCGCCCTGGACCTTGCTGCCGTTCTCGTCACGAGCGATCAGGCTCTCTTGGATGGCAGCATCGTCGGCCTGCGAACCGAAGACTGGCTCTCGTAGAGAAGGCGGGGGTCGGGAGAAGGCCGTGGTTTGGCAGTCGGCCAGGCCACCCAGCGAAGGAGGCGCGCCGGGCGTCCCGTCGAGATCGGAATCGGAAGTGCCGGCCCTCGGCAGGAATCGCGGGTAGCGGCGGTGTCCCCGGAACCCAGGTCGTTCTCGCCGATCCGCGGCTCAGCGCACGACCAGGAGGCGCGTCGCGTGGGGGTACAGCCACTCGATGCCGCGCGCGGTCATCACCGCGTCGTCTTCGAGCGGGATCCTCAGCTTGGCGCCGCCCCACTCGGGCAGCGGCGTGTAGGCGAAGAACTCGATCGAGAACATGTTGCTGGGGCGGATCTCGAAGGTCAGCCGCTTCGGGTTGAAGAACGCCATCGACGGCCCGATCCCGTGGCCGGTCTGGCCGACCGAGTGCATGCCGATCATGACGTCGGTGGTGTCGCCGTCGTACGGCTTGTTGAAGGTCGTCATCACCCTGAAGCCGGGCATCGCCCCAACCTTCGACTCGGCGAGCTTCAGCGAGTCGGCCGCGGTGCCGCCGGGCTTCAGGCTCTTGCGGATCGTCTCGCGCACCGCGACGGCCTGCGCGAACGCGCGCTGGTAGCTGGCCGGCGGCGCCGTCTCCCCCGCCTTCAGCACGTAAGCCTGCCGCTTCACGTCGGTGCAGAAGTTCATCAGGCAGACGCCCCAGTCGATCGTCAGGAAGTCGCCGCGCTGGATGATCCGCGAGGTGGACACCGCCTCGATGCCCTTCGGCCCGGTGATATACACGGATGGCATGTCGAACGACGAGCCGAGCCCGCGCCGCAGCAGCTCTTCCTGCATCCACCACGCGACGTCTTCGAGCGTGGTGACTCCCGGCGTGATGTTCTCGTTCGAAAGCGCGCGCTCGGCGATCTCCGCCGAGTACTGCCCCGCCTCCGAGAACGCGGCGACCTCGGTCGCGACGCTGCGCGATCGAAAATCCGAGACGAGCTTCTCGGCGGACACGAAGCGCTTCTCGTAGACCTCGCCGAGGACCTTCACGAGCTTCTTGTAGCCCATGTACGAGAGACCGTCGGCCGCGCCGATCTCCTCGGCCATGTTCAAGCCGATCTGCTTCGGGTCGCGCTCCTTCACGAACTTCGCGAGGTCGGCGTCGCTGCCGCCGGCCACGATGTCGTAGACGCCGCATTCCTCCAGTAGATACCCGCCGATGCCGAGCGCCGCGCGTTCGATGCGGTCGCCGCCGCGATCGCTGAAGACGTAGTAGCCGGTTCCGAGGCCGCCCGGATAGCCGCGCCCGAGGTCCTCGTAGAGCGGATCGTAGCCGCCCTCCTTCAGCGTGACGATCCACATGTCCACGCCGTTCTCGCGCATCGCCTCGGGCAGCACGCGGTCGAACTTGTCTTTTCGAATCTGGCACATCATCTGCCAGCGGCGTTGCGCCTCGCGGGTGGGGGCGGGGCCCGCATGCGCGGCCGGGGCGAGTAGCGTGACGGCAAGGAGGCAGAGACGCCAGCCGGCGGGTTTCGATCGCATGACGCAAGTCTACCCAGCCGAAGCACGCGCGGCCGATCTTCGGTTGGAGCGGCGCTTGGGTAGAGTTGTGCTTCTGTCGGAATGGATGAGACAGCTTCTTGAAGGCCGCCGCGCCTGACGCCTGGCAGGGGCTATCCGCTGATGCGCGCGCCGTCGCGCGCGCGATGGCGCTGCTCTGGACATGGCATCCGCGCGCCGCCGTCTACCAGCTGTTGCAGCAGCTCGGCGCGAGGTCGGCGACCGGCAAGGCCTTCACCCAGGAAAGCGTCGAGCTCGCGCAACAGGATCTGGACCGCGCGGGACTGCGAGTCGAACAGCCGTTCCGGACGGGCTATTCGCGGCTCAGCGACGCGGCGCGCGCGGCGCTGTACCGCGAGTTGCTAGACGACACGCCCGTCGCGAGCCTGCGCACGGCCCTGCATCGCGCCAACTCGTACGACCCGGGCGAGCCCTACGGCTGGCCCCTGTGGGATCCCGCGGCGACCACCGCGATCGTGAGGCTCGAGATGTTGGCGGGCGTGTCAGCCGACAAACTCGCGAACATCCAGGACCGGGCGTCGCGGGTGCACGATTGGACGAACCTGATCCATGCCGCGTGCTACGAGGCGTTCGACCCGGCGCTGTTCGAACGCATCACGCCGGCATGGCGCTTCGGCCTCGCCTCTCACGCGCTCGGCGAGCTGTGCAGCAGCTGGCGGCTCGAGATGCTGCCGATCCTCGACTGGGTGCTCCACAAGCCGGATGCGAACCGGGCCGAAATGCCGGAACCGCTGCGCCTGCGAGTCGCCGAGGTATTGTTGCACCGCGACGAAGCCGGGCGCGCGATGGCCTGGCTGGAAGGCGAGCACGGCGGCGCCGCGGACGCGCTGCGTGCGGCGATGCACGCACAGCTGGGACGTTGGGCTGATGCGCAAGCCGGATTCGAGGCAGCCTTCAAGAAGCGCCAGGGCGAAACCGGCGCGCGCAAGCGGCTGCTGCCCGAGACGCTGACCTGGCTGTATCCACTCGCGCTGCTCGCGCAGCAGACGCCGAAACACCTGGATCTCGCGAGGAAGTTCTGCGCGGGCGAGTCGGGGGCCCGCAATCCACCGCCCGCGGATCGCTGGGGCGTGTGGGTGCATGCGATCGGCGCGCGGCTGGGTGACGCCAAGCTCGATCGGCGCGCGCTGGATCTCGAGACGATGCCGGGCCGCCATCTCGCCGGCATGGCCGATTTGTGGCGCTGCCTGCTGCGCGCATGGCTCGGCGCCGAGGCGGTGGGAAGCGGCGCCGATCGCGGCAGCGCACGCGCGAGTGGGATCGCCGCGCTCCGCGAGCGGTTGCGAGCTTGCAGCTTCGCTTGGCTCTTGGCCCAGTTGGAGGCGGCGGAGCAGGTGTTCGCCGGTGGCGATGCGCCGGAGCGCTTCTTCGTCGCGGGCGGGCAAGAAGCCTGGCGCAATGTGCTGGCCTCATTGGAGGCGCTGGGCGCCGAATCGTCCGTAGCGGGAGATGCGTCGGGCACGCGCACGATCTGGTCGATCGGCGTGGACAAACAGGGTGGCATCGAGGCAATCGAGCCGATGGAGCAAAAGCGAGGCCGGCGCGGCTGGAGCAAGCCGAAGCCGCTCGGGCTCGCCAAGCTCGCCAAGGACTTGAAGCTGGAGCCGTGGGACGCCAAGGTGGCGCGCGCGATCCGCCGCAGCCGGCACCACGCTGGCCGCTATCGGCTGGACCGCGCTTCAGCCATCCTCGCCCTGATCGGTCACCCCGCCGTGGCAATGCGAGACGCGCTGGAGACCCTGGTCGACGTCGTCGAGGGCGTGCCCGAGCTGGAGGTGGCGCGCCAGGGCGGACGCTACGTGCTTCGGATCACGCCGCTGGCGCGCGCGGAGCCAGCTGCCGAAGCCGAGCTTTACGCCTATTACGTCGATGAAGACGAGAGGCGCGAGCTCGAAGCGCTGCGTTACATCACGGTGGCGCGCGATTCGCCGCAGCGAATCCGCGTGATCCGCCTCACGCCCGCGCAGCGCCGGGCCGCGCAGCTGGTGTCGGGGCGATTCTCGGTGCCGGCCGGCGCGCAGTCCGAGCTGCAACAAGCCTTGAGGTCGCTCGCCAGACACTTTCACATCCAGTCCGATCATGTGGAGGCGGCGCGCGAAGTGACCGCCGAATCGCGCCTGCGCGCGGAGCTCGCGCCGGCCGGCGACGGCCTGTTGCTGCGGCTAGTGGTGGCGCCGCTCGGACTGGAGGGCCCGCGGCTGATGCCGGGAAGCGGCCGCACGCGCGTGATGGCGGTGGTGAAGGGCGAGACCGCAGGCGCCCAGCGAGATCTCGGCGCCGAGCGGGCGCATCTCGACGCGGTGCTCGCGGCGATCGATTTTCTCGATCCGCCGGCGCCCGGCGACCTGACCTGCGAGTGGGTGGTGGAGGAACCCGACCGGGCGCTCGCGATGGTCGAGGCGTTGCCGCAACTGCCGGCCGTGCAAGCCGTCGACTGGCCGCGCGGCCAGCCGGTGCGCGTGATCACCGTCGGCGCCGCGCAACTCGCCCTGAAGGTGCGCAGCTCCCGGGACTGGTTCACGGTCGAAGGGCGTGCCCAGCTCGATGAAGGACTGGTGCTCGAGCTTCAGGGGCTGCTCGCCGCGGCTGCCGGCAGCAGCCGTTTCCTGCCGATGGGCGACGGCGTTTACGCCGCGCTCACGCGCGAGCTGCGCGAGAAGCTGGCTGACCTCGCCGCGGTGGCCGAAGCCGATGCCGGCGGCCTGCGCGTGCCGCAACTCGCCGCAGCCTGGCTGGAAGAGGTGCTGGAAGGTGTCGCGGCGGACACCGATGCCGGCTTCCTGCAGAAGCTGGAGCGCCTGCGTTCCGCGCAAGAAACGCTGCCCGCGTTGCCCGCCGGCCTGCAAACCGAGCTGCGTCCGTATCAGGAAGACGGCTTCGCCTGGGCGATGCGTCTCGCAGAGGCGGGCTTTGGCGCCTGCCTCGCCGATGACATGGGGCTCGGCAAGACGATCCAGGCGCTCGGCGTGCTGCTCGCACGCGCCGGCGGCGGGCCTGCGCTGGTGGTGGCGCCCACCTCGGTGTGCGGCAACTGGCTCGCCGAGACGCAGCGCTTCGCGCCAACGCTCGAGGCCTCGATCTACGGCGAGGGTGATCGCGCCGCGGCCGTAGAATCGGCCGGACCGCGCGACGTCGTCATCGTCTCCTACACGTTGATGCAGCAGGCGCAAGAGACTTTTGCATCCCGGACCTGGCACACGCTGGTGGTCGACGAGGCACAGGCGATCAAGAACGCCGCCGCCAAGCGTTCGCTCGCCGTCTTCGAGCTGCCCGCCGATTTTCGGATGGCGTTGTCCGGCACGCCGATCGAGAACCGGCTCGCCGACTTGTGGTCGATCATGCGCTTCTGCAACCCGGGGCTCCTGGGCACGCTGTCGCGTTTCAACGAACGCTTCACAGCGCCCATCGAACGCGACCGCGACCGGGAGGCGCAGCGCATCCTGCGGCGGTTGATCGCCCCGTTCGTGCTGCGCCGGACCAAGTCGCAAGTGTTGCAGGAGCTGCCGCCGCGCACCGAGCTGGTTCTGACCATCACGCCCGAGCCTGCCGAGGCAGCTCACTACGAGGCGCTGCGCCGGCTGGCGGTGGCCGCGGCAGAAAGCGCGGCCGCCAGCGAGCAACGCGGCCAGGCGCATCTGCACATCCTCGCCCAACTGACCCGGCTGCGCCGCGCGGCATGCGATCCGCGTCTCACCAGCCCCGAGCTGGGCATCGTCGGGGCCAAGGTGCGCGCGTTCTCCGACCTCGCCGCCGAGCTTGCCGCCAACGGCCACAAGGCGCTGGTGTTCAGCCAGTTCGTCGACTTCTTGACCTTGCTGCGCGCGCCGCTCGACCAAGCCGGCATTCGTTACCAATATCTCGACGGCGCCACGCCGGCCGCCGAACGCACGCGGCGCATCGCGGCGTTCCAGGCCGGCGACGGCGAGCTGTTCCTGATCAGCCTGAAGGCGGGCGGCTTCGGCCTCAACCTCACCGCCGCCGACTACGTCGTGATCACCGATCCCTGGTGGAACCCGGCGGCCGAAGATCAGGCGATGGGTCGCGCCCATCGCATCGGCCAGTTGCGTCCGGTGACCGTCTATCGGCTGGTCTCGAAGGGCACGTTGGAAGAGAGCATCGTCGCGATGCACAACGAGAAGCGCGCCCTGGCCGAAGGCGTTCTGGCCGAAGGCGGCGAGGGCGCGGTGTTGCCGTCGGCCGCGGAGCTGATCGACCTGATGCGACGGGCGGGACTGGAGCCATACGCGCGTATGGCGGCAGGGTTCGAGTGCGAGTAGCATCTTGCGGTGGCGGCTGCGACATTCGACTGGGACCCGAAGAAGAACGAGCAAAACCAGAGGAAGCATGGGGTGAGCTTCGCGGAGGCCCAGGTCGCCTTTGCCGACGAACGACGTGTCATCGCCGAGGATCTATCGCACAGCTCGGTCGAGCAGCGGTACTACTGTCTTGGGCGCGTTGGTGAAGGCGTGATGACGGTCCGTTTTACATATCGTGAAGGAGTGATCCGGATACTCGGTGCCGGCTATTGGCGAAAGGGCAAGCGAATCTATGAGCGCGAACATCAGATACACGGCCGAGCCCCTCGGAAAGCTGAGGGTCGTTCCTGACTTCCTCCCGGCTCCGAAAGATCTCGTCCTTCGCGAAGAGGGGGTGAAGGTTACGATCGGGCTGAGCAAGCGCAGCGTCGAATTCTTCAAACGTGAGGCTGAGAAGCACCACACGGCGTACCAGCGCATGATCCGGCGGCTTCTCGACGAGTACGCTGCGCATCACATGCGGCCTGTCGCCCGGCGCTCAACTCGGACGCGCGCGAAAGCGGAGCGCGCCGGATAGGCCGAACTCGCGCTCGTGGCTCCTGCCGCTGAAGGCGCGGTCGCAGGGTTCTGAAGGATACTTCAGACGACTGGCGGCAGGCCTCCGGTCGGCAGGCCCGCCAGCTCGCGCAGCGCGCGGGCGACCTCGACCCGCGTCATGCGTTTGCGCCAGGCGTAGCCGAGGTCGGCGTTGTCGAGCGGCTTGGCCGGCTTGTACGCGATGCCGGCCGCCATCTCGATCGTCTCGGCGTCGAGCGGCTTGCCCTTCAGGAACTCGACCGCGTCTTTCGCGTAGACGGGGTGGGTGTGGACCGCGCCCAACACCAGGCTCGCGTCTTCGACGACGTTGCTCTTGCCGAGCTTGACCGCGGCGGCGACGCCCAGGATCGGGAAGTCGATCGAGCCGCGGCGGCGCAGCTTGCGGTAGGTCGTTCGCCAGCCGGCGCGGTCGGGAACGTGGATCTCGGTGAGGATCTCGTGCGGCTGCTTGGCGAGGTAGGCGATGCCGTCGCTTCCGTAGAGCTGAGCAACCGGGATGCGGCGTTCGCCGTCGGGCGATACGAGGGTGACGTCGGCGCCGAGGCTGATCATGACCGGCGCCGTGTCCGAGGACGAGAGCGCCCAGCAGATCTCCGAGCTGGGCGCGACCAGGCACACGTGGCCGTCGCGCTTCATGCAGTAGCCGATAGACGCGCGCCAGAACTCGGTCTGGTTGTAGTAGGTGCAGCGCGTGTCGACGCACAGGTTGCCGCCGATCGTGCCGGCGTTGCGAAGCGGCGGCGACGAGACGAGCCCCGCGGCGCGGGCGATCGCCGGCCAACGGTCGAGAACTGCCGTATCCGAAGCCACTTCGCGGAGCGTGACCATCGCGCCCAGCCGCAGGCCGCCGTTGGCCTCGATCGTGTGGGTGGCGCCGACGCGCTGCAGGCCGACCAGCAGCTTCGGCGTGAATTGCCGGCGCTTCATGTTGGGATAGAGATCGGTCCCGCCCGCGACCGCCATCGCGTCGGGGCCGCCGTCGCGCAGGATCCGAGAGGCCTCGTCCGCGCTGTGCGGCGCGACGTAGCGGAACTCCGGGAGCCTCAGCACGAGCGCTTCTCCTGGGCGAGCACGGGCGGCGCCTGCGGAGCCAGCGACGGGACGACGACGGTCTCCGGATACTGGAATTCCGGCATCCTGGGCGCCTTGTAGCGGCCTTCGAGCGCGGCCAGCACCTTGTCGGGCGTGATCGGCACCTCGTCGATGCGCACCCCCAGCGCGTCGGCGAGCGCGTTGGCGACCGCCGGAATCACCGGCAGCAGCGGACCCTGGCCGACTTCCTTCGCGCCGTACGGTCCTTCGGGATCCAGCGTCTCGACCAGGATCGTCTCGACCGGCGGCATCTCGAGCGTGGTCGGGCTCTTGTAGTCGAGCATCGACGGGTTGCGGTGCACGAGCGCGCTGGAGAGCTTCGGCGGCAGGCGGCGGAACGCCTG
>CAZVOI010001069.1:0-3376 GCA_964628275.1 uncultured Acidobacteriota bacterium | reverse complement strand
CCAGCGAGGTCGCCTGCTTCCTCTGGACCTCGTAGAAGCCGGCCTCCAGCAGCTCGACCGACATCTGGCCGGCGTCGAGCCGCACCCGCTCGCCAGACGGCGTGGTGACGCGCGCGGCGTCGGTTTCGGCGCCAGCGTCGAGGTTGAGCGCTTCGCCGACCGTCCGGTGCAGCCGCGTCTCGCGATGCCCGGCCACGTGCCGCACCAGCTCGTGGACCAGCGGCAGGAAGACCGGCTGCAGCGAGAGATCGTTGGTGGCCGCGTCGAAGCCGGAGGCAAAGGCCAGCAGCGAGCCCTTGCCGATGCGTTTTTCCGCGAGCAGCGCGGCTCCGTCGTCGAGCCGCGCCAGAGCCCGGCTCGCGTCGTCGGTCTGGAGCCGCCGGTAGCGCAGGAAGCGCGCGGCGGCGAAGTCGCCGCTCTTCGGCGCCTTGAACAGTTCCAGCGCCGGGTGCTCATAGTCGAGGTAGGCGACCGTCCCGCCGCGATCGGCGGTGCGGTCGACGACGGCGCCGAGCGCGCCGGGCAGCAGGGCGGCGGCGGCGCCCCGCCAGGGCGCGGCCCCGAGCGCCGTCAGCACGCCGCCGCCGTTGTCCAGGAAGCGTGCCAGGGACGCCGTGGCGGCGTCGTTCGGCGGCGCCGTCCCCGCCAGTACGACGACCTCCCGCCCGGCGAGATCCGCGGGCGTCAGGACGCCTCGCGATTCGACGCGAAATCGTGGCCGGTCGCCGATCGCGAGCGCCCGCTTCAGGTAGAGGCCCGACCCCGCCTCCTCGACGATCAGCACGGCAACGTCCTGGCCGGGCGCCAGCGCGAAATGGAAGTCGTTGTCGGCCGCGAGCGCATCCTCGGCGAGCCGCACCCGGCCGCGCGTCTCGCCGACCGGATACGCCACCGGCGGGAAGCTGACGCTGCTGGCGCCGCTCGCGGGCACGTCGACCGACTTGGTTTCGACGACGCGCCCCGCGATCTCGAGCCCGACTCGCATCCCGGCCACGGCGGCGCCGCCCTTGTTGACCACGCGCGCCGTGACGGCCACCCGTTCGCGGCCGCCCGCCACGTCGCGGTCGAAGCTCACCCCCGACAAGGCCAGGTTGGCGGCGCCGGCCTTGGCTTCACCAAGGCAGCTGACGCTGAGCGTCACGCCGGCGGGCAGCCGCGTTTCGTCGAGGCCATCCATCCCCCGGCGCTGGCAGTCGGAGACGAGCATCAGCTCGCGCTTCGCCGCATCCGAACCCGACAGCGCGTCTTGCGCCAGCTTCATGACGGGGGCGAAGCGGGTTCCGGAGGAGCCGGGGTGGGCGGCGTCGATCAGGACCCGTGCCCGCGCGTGCTCGCGGGTTGGCTCGAGGACGAAGTCCGCGCGCTCGTCGAACAGGATTAGCCCGACGCGGTCTTCACCGGCCAGGCTGCTCACGGCGCGGCGCGCGGCGTCCTGGCCGGCCGCGAACCGGCCGCTCGCCGCCATGCTGTAGGAGCGGTCGAGCAGGATCAGCAGATCCCTGCGTCCGCCCGCGTCGCCGGCGGCGGCCGCGCGCGCGGCGCGGAAGGGCCGCGCGAAACCGAGAGCCAGGAGCAGCAGCGCCAGGCAGCGCGCGGCGAACAGCAGCACGTGGCGCAGCTTCTGGCGCCGCACCGAGCGGTACGGGATCTTGCGCAGGAACATCAGCGACGGGAACGCGATCGCTTCGCGCCGCTCGCGATGCATCAGGTGCACCACGATCGGCACCCCGAGCGCCAACAGGCCGAGCAGGAACGCGGGAGCGAGCAGCGGCATCGCTAGCGCGTGGTCCGCTGGCGGCGCGCCAGGTAGCGGCGCAGTCCATGGTCGAGCGGCTCGCTGGTGTCGAGCAGCGTGTAATCGACGCGCGCCTCGCCCAGCAGGCGGCCGAGCGCCGCGACGTGCGCCAAGACGAGCTTCTGATACTGCGCGCGAACGTACTCGGGCACGATCGGCAGACGATCGCCGGTCTCCAGGTCGGAGAAGTTGGCGGCATCGGTGTAGGGGAACTCGCGTTCCGCCGGGTCGAGCACGTGGAAAACGATCAGGTCCGAGCCTCGGTAACCGAGCGCGCGCAGACCGCGGGCCACAGCCTCGGGCTCTTCGTAGAGATCCGAGATCAGGACCACGATCCCGCGGCGCCTTTCGCTCTCTGCCGCGCGAAACAGAGCCGGCAACAGCGCGCCCTCGCCTTCGCTCTCGGTGTCGCCCGTCCGCGACAGCGTGTGCAGGACGGCGTCCAGGTGCTTGGCGGAAGGCGGGATGTGGTCCTCGACATCACGATCGAACGTGATCAGCCCGACGCGATCGCGCTGGCCTCGCGCGAAATAGGCCAGACACGCCGCCAGCATGATGCCGTACTGGAGCTTACTGACACCGCGACTCGCGAAGCGCATCGACTTCGAGGCGTCGAGCAGCACCATGAAGTTCGCGTTCGAGTCGGCTTCGAACTCCTTCACGTAGAAGCGATCGTTGCGCGCGAACACGCGCCAGTCGATGCGGCGGATGTCGTCGCCCGGCATGTACGCGCGGTGCTCGGCGAAGTCCACCGACACCCCCAGGTACGGCGAGCGGTGGAGGCCGTTCACGAACCCCTGGACGACGCCGCGCGCCAGCAGCTCGAGGTCGCGGATCCCCGCGAGCGCCTTTGGGTCGAGCAGGTGCGGGCTTGCGAAGCTGGCCATCTAGAGCCGCGAGCGCGGGACCGGGACGGCTTCGAGCAGCTTGGCCACGATCTCGTCAGTGGTGACCTTCTCGGACTCGGCGTGGAAGTTGCGCAGGATCCGGTGCCGGAACACCGGCTGCGCCAGCGCGCGTACGTCGTCGAAGCCGACGTGGTAGCGGCCGTGCATCAGCGCGCGCGCCTTGCCGCCCAGCACCAGATACTGCGCCGCGCGCACGCTGGCGCCGTACTCCACCCACTTCTGGATGATCTCCGGCGCCTGCCCGCCCTTGGGCCGGCTGGCGCGAGCCAGCGAGACGGCGTAGCGGATCACCTCGTCGGCGACCGGCACGCGCCGCACCAGCTTCTGGAAGGCGACGATCTCGGCGGCCGACAGCACCGGCGTGAACGAGGGATCCTGGATCGCGGTGGTGCGCTGCACCACTTGGATCTCCTGCTCCTCGGGCAAGTGGTCGATCACGATGTCGAACATGAAGCGGTCGAGCTGGGCTTCGGGCAATGGGTAGGTGCCCTCCAGCTCGATCGGGTTCTGGGTCGCGAAGACAAAGAAAGGTTCGTCGAGCACGTAGGTCTTGCCCTGCACCGTGACGCGGTGCTCCTGCATCGCCTCGAGCATCGCCGCCTGCGTCTTGGGCGGGGTGCGGTTGATCTCGTCCGCAAGCAGCACGTTGGCGAAGATCGGCCCGGGCGTGAAG
>CAZVOI010001068.1:0-1541 GCA_964628275.1 uncultured Acidobacteriota bacterium | reverse complement strand
CCAGCGAGTGGCCCTTGGGATAGTCGGCCAGCAGCATGAAGGTGTCGGGCACCTCGCGGCCGTCGTCGAAGACGTAGATGCCGCCCGTACCCACCACGCGCTGCGGGAACTGCGCCTCGCCCCAGCAGATGTTGAGCGGCGCGACCACGTGGTAGAAGAGGTCGGTCGCGATCCCGCCGGAATAGTCCCAGTACTTCCGGAAGCGGAAGAAGCGGTCGGCGTCGAAGGGCCGCTTCGGCGCGCTGCCCAGCCACATGTCCCAGTCGATGTAGTCATCGCCTTTGGCGCGCGGCCCGGCGTCGGGCTCGATCTTCCAGTTCCACTCGCCCTGCTCCGAGTTCCGGTGGTACGAGCCCTGGCTCAGCAGCAGCTTGCCGATCATCCCGTCCTGGATCGCCTTGCGCGCCCTCCACCACTGGTCGGAGCTGGTGGTGTTGGAGCCGACCTGCAGCACGCGGCCGGTGCGACGCACCGCGTCGGCTACGTCGCGGGCTTCGGCGATCGTCAAGGTGACCGGTTTCTCGAGGTAGACGTCCTTGCCCTTCTCGAGCGCTTCGATCGCCATCCGGGCATGCCAGTGGTCGGGCGTCGCGATCAGCACCGCGTCCAAGTCCGGCCGGTCCAGGAGCTCGCGATAGTCGGCGAACCCGCGGCACTTGCCGAGTTCCTCGGCGACCTTCTGGCGCTTCACGTAGACGTCCGAGACGCCGACGACCTGCGTGGCCAGCTTGGGATCCGGGGGCTTCAGGGCATCCGGACGCGTGCCGGGTGGCGGCGTCGCCGGGATCTGGCCCCCCGTCTCCATCACCCAGCGGAGCAGGTATCGGCCGCGCCCGCCCATGCCGATCACGCCTACGTTGATGCGGTCGTTGGCTCCGAGCACGCGCCCCAAGCTGGCAGGCGCGAAGGCCAGCGCGGCGCCCGTCCCGACGGCCGTCCTGACGAAATCTCTCCGGCCCAGCGTGGCGTTCCGCATGTCTGCCCCCTCGATGAACCCCTGCCTCTTGCTTGTTCCGCACTGTAAACCTCGCGCCCGTCCTGTCAAGAGGCTTGACTGGCCTTGGAGCGGTCTATGATCCGACGTCAGGGAGGAGCGACCCGATGATGAAACGCCTGCTGCTGATTGGTGCGCTCGGCGCGAGCCCGCTCGCCGGCTTCGAAGCCGATGCGGCATCCGCGAATACGCTGAGCGCTGCGGAGAAGAAGGCCGGCTGGCGATTGCTCTTCGACGGCAAGACGACCGCTGGCTGGCGCGGCTTCAAGGCCCAGGCGTTTCCCGCGGACACATGGCTGGTGGCGGACGGCGCGCTGAAACGCCCGGCCCGGCCGGGCTCTCACGGCGGCTCGGACATCATTACCAGCGACGCCTTCGGCGATTTCGAGCTGCGCTTCGAGTGGCAGATCGCGGCCGGCGGCAACAGCGGCGTGAAGTACCTCGTAACCGAAGAGCGCTCCGGGCCGATCGCCCACGAGTACCAGTTGATCGACGACGCCAAGCACCCGGATGCGCTCGTCGGCCCGAACCGCAAGACGGCGGCCCT
>CAZVOI010001067.1:0-1782 GCA_964628275.1 uncultured Acidobacteriota bacterium | reverse complement strand
CATCACTGCGGCTTGAAGCGGAGGACCATGTAGGCTCCCGCGGCGGCGAGCACGAAGCCGAGGTAGAGCAGAGGCGAGGGCGCGGTGCGCGGCGGGTGGATCGCCATCGAGACGAGCACGTTGACGAGCGGCGCGCCGCCGAAGACGAGCGGCATCACGTAGGTGGGCAGCCCCCCGGCGCGGAACGCCAGGATGATGCACACGGCGCCGAGCGCGCCGAGCGCCCCGGCTACCGTGGCCGTCACGCTTCCCGCGAAGTTGAAGCCGCCAAGCTGGCCCTGCGCCGCGAGCATCAGCACCGGCACCAGCACGCCGATCAGGAAGTAGGCGACACCCACGCACAGCAGCGCGCGCAGCGGATTGCCGAGTGCGACCTGCCCCTTGTGCAGCATCGGCCCGTACATGCCCCACGACAGCACGGCACCGAGGACGAACAGCAGCCAGTTCATGCGGGTTCGCTCCTTGTAGAGGTTCGACAAGTCTACGGCGGGTTTGGGCCCACGTTTCGAGGCGAGTGTGTCAGGCGCTATCTCATCCGCACGAAAGCCAGCGTGTCCACGTCCTTCACCAGGATTCCCGTGCCCAGCACGACCGGGTGCGCCCAGGTCGCCGACGCGGCGACGCTCCACTTGCGAAGCGGGCGAAAGCCCGCGGCGTCGGCCGCAGCCACGGTCATCGCTCCGTCCGTGTCGAGCAGGAAGAGCGCGCCGGCCGCGGCGATGATTGAAGCGCTCTCGGCCTGGCGCCCGTCGCTCAGCCACAGCGTGCGTCCGCTCGCCGCGTCGACGCAGAACCACTGCCCCTTCTTCCGGTGCGAAAGGCCGTAGAGGCGGCCGCCTTCGAGCACGGGCGTCGAAAGGTAGCTGGCCACGTCCGGGTTGGTCCAGGCAGTCTCGAGCGCGAAGGCCGCGCCCTTCTTCACGGGCCGGACCGCGCTCAGCGGGACCTCGAGGCCCGTGTACACGACGAGCCCGCCGCTCACGATCGGAGTCACGGAGTTCTGCTCGTAGGGCGTCTTCTGCGCGAGCTTCCCGAGCAGCGCGCCGGTGTCGGCCGCCACCGCCACGAGCGCGCCCTGGCTCTGTGTCACGATCTGCCGCACGCCGCCCCACGTCGCGACGACGGGGGAGGCGTAGCCGGGCCCGTCCCCCTTCCACGACCATGCCGGAGCGCCGGTGGCCGCGTCGAGCGCCACGAGCGCGCCGTCGCCGTCGCCCCCGACGTTCACGATCACGCGCCCGCTTTCGACGACCGGAGACATGGCCGCGCCGAAAGCCGGAGACGTGGCGCGGTGGCTGGCCTCGAAGCTCTTGCGCCAGACGAGGCGGCCACTGGCGGCGTCCCAGGCCGAGAGGATCCCGGTGATCCCGAACGTGAACAGCCGCCCGTCGGCGATCGCCGGCGTGGACTTGGGACCCTTGCCGTGGTCCGTCGCTGCCGAGTGCATCTCGTAGGCGACCGGGTAGGCCTGCTCCCAGAGCTCGCGGCCGGAGGCGAGGTCGAGCGCGCGCACGACTTCGCTCTCAGACTCGCGCGAGAACTGGTACACCCGCCCCCCCGAGACGATCGGTGACGAGTGACCGATGCCGACCTTGACCCTCCAGCCGGGCGTGAGCGTTTCGGGCCAACTCGCCGGTGCCGCTAGCCCGCTCGCGCGGCCGTCGCGCGTCGGGCCACGCCACTGCGGCCAGTCCTGGGGCGTCGCTGCCGACACGGGCCGTACGCCCATGGCGCACCCGAAAAGCAGCATCAGCAATCGCGCTCGACGTCTCATCCCACCTC
>CAZVOI010001066.1:0-3813 GCA_964628275.1 uncultured Acidobacteriota bacterium | reverse complement strand
CGCAGCCGCGCGAGCGCGGTCCTCGCTTCCGCCTCGGTCCGAGGCGCGCGAGTCCAGAACCAGAGGGCGAGCACACTACAGCCGAGGGTCGCCGCCACTAGAGCAATGCGGAGCCAGATCTTCCGTCCTGACCCGGCGCTGGGTAGGGGGCCGGAGTGAGTCGAGGCGCCCGCCTGCGGGGCTTCCGCCTGGCCCGCGCGCCGACGTTTCTTGCCCATCCCGCGACGCTAGACCAGGCTGACGCGGGTCGTCAACTTGGGTGGTTTCCAGCCACTTGGATCCAAGAATCCGAAGATTCGAGTTGCTGGCCTCGTCGCAGGCTGTCAACCTCCTGGAAATCCAAGGGTTTCTCAGATAGCCTCGGCTGGCACGCAGGTTGCCAAAGTCTGTAAAACACGGTTGCATTCCGGTTGAAGTCAGCCCAGCCAAGGATCCAGCGTCATGGATGACGCCGGACAAGGAGGATGAAGTGAGACGACGACTCGGGTCGTGGGCCAGGCCCACTGCGGGACTGCTGGCCCTCACACTAGCCCTCGCGGGCGCGGCGCCGGTTGCCGCGACCGAGGCCGCACCGCCACTCACCCGGGCGACGACGCTGTCCGCCTCCGCGAACGCGACCGTCGCCGCCATGCCAATCGCGGCGAGCGCTCTGGCTCAGGCCGCTCCCGCGGCTCAGGCTAGTGCCACGACGGACACTGGCAAGGGCTTTTTCAAGACCGGTGCGGGCAAGGTCGCGCTCGTCCTGATGCTCGCGGGGACCAGCTACATGGTCTACTCCGCCTTCAAGGACAACGACCCCGTGAAGTCCCAGTTCCGCTGATGCGAGGCCAAGCCATGAAATCACTCACGAGATCCTTCGCTCTTCTGCTCCTGGTGCTCGCCGCGGCGACCGCGGGGGCCCAGAGCTTCTCCGGCACCGTCACCGGCGTCGTCACCGACGAGCAGGGCGGCGCGCTCCCCGGCGCCACCGTCACGCTCACCGGCAAGGCCGGCTCCCGCACCACCGCCAGCGACGCCAAGGGCGAGTACCGCTTCACGGCGGTCGACCCGGGCAGCTACGACATCTCGGCGGAGCTCACCGGCTTCCGGCCGATGAAGCGCACGGACGTCCAGGTGTCGATCGGCAAGACCGTCGAGGGCCTCTTCACCATGAAGGTGGGCGGCCTCACCGAGACGGTCGACGTGCTGGGCGAGTCGCCGCTCGTCGACGTGACCAGCAGCGCCAGCGACAACAAGCTGAGCCAGGACATCCTGTTCAACTTCCCGAATCTCCGCTACGGGAACGTCGCGACCGCGCTGCTCAACGCGCTGCCCGGTATCAACAACCAGTCGGCCTACGGCGGCGACGCGTCGTCCGGCAACGCGCTGCTGATCGACGGCGTCGACACTCGCGACCCCTCCGGCGGCACGGCGTGGACGTTCTACAACTTCAACATCGTCCAGGAAGTCCAGGCGGTCGGGATCGGTGCCCCCGCCGAGTTTGGAGCGTTCTCAGGCGCCGTGATCAACACCGTCACCAAGTCGGGTGGCAACCGCTACTCGGGTCTGTTCGACGTCACGTACACGAACGACGGCCTGGGCGGGAACAACATCAGCGACACGATCATCAAGCAGAACCCGACTCTGGCGGACCCCGCGAAGACGACGGAGCTGCTCGACATCACGACCCAGCTCTCCGGGCCCCTGATCAAGGACAAGCTCTTCTTCTTCGCCAGCGCCCAGCGCTACCACCTGCAGCAGAACCCGTCAGGCCCCATCACCCTGCGCGACGAGGTGAGCCCGCGTTTCAACGGCAAGCTCACCTGGCAGCCGAGCGCCAACGACACCGTCAAGGCGAACGTCCAGTACGACTCCTACAACATCATCGGGCGCTGCGGTGTGCCCGCCGCCCAGTGCAGCGACAACCTGACGAACCAGGAAGACGCCCCCGAGTGGGTCTGGCTCACCCAATGGACCCACCTCTTCGGATCGAAGACGTTCACCGAGATCAAGTACACCGGCTGGTGGGGCTTCTTCGACCTGACGCCCAAGGTCCAGGCTCCGGTCCATTTCGACGGCGAGACCTCGCTCTACTCGGTCTCGCAGGGCTGGGCGTACGCCGCAGACCGCGGACGTCACCAGGTGAACGCGTCGGTCACGCACTACGCCGAGGGCTGGGGCCGCCACGACCTCAAGTTCGGCGTCGAGATCGAGCGCAGCAAGACGCGCGATCGCTACCTCTACAACAACAATACCTACTACTACGACTACGGCGGCCAGCCCTACTACGCGTACGGCTACGGCTATGACATCAACGGCCGCAACCGTCGCGAGTCGGTATTCGCGCAAGACGCCTGGAAGCCGACCGACCGGCTGACGCTCAACCTGGGCGTGCGTATGGACCACATGTCCGGTGGCGCTCCCGGCGAGGACAGCGTCTACACCAACACCTCTTTCGCTCCCCGTCTCGGTTTTGCCTTCGATCTGACCGGCAACCACACGACGGTGCTCAAGGGCAGCTACAGCCAGTACTACGAGGGTATCTTCAACGACGTCTACAAGCTGGCAGCTCCGGGCTTCAAGGATCGGATCTCCTGGGACATGGCGGGATGCCCGGCGTACGGCCCCGCGGGGCCGACCGCCGACTACCGTTGCCCGCTTTCCGCGCGCGACGAGGTGAACCGCATCCCGCAGCCCGTCGGCCGGGTGGCCGACAACATCAAGCACCCCAAGGTCGACGAGTGGAGCCTGGGCCTCGAGCACCAGTTCGGCCAGAACTGGCGGGTTTCCGCCACCGGGATCTACCGCCAGAACAAGAACTTCATCGGGAACGTCCTGCCCGACGCCCGCTGGACTCCGATCAGTGTGACGAGCACCGTGAGCCCCAACGTCCCGGATTGCCCGGAGTGCAGCACGCTTCAGCCCACGACCGTGACCGCGTACCGCTGGGCCAACCGATCGAGCTCGGCGAACAACGTCCTGATCACCAACCCGGACGGCTTCCAATACCTGGATCCGGACGGCAAAGTGATCGGGACGATGAACGCGTACCGCAAGTACCAGGCCCTGATGTTCAGCCTCGGCAGGCGCTATGCCAACCGCTGGCAGGGTCAGGTCTCGTACGTGTACTCGAAGTCCGAGGGTACGCGGGACAACACTTCGGAGGCTCTCTTCGGCCCGAGCAACTTCTACGCGACACCGACGCTCGCGCTCACGAACTCGGACGGCCGCCTCACCAACGACCGCCCGCACGAGGTGAAAGCCTACTTCGGCTACGAGATCCCGAAGGTCGACATCTCGGTGAACGCCAGCTATCGGCTGCTCTCCGGCCGCAACTACACCCCGTTCCAGCGCTTCGGGTCGAGCACCATCAACTACTCGGTCACGGCGTATTACTACGGCTCCAGCGCGGGGCGCCAGCCGTTCCTCGAGCCGCGCGGCAGCCGGCGCCTGCCGACCGAGCAAGTCCTCGACCTGCGCCTCGAAAAGGTGTTCAACGTCGCCGGCAGCCACCGGATCGCGCTCTTCGCCGACTTCCTGAACCTCACCAACGAGGGCACCGTGATCGGGCGGCTGTCGCGCGTTCCCACGACGTCGCTCTTCCTGCCGCCTCCGGCCGAGCCGGGCTCGACGCAGGCGATCGCGTTCGAAGCGCCGAGCACGATCAACGCGCCGCGCCAGATCAACCTGGGAGCGCGCTGGAGCTTCTAGCCCTTCGCGCGTTCTCACGCACCGGCCCCGGGGTCTTCGCCCCGGGGCCGTTTTCGTGTGTGCCCGCGCCCGCACGACGAGCGGAGCATCTGGTCGACCGACTTGGTATGGTAGTATTCCCTT
>CAZVOI010001065.1:0-1507 GCA_964628275.1 uncultured Acidobacteriota bacterium | reverse complement strand
CCAGGAGCCGCCGATGGCGAGGTTGATCAGCAGGTACTGGGGCTTGTCGAAGGGCCAGGTGCGCGCGCCGGTGCCTTCGTTGCGGAAGCTGAAGTACTTCTGGGCGTCCACGAAGACGTCGATGTGGTCGGCGTACCACTCCATCGCGTAGACGTGGAAGTCGTCCCACGGGTTCGCGACGCTGACGATCGCCGTCTTCTGCGTGCCGATCGTGTGGTTGTAGGCGGCGCTGTGGACGCTCGCGTGGATGCGCAGAGGCTCGAAGCCGACGTTCTCCATGATGTCGATCTCGCCGCAGCTGGGCCAGCCCACCTGGAGGCGGTTCGTGCCCAGCATCCAGATCGCCGGCCAACTGCCGTTGCCGGTGGCGAGCTTCGCCCGCACCTCGACGCGCCCGTACAGCAGCTCGAACCGTCCCAGGGTGTTGATGCTGGCCGAGGTGTAGCCGTAACCCTGGTACACCTGCTTGCGGGCCTCGATCACGAGCATGCCGCCCTCCGCGCGCACGTTCTCCGGGCGCGAGGTGTAGTACTGCTTCTCGTCGTTGCGGACGTAGCCGATCTCGTAGCCCCACTTCGCAGGGTCGAGGCTGCCCGCCGTCTCGAACTCGTCCGCGAACACGAGGGTCCAGCCCGCAGGGGCCGCCACCGACGGCACCGGCGTTGGCGCCGCCGAGGAGTCGCTGCCGCCGCAGGCCAGCGGGGTCGCGAGCAGGAACGCCAAGAGGGCCGGGTGGAGCGGCTGCTGTCGCTGGAGCACGCGAGAACCTCCTCGCGGGCCAGGCGAGCGCTTGCGGGCCGACGGGTGCGAGTCTACTTGCGGGCCTTCAGCAGGTCGCGGATCTCGCCGAGCAGCTGCACGTCCGGGGGAGGCGGCCCCGCCGCCGCCGCGAGCTTCGCGGCCACATTCGAGAAGGGCCGCACGATGAAGAAGTAGACGACGCCGGCCTTCAGCACGAAGTTGATGAACGCCGAGAGCACGAGGCCGACGTGGAACGGGCCGAAAACGAGCGCGTTCTGGAGATCCTTCACCTCGCCGGGAGCGAACATGGCGATCAGCGGGTCGATGATGCCCTTGATCAGGCCATCCACGACACCGCCGAAAGCGGCGCCGATGATCACGGCGGTGGCGAGCTCGACCACGTTGCCGCGCATGAGAAAGTCCCGGAATCCCTTGAACATGTGACCTCCGTAGCTGGAATCGCCTGCGGTCCGCCACAGGCGGCGCGGAGTCTAGCATGCGGGTGGCTGGCCCATGCGCGCCCGGCATGGGGCGGATGAGCCTGGGCGACGAGCCGCGCGGACCGGGCCTTTTGGCTCACCCGCGCCAGGCCGGCAGCCGTTACGATTGGCCATGCACGTGCTCGTCCTCAACACCGGCAGCTCCTCGCTCAAGTTCCAGATGGTCGACACCGATCTCGACGCGATCGAGAAAAACGCGGACCGCCAGCTGGCCCGGGGTGTGCTCGAGCGGATCGGCAGCGAGTCGCTCGTCTCGCTGCGGGTCG
>CAZVOI010001064.1:0-13855 GCA_964628275.1 uncultured Acidobacteriota bacterium | reverse complement strand
AGCACCACGCTACTTTCGACCGCCCAACGTTGGGCATCGCGTCTGGGGTGGGTGTCGTGCTCGAAACCAAACCCGACTGGAGCGTGGTCGCGCTCGTGGAGCAGGCGCGGGCTCGCGCCCAAGGCGCCTACCGCAACGATCGCTTTCTCGCGTACCAGAAAGACAACACGCGCATCAGCCTGCTAGGTCGCGAGACGGTCGACGGCCGCGCGGCGTACGCCGTCGCCGTGACGACCGAGGCGGGCATCCAGCGGAAGGGCGGCCGGCCGCTTCAAGATCAACCAGAAGCTGCGCTTCAGCGACTACAAGAAGTTCGACGTCGAGACTTCGACCGAGATCAGACCGCCGAAGCCCTAGGCCTCAGCGGGCTGCCCGTACCTGGGCCGCGGCAGCCTGGAACGCGGCGTGTTCTCGAAGCGCGTCCAGCATCGGGTCGACGTCGAGCCAGACCATCCACGGGTCGCGCTCGCGAAGCCCGCGATCCAGCGCTTGCAGCGCTCGTTCCGTGCGACCCAGAGCCGCTTCGATCGTGGCGATGCGATACGGCGCGAGGCCGCGAGTCTCGAGATCGTCGAGCAACGAACCGGCTTCGGCGTGACGGCCGGCGAGCGCCAGGTTGCGCGCCAGGTTGCTCTCCATCGTCTGACTGCCGCCGGAAAGCTGGATCGCGCGGCGGTGGCTCGCTTCGGCCTCGGCGAATTGGCCGAGGCGGTCGTAGGCGAGACCCAGGGCCCAGTGGGCGACCGCGGAGTCGGGTTCGAGCTCGAGGACGCTCGCGAGCGGCTCGGTCTCGGGCCGGTGCTGTTGGGAGAGGTAGAGATGGAAACCCAAGCCGACGCCAGCGGTCACGGAGAGCGGATCGATGGCGCGAGCCTTCTGGGCCGACGCGAGGGCTTCGATGAACCGGCGGCGCAGGACCAGCACCAGAGCTCGCAACAGATGCGGCTCGGCCCGGTTCGGCGCCAACTCGCGAGCCTTGTCGACCGCGGCCAAGGCGGTTTCGAAGTCCCAGCGGGCGAACAGGGACGCGAAGCCGAAGGACGCACAAGCCTCGAACGAGTCCGAGTCGAGCGCCCGCGCCGCCTCGGCGTGCTGGAGGGCTTCCTCGAAGGGGGCCCGGCCCGTCGCGAAGCCGAAGAGGCCGGACATCAACAATGTGTCCGCCAGACCGGAGCGCGCCGCCGAGCTCTTCGGGGCCTTGGCTTGCGCGCGCTCGAAGCATTGGCGGGCGCTCTGGAGCGCCGCGCGGTTGAGCTTGTTCCAGAAGTAACGGCCGCGTAACAGGTCTTCGCGGACCCCCGCCGAGTCGAGGTCGTCGAGCTTCGCCACCGGGATGCGGTAGCCGCGCTTGGCGATGGTCTCGATCGGCGCGGCGTCGCCGAGCGTCTTGCGCAGCAACGAGACGTGGACGGTGAGGTTGCCTTCCTCCACGACGGTGTCCGGCCAGACCTTGGCCAGCAGCTCCCGCTTGGTGACGATCTCGCCCCGCCGCTCCAGGAGCGCCAGCAGCACTTCGACCGTGCGCGGCGGGATCTTCTCGATCTCGCCGTCCCGGTACAAGACCTGCGTCCGCGGGTCCACCCGGAAAGGCGGCAGCTCGATGTCGCTCACGTGGGAGCCATTATGCGACGGGCTTCGGGTTTTTTTAGGAACTCTTCCCGAGGTCCTTAGGGACTTGGCGCGGGTTTGCGCCGAAGTTGGGAACAACGAGGAGGTTGTCCCATGAAGCTCGTCATCGTCGTTGCCGTCGGAGTCGCGTTGGCTCGCCACGCGTCTGCCGGAGAGTTCGTCGCCGGCACCCAGCTTGCTGCTGGTGCGTCGCCTCAAGGCGCGGAAACCCCGGCCGACGGGGCGTTCCGCTGCGGGCTGGTAGAGGGTCGCGGGCTGTCCGCGGCGGATGCCGCGACCGCGGCGGACCTCCTTTGCGAGCAACTCCGCCTCGCCTCCTCTGGACGGGGAAAGTACGGAGTGCGGCTCACGACCCTCGGAAGCACCGTGATCCTCGAGGTCGCGCGGGAACAGCCGAACGGCTCGCTGACCGTGCGCCTCGACGGCATCGAGGAACTGGCGGGAGCGGCTCCGCGTATCGCCGGCGCTCTCGTGCACGACAAGCCGCTCGCGACCACCCAGCGCGTCGACAACCTGCTCGAGGTCGAGACGCGCCGCGCGCCGGCGAAGGAGGGCTCCTTGAAGTTCACCGTGGGCGTGGCGGGCGTCGAGTCGCCCGGCTGGGGTGGCCGGGCCACTGGCTTCTCGCTCGGCCTGATGCACGCGACACCCAACTTTGCGTTGCCTGCCGAGTTTCGCTTCGCGTGGGCCAACTCGTCCAACGGCGAGAAGGACCTGCAGCTGGTCTCGTTCAGCGTGGGCGGCCGCGCCTATCTCTCGAAACGGAACACCGCGCCGTTCCTCGGCGGAGGGCTCGGCATCCTGGGCCTCACCGCGACCGAGTACAACTTTCCCACCAGCCAATTCGACGGACACCGCACGGGAATCGCGCCTTACCTCGAAGGAGGCGTCGAGATGCTGCGCTTGCACCGCGCCCGAATCGCGCTGTTGCTGCGTGCGGATTTCCCGACCGGGTCGCTCAGCAGCCCGGAGATCATCGACTGGAACAGCAGAAGTCAACGCGTCCTTTTTCCGGCACAGTCCCGCTACATCGTGCCGCTGACGATTGGGGTGAACCTTGCGTTCTGAAGCGCCTACCGCGAACAACTCGACGCCGCCCTCGAGCTCACCGCTCGCACGCCGGGACCTGCACAGTTTCACAGGCGATGCCGAGAAGCGGCTGCTGGTGGCGATCGCCCGGCGGCTGCCGCCGTGGATCTCGCCGGACCATCTGACCGCGATCGGAGTCCTCGGCATGGCGGGAGCCGGCCTCGCGTATCGGCTGGTTTCGCTATCGCCGTTGGCGCTGATCGCGGCCAACGTCTGCCTGTTCCTGAACTGGTTCGGCGACAGCCTGGACGGGACGCTCGCGCGGGTCCGCGAGAGGCAGCGGCCCCGCTACGGCTTCTACCTGGACCATCTGCTCGACGGCGTGGGCGCCGCCCTGCTGATGGCTGGCCTCGCGGGCTCTGGGCTAGTCCGGCCCTCGTTCGCGGCGTGCGGGCTCGTTCTGTACTTGTTGTTCCAACTCCACATCGCGCTGAAGGCCCACGCCACCGGCGTCTTCCAGATCGCGTTCGGCGGCGTGGGAGGAACCGAGCTGCGCCTCTTGATCGGCGCCGGGAACCTGGTTCTCCTGGGCGTCCTCGAAGCCGGGTGGCCGCTGCCGACCGGCGCGGTGGAGGTCGTGTTCCTGCTCGGGCTGGCGGCGCTCTTGGTGACGCTCGGGCGCGACGCGTTCGTCACCGCTCGCGATCTCGACCGGCGTGAGCGGGCACTCTGGCTGCCCGAGGATCCGGCGGCGCCCGCGCGCCGTGGGACAATCCAAGAACGCCATGAACTGGACCCTGATCGGCGCTCTGTGGGGATTCCTCGGCGTCTGTTTCGGCGCCTTCGGGGCGCATGGGCTGCCCGCCGGCACCAGCGCTCAGGCGCTCGACTGGTGGAAGACCGCCGCCCTCTACAACCTGGTCCACGCCCTGGCGCTGGTGCTGCTTGGCGCGCTGCCGTACTCGGGCAGCGTCCGTGAAGCCGCGGGCTGGGCGTTCCTCCTGGGCAGCGCGGTCTTCAGCGGCTCGCTCTACGCGATGACGCTGGGGGCGCCGCGCTTCCTGGGCGCGATCACCCCGCTGGGCGGTCTCGGCATGCTGGCCGGCTGGCTGCTGCTGGCCCTCGCCGCCCGCCGCTAGGTCGGCGCGGCCGCTCGTCGCTGCGGCCGCTCCTGTGGTCTACTGTTGGGCGTGATGCGGGCCACCGACCTCCGGGGCATCCTGCGCTACGTGCCGCAGTTTCGAGAGAAGACGTTCGTCGTCGCGATCGACGGCGCGATCGTCGAGGACGAGAACTTCGCGAACATCCTGATGGACGTGGCGGTGCTGTGGTCGCTGAGCGTCCGCACGGTGCTGGTGCATGGCGCGGCTGCCCAGATCCAGGCCCTGGCCCAGCAGAACGTGGCCGAGCCTTCGGACCTGGAGGGCTCGGGCGTCACCGACGCCGCAACGCTGCAGCTCGCGCTGACGGCGGCCAACCGGCTCACCCACGAGATGCTGGAGGGGCTGAGCGCCGCCGATCTGCGCGGCGCCAGCAGCAACGCCGTGATCGCGCATCCGCTCGGCATCCTGCGCGGCGTCGATCATCTCTTCACCGGGCGCGTCGAGCGGATCGATGTCGAGCTGATCCAGAAGCTGATCGCGAGCGGCATCGTGCCGGTGGTCCCGCCGCTGGGGATGGACGGCGACGGCCACAGCTACCGGGTCAACTCGGACTCGGTCGCGCTCGAGATCGCGAAGGCGCTGGGAGCGGTGAAGCTCATCTACCTGACGACCGCTGAAGGCTTGTTGGTCAACGGTTCGCTGGCCCGCCAGCTCGCCGTGGACGAGCTGGACGAGGCGCTCCAGAAGGGCTGGGTGGCTCCGGCGCAGGTCTCGAAGGCGCGTCACGCGGTCGCCGCGTGCCAGGCCGGCGTGCCGCGCGTGCACGTGATCAACGGCGGCGTCGACGAGGGCCTGCTGGCCGAGATCTTCTCGAACGAGGGCATCGGCACGCTCGTCTACGCCAACGACTACCGCCAGATCCGCCGCGCCAAGAAGCGCGACGTGCGCAGCATCCAGCAACTGATCCGCGCCTCGGTCGAGAGCGAGGAGCTGTTGCCGCGCACCCGCGCCGCGATCGAGAAGCAGCTCGACGACTACTACATCCTCGAGGTCGATCGGAACCCGGTGGCGTGTGTGGCCCTCCACCCCTACCCCGATTCGAAGCAAGGCGAGCTGGCCTGTCTCTGCGTACGACCGACGCACGAGAACCAGGGCATCGGCCGGCGTATGGTGCAGTACGTCGAGGACCGCGCTCGCGAGCAAGGCCTGACCTCGCTGCTGGCGCTCTCCACGCAGGCCTTCAACTTCTTCCAATCGAAGGCCGGCTTCAGCGAGGGCGCGCCGGACGACCTGCCCGACGGCCGGCGCGAGCGGTATGACCATAGCGGGCGGCGCTCGAAGGTGCTGGTGAAGGCTTTGCGCGCCGAGGCGGCCGCGCAAGCCCGCGCCAACTGAGACCGGCCCGCAGCAACGGGAAGGCGCCCGCGCCGGGATCGTACGTGCTGCCACGGCAGCTTGCCGGAAGAGCTGAATGCTACCGGGGGTTATCTTGCGGTCGCCGAAGAGTTCGCGGGTTTCGAGGGCTCTTCTTCTCCCGAGGGATCGATCGAGTAGATCCGATCGGCGCCGAACGACGCGAGCAAACTCACCCCGCTCGGCAAGCGGCCGGCAGCGGCGAGCAGCCGTTGCCTGTGGCCGGGCTTCAAGCGGTCGGTGTGTAGGAGGACGTAGCGGATTCGCTTCCCGCGAAAGACGCGCGCGGAGTACTCGCTCGGCCAGCGGTTGCCGAGAAGGCCCAGGCCGAAGTTGCCCGGGGGGTCGAAGCTGCCGAAGCCGTTGACCATCGGCTGCCAGTGGGCGGTCGACCAGTACAGGTAGAGCGCGCAGTCGGCCGGGTCCCTCCAGGGCAGCTCGAGCACGGCTCCACGCTCGGCGGCTGCGAGCCACTCCGCGGCGGCAGGCGGGCGAGGCATCTCGCGAACGGCGCCCCGCAGCTCGCTCGGAGAGGCCTCGATGGCGATAGCGGCGGCCGCGAGCCCGCACAGCATGCGATGAGCGCGGCGGGGTGCGAGAAAGCGAGCCCACGCGATGGCGGCGAGCAGGTCGAGCGCCAATACTGCAAGCACACCGAGGCGAACGGGGGTTCGCAGCAAGGCCCCCCCGGGGAGCAGTCGAAACAACTCGAACGGCCCGGGCAGGCCCAGCCCAAACACGTTGACGATGGGCCCTAACGACAGCGACAGGCCCAGCAACAGCCAGAGCCCGCACAGCCGTGCGTCGCGGGAACGCCAACACAGACCAAGCCCCAGGATTCCGAAAGCGAGCGCCCAGGTCCCGGGAAACATGGGCTCGCGATCCTGGGTCCAAGCCCGCAGGGCCGCCAGGTGGGGCAGGTTGTTGAAGGGCCCAGGCTCCAGATAGCTTGCGAAGCGCGCGCTCCACCCGACCGCCTCGGTTCTCCCGCGCGAGAAGCCGTGGCGCGCCTGGATCTCGCGGTGCTCCAGGAAGACCGGCAGGGCGATGCCCGCCGCCAGGACCAGCGCCAGCAGCGCTCGCAGCAAGAGTCGCGTGCTGTGCCCGCCCGGCCGCCACTCCCAAAAAAGCGTGAGTCCTACCGCGAGCACCACGAGCATGGCGTAGTAGCCGCTACTCAAGACCTGGAGCAGGCAGAAGAGGCCTAGGCCCACGAGATGCCGGCGCGCAGGCGAACGCATGGCGTGCCGCGCACAGAGAAGCGCCAGCGGCAGCCATTGCGTCGAGAGCGATTGCAGGTGAACGATGTGGTGCCAGCGGTAGGCGAAGAACCCGAACCCCAGGCCGGCCAGGAAGCCGGCGCTTCGCGAGCCACTGATCTCCGCCGCAAGCAGATAGGCGCCCAGCCCTGACAGCGCAAACGTCAGCAACAGCACGCCGTTGTACGCCTGCAGCACCGACGCGCCGGAAGCACGCAGCACGCCCGCCTGCAGCGCCTGAGGCAGCAGGCTCTCGGCGTAGCCCAGGCTCTTCGTCCAGGGAAAGAACATGTTCGACTCGAAGAGCTGGAGCGGGTCGTTGAGCGCCTGCCGATCGACCCAGGCCATCGCCCACATGTTCCCGTAGACGTCCATGTTCGGAAAGCCCAGCCGTGCGGGCGCCGTCGCCAGGGGCCACGTGACCCAGACCGCCATCACGGAGTAGGCCAGGAACGCGAGAGCGGCGGCCATCCACCCCGAGAGCTGACGCCGTTTCGAGTTCTGAGCTTCGTCGGCGAGGGGGCTGGGCATGACGTCCGTGGGATCGTGCACGCGACGGGATGCTACTCCAGGCGGCGCGCCGGCCGCGGCCTGAGGGATCCGCGAGTGTGGCGTCTGCTAGGCTCTCGGCCTCGTGCCGCCAGTGCCCGTGCCATCGAAGCACAACGCGACTCGGGGCATCCGCCGCGTCGCCCTGGGTTGCCTGCTGGTGGCCGCCGCGTCGTGGTTCGTCCCCTGGGGCCGCGAGCGCGATTTGCGGTTGCAAGCCGTGGCCGCTCCCGAGCGGGAGCTGGCCGACCCGCACCCGGTCGAGCAGCTCCAAGCCGTGGCGCCGTCGCTTGCCTTCGCGTGGCTCTCGGAGTTCGTCGACCTGGGCGCGCCCGCCAGGTTGCGCTCGGTCACGGTCGGATCTGTCGTGGAGGCGGAGCGGGTCCGCGTCTTCGTGCGCTCGGCCGCTCACACGCGCTCGTTCCGGATTCGTCGGCTGGCCCCCTCCGACCAACCGGCCCTGTCCTGGAGGCCGCTCGACTCGTGGCCCTCGGACGCCCGGCGCTTCGTTCAGCTCGCAGTGATCTGGGAGGGAGCGCGGGCCGCGCCGGGCGGCCAGCCGCTGGAGCTCCGTATCCGCTACGACCGGCCCGCGCGCGGCTGGTCGCTGGCGCTCGCCGGTTTGGGCGCGCTGCTGCTGCTCCTGCCCCGCCCGCTCACGCCGTTGGCCGACTTGGGACGTCAGCGTTGGGGCGTCGCGCTGCTGATCCCGGTGCTCGCCGTCAACCTCGCCTGCCTCTGGGGCAGGAACGCCGTCGAGGGCGACGAGGGTTGGATCATCCGTCCCGCGCGAGATCTGTACCTGAGCGGGGGCTTCGTTCCCAACTCCTTCAGCTATCCGCATCCCTTGATCTACGCCCATGCCGGCTGCATCGCCGCCTACTCGTTCTACCGGGCGGTGGCCGGTGAGATCGGGTTCCACGACCCGTACAGCGGACAGGTGTACTTCGAAGGCGAGCCGCTGGCCCTCCGCCGGATCTTCGCTCCAGGCCAGTACCGTCATCTCTTCGTCGAGGAGGCCCACCGGGTCGCGCGTAACGCTTACGTATTGGCGGGCGGCCTCGTGGCATTGGCCGTCTATGCCCTCGCGCGCCGGGTCAGCGGCGAAGCGGCGGGCTTCTTCGCCGGATTGGCGTTTGCGGTACAACCCCTGGTGCTCCGCCAGTCCGCGAACATGTTGCCCAACTTGCCGGCTGCGCTCGGTGGCCTGCTGCTCGCCCTGGCGCTGCTGCGGCCGCTCGGCCGCGACCGCGATGTGCTGTGGACCGCCGCGTTGTGCGGCTTCGTGGCGGGTTTCAAGTACAACCCCGTGCTTGCGTTCGTCCTGATCGGCAGCCTGTGGCTGGATCGCCGCTGGCGCACGGGACCGCGGCCGTTCCTGGTGGCGCTGGCAGGGCTTCCGCTGGGCTTCTGGCTCGCCTACCCGACGCTCCCACTCCAAATTCAGCGCTTCGTCAGCGACGCGGGCGAGCAGGCATTCACCTACGGCCACTACGGGCACAGCTCGATGTTGGACGTCGCCTGGCCCGCCCTGCCCGTGCTTCTGTACTTTCGCGCTCCGCACTATGGAAACTACCTGGTGGCCGCCCTGGCGCTCCTAGGTCTGGGGGGCCTGGCATTGAGGCGAGACCCGGAGCGTGCGCGGCGGCTTTGCGTGCTCGTGGGCCTGCCTCTGCTCACGACCCTGTTCCTGCTCCGACAGTTCGTGCAGTACGGCAGGAACTACTGCCTGGCCTTGGCCTGCGTGTGCGTGCTGGCCGGCTGTGGCGCCGACGCCGTCCTGCGTGGCCTCGGCGCTGCCGCGCGTGCCCTCGGGTGGCGGCGGACCGCGGCTCCCGTCGCGGCTGGTCTCGCCCTGGCCGTCGTGGTGGCCTCCACTGGCCGCGAGCTGTGGCTGGGCCGTGACGTGTGGGCGAATCGGGTCAGCGCGCGCGAGCAGGCCATCCGCTGGCTGAACCGCAATGCCGAGCTGGGATCCCGCGTGGGGATCCTCGAGCCGCTTCCGGGGACCTACCAGGGTGTGGTCGTGGATTCCGGGCGGCTGAAGGCGGAACGCCTGCAGGGCCTCGATGAAGCGAGCCTGGCACGCTTCGACTACTTGCTGGTCGGCGAGGCGGCCTGGCGGGCGAAGCTGGACGGGCGGATGCCCGCCCTGCGTTTCGGACCGGGCGGCGCGTTCAGCCTGCCGCCGGAGTACGCGGTGTACAGCGTCCGCCACGGCGCCGCTCCGCCGGACCGCTGAGCCGCCAACTAGGAGGCCGGTCGGAACAGGAAGAAGTCGTGGACGGCGCGCGCGAGCTGGGCGATCACCTTCTCGCGATCGGCTACCGGCCTGGTCGAGGATTTCACGAACGCCGCCACCGCGACGCGACCCGCGCCCTGCGGCAGCGTGACGATGCCGACGTCGTTGGTGCTGCCGCCGATGGTTCCGGTCTTGTGCGCGACGATCGTCGCCTCGGGCAGCAGGCCCTTCAGGCGATGCTCGCCGGTCTGGCAGCGGCGCATGATGTCGAGCAGCAGCTCCGCGTTCTCGGCCTTGTGCAAGCTCTTGGCGGCGATCTTCGCCAGCAGCTCCGCCATCGCGTCAGGTGTCGCGGTGTCTCGCGGGTCGGCGTCGAACGCGGCGGCGGCGGCCTTCCGCTCGGCTTCGGGCACGGCGCCGAGCAGCGGGCCCCAGACACCGGGCGACCACTCGCTCTCCGGCGGCAGCTTCTTCAAGCCAGCCCAATCGGCGATCAGCTGGAGCGTGGGCCGGCTGACGTCGATGCCGTCGATGCCGAGCGCCTTCATCCTGGACGTGACGGCGGCGCCGCCACCCGCCTGCTCCAGCACCAGGTCGGTCGCGGAGTTGTCGCTGATCAGGAGCATCAGCTCGAGCAGGTTGCGAAGTGAAAGCGCGAGGCCCGGCTTGGTGAACAGGGCGGAGAGGGTGCCGCTGCCGGGGTGAAGGTCGCGCGGCCGCAGCGTAGTCATCTGGTCCAACGAGCGCTCGCCTTGATCGACGCGCCGCAGCAGTTCGACGGCCACCGGCACCTTGAACGAGCTGGCCATCGGGAAGCGCTCGCCGCCGCGCAGCGAGACGCGCCGGCCGGTCTCGAGATGCCGGGCGGTGAAGCCGACGACGCCGCCCGAGCCTCGGGACAAGCGCTCGACCTCTCGCGCGAGCGACTCGAGACCGGGATCATTGGCCGGAGCCACGGCGATCGAGGCCGCGCGGCCGGGCCCCCAGATGGCGCGGCCAGGCAGGGCGCCCGTGTGTTCGCCGTCCTTCAGAACGGTCACGCCGTTCACCAGGACGTGACGCACGCCGACCGCGTACTGGTGCGGCTTGTCGAAGGTCGCCCGATCGGTGATGGTCGCGGGATCGAACACGACCAGGTCCGCGAAGAAGCCGTCCTTCAAGAGGCCGCGCCGGTCCAAGCCGAGCGTCGCGGCCGGGAACCCGGAGAGACGGCGCACGGCTTCCGAGAGAGGCACGAGCTTCTCGTCGCGCACGTACTTGCCGAGGAGACGCGCGAAGTTGCCATAGGCGCGCGGGTGCGTGGAGGAGCGCAGGAAGACGCCCTCGGTCGCCATCGATGCCGCGTCGGAGCCGAACGAGACCCACGGCAGCTTGATCTGCCGGCGCACGTTCTCTTCCGACATCAGGAAGAAGGCGACGCCCACGCGCGAGCGATCCTCGCGCACCAGATCCATCACCGTCTCAGGCCATTCCTGGTTGCGCGAGCGCGCCACCTCGCTCAGCTTCCTGCCGCTGAGCGGCTTGAGCGCTTCGCTCCGAAAACCGACCAGCAGGATGTTTTCCGGTGTGCCGGCGGCGTGACAGATGTTCTCCCAGGCGGCCCCGGGCCGCGTCATCTCGTCGCGAATCCGGCGGCGCGCCTCGGGGTCGGCAAGCCGCTCGAAGAGCGCGTCGTAGCCGCCGGCGAGCGCCCAGGGCGGCAGGCAGGCGTCGAAGCCGGTGGCGCCCGCGGTGTACGTGTACATGTCGGCGGTGATGCGAACGCCGTCACGCCGTGCCGCCCCGACCTTGGCGATCGCCGCGTCCAACTTGCTCCAATTGGACTGGCCCGAGGCCTTCAGGTGGTAGATCTCGACCGGCAGGCTGGCCTCGCGGGCGATCCGGATCATCTCGTCGATGGCTTCGAGAAAACGGTCGCCCTCGCTGCGCATGTGCGCGATGAACTTGCCCGAGAAGCGCGACGCGATCTTGGAGAGCTCGATCAGCTCTTCGGTCTTCGCGTACTGCGCCGGCGCATAGATCAGAGCCGACGTCACGCCGAACGCGCCGGCTTCCATCTCCCGGCGCACCAGCTCTTTCATCTCCTCGAGCTGCGCTGGGCTCGGCGACTCGTCTTCGAGACCGATCACGTGCTCCCGCACGGTGGCGGCGCCGACGAACGAGCCGACGTTGGGAGCGATGCCCCGATCTTCGAGATGGCCGAGGTACTCGGCCAGCGTGGTCCAGGGCATCTCGTACTTCAGGTCGCCCATCCGCAGCACGCGGTACGCCTTCATCGCCGGGGAGAGCGGGCCCATCGAGCTCTCGCCGAAGATCTGGGTGGTGACGCCCTGGCGCAGCTCGCTTTGCGAACGGCCGTCGGCGAGCAGCGACGTCTCGGAGTGAGAGAGCATGTTGATGAAGCCGGGCGCAACGGCCAGACCGTTCGCGTCGATGATGCTGCGCGCGGCCGCGCCCGGCAGCGTGCCGATGGCGACGATGCGATCGCCGCGGATCGCCACGTCGGCGCGACGCGGCGGGCCTCCGCTGCCGTCGTAGAGCGTGCCGCCACGGATCAGCACGTCGTACGGCGTCTCGGCGGCGAAGGCCGCTCCAGTCCACGTGATCAGGCAGGCAGCGAGGATCAGGCGCATGACGCGATCTTAGGCCGGCAAACCGCCCCCGGAGGGTAGGCTTCGCCGGAGACCGACCCAGGGCTAACATCGGTGCGATGACTGAAGTGTTGTCGGTGGAGCGCGAGGACGCATTCTGGGCGGGCGTCGACAACGCGAGGAGGTTCTTCATGGGTGAGGCCGACGTGCAGCTCGCCCTCGAACGCTTGGCTCGCGTGCTCGAGGAAAAGGGCATCCCGTATGCAATCGTCGGCGCTCTCGCGCTCAACGAGTGGGGCTACAGGCGGGTCACCGTGGATGTCGACGTCCTCGTTACTCACGAAGGGCTGCGCCGCCTGAAGGCCGAGGTCCTGGGCCTGGGCTATCTGGAGAAGTTCCCCGGAAGCCGAGGGCTGCGCGACACCCAGGCCAACGTCGACATCGACTTCCTGCTCGCCGGCGAGTACCCGGGCGATGGCAAGCCAAAGCCGGTGGCATTCCCTGACCCGGCGCAGGTCGCCGTCCGGGGGCGGCGCGTGGCGCTCTTGCCTCTGCCTAGGTTGATCGAGCTGAAGCTGGCCTCGGGCATCAGCGCGCCACACCGTCTGAAGGACCTCGCGGACGTGCTCGAGCTGATCCGGGCGCTCTCGCTGCCTCGCGAGATGGCCGACTCGCTCGACGCCTCGGTGCGCGCCAAGTACGACGAGCTGTGGCAGGCCGCCCAGACTGCTGACAGATAGACTCACCTCGATCCGGGCCTGGCCTTATGAGAACGCTTCCCTGGCTTCGATCTTCGCGAGCACGAAGTCCTCGAAGGGAACGTGGAGCAAGTCGGCGACCTTGCGGACGAAATACTCCTCGTGAGCCTGGAGCTCCGCGTCGGCGAAGGCTACGCGCCACAGGCAGCACACCACCAGCCGCTTCTGCTCGCGCGAGTAGCGCGCGTCGACGAGCGCGGTGAAGTGGTGGATCGGCAAGCCGCGCTTGCGTTCCTCTTCGGCGAGCCGGATCACGCTGGCCGCCTCGTCGGGCAGCAGGCCCAGCGTTTCGCTGAGCGCCCGCGCCACCGCCCGGTGCTCGTCGTGGAGCGTCCGGTGATCGGCGCGGATCATCTCGAGCAGCAGCACCGCGGCGGCCAGGCGCACCGGCCGCTCGGAGACCGGAGCCTCGACCCTCGGCATGGCGCTGGCCGTGAAGAACTGCTCGATCTCGTCGAGCAGCGCCTGGCGCGCCTCGCGATCGGCATCGTTCCCGGGCATGGCACTCGAGAGTCTAGGCCCGAGCCGCTAGGAAGCGCGGGCTCAAGCGAAGGGCTGGGCGGCCGCCAGTTGCGTCGTGAACGTCGGGGAATCGATGTTGGCGCCGCACACGATCAGGCCGACGCGCTTGCCGCGGAGCCGATCGCGCAGCGGCCCGCACAGCGCCGCTGTCGCCGCCGCGCCGGCCGGCTCGACGGCGAGCTTGGCGGTTTCGAACAAGAGCCGCATCCCCGAGCGCAGCAAGTCGTCGCTCACCAACACCAGCTCGTCGACGTAGCGCCGGGTGAGCGCGAAGCTGTAGGGCGCGGCGTGCGGCGCCCCGAGCGAGTCGGCGATGGTTCGCACCGCGTCGATCGCCTGCGGCGATCCGGCGGCGAAGCTCCGGTGCATCGAATCGGCGCCCTCGGGCTCGACGCCGAAGACGAGCGTCTCGGGGCGCAGCAGCTTCACCGCCGCGGCGATGCCGGCGATCAAGCCGCCGCCGCCGATCGGCACGATCACGGCGTCGAGGTCGAACGCATCCTCCATCAGCTCCAGACCCACCGTGGCGGTGCCGAGCGCCGTCTTCGGCCCCTCGAAGGGATGCACGAAGGTTCGCCCCTCGCCCTCCTGGATCTCGCGCACGCGGTCGAAGGCCTTGTGGACGTCGTCGACCAGCTCCACGCTGGCGCCGAGCGCTCGGCAGCGCTCGACTCGAAACGGGCTCGCGTTCTTCGGCATCACGACCTTGGCGGTCGTGCCCAGGCTGCGCGCGGCGTAGCCGACCGCCATCGCGTGGTTC
>CAZVOI010001063.1:0-1837 GCA_964628275.1 uncultured Acidobacteriota bacterium | reverse complement strand
TGCTCTCGGCGCGCGGTTCGGTGCCGGAAGCCTTCAACGCGACGAGGCCGATGGTTCCGACCGCCTTCTTCAACAGCGAACGGCGCTGCAAGTCGGTAACGGTCTTCTTGTTCTCGTCAGATGACATGAGATGCCCCTCTCAGAAGACGAGCTTCGCGCCGAACTGGATCTGGCGCGGCGTGCCGACGATGGCGGTGATGGTCCCGGCATTGCCGGCGCCAATCGCCGCGTTCGGCAGATCGAACTGGGTGTGGTTGAGACAATTGAAGCACTCGGTGCGGAACTGCAGCCGGACGTCGTTCTTGACGCGGACCTCCTTGAACAGCGAGAGGTCCAGATTCCAGCGCCCCGGCCCGTAAAGGATGTTGCGGCCGGCGTTGCCGTAGGTGAAGGCCGCCGGCGTCGCAAACGCCGCGGTATCGAACCAGCGGTCTACCGTCGGGTTCGACAGCGTTCCGTCGCCGACCCGGTCAGGGCGGCTGCCGGTGCCGGTATTGACCGTCGCCGCGCTGAGCGTCGGCGTGAATGGCAAACCCGTCTGGTGCGTGTTGATGCCGTTGAGCTGCCAACCGCCCAGCACGGATTCAGCCGCGCCGCCGCTGTTCAGCCATCGTCGCCCCTTGCCGAAGGGCAACTGGTAGTTCCACGCGATCGTCAGTCGATGCCGGATGTCGAAGGGTGAGTTGCCGCGATCGGCGAGGCGGTTGCGCGGGTCTTGTGGCAACGGCCCGTCCGCGCCGCCGCCGAAAGACTGCCCGACCGTGTCGATCGAGTGACCCCAGGTATACGAGAGCAAGCCGTTCAAGCCGTGCGTCAAGCGCTTCTCGGCGCTGAACTGAAACGCGTGATACGCCGCCGTGCCGTCAGAAACGGCCCACGTCACGTCGCCCAAGCTGGGGCGCACGGCGAAGAACGGCCGGCGGTTGTTGACCGCTCCCGGTCCGGGCACCGCTTGATTGAGGTTGTAGGCGGTGTCGAGGTGGCTCCCCAGGTTGCCGACGTACGAGCCTTTGAGCAGCAAGGACCAAGGCAGTTCGTGCTCGACGGTGAGATTGAACTGTTTGGCATAACCGGGCTGGTAGTTCGGATCGACGCCGATGACGCTGCCGCTGGGAACGTCGGCCAGAGCCAGATTCAAGGCCGGAATCGCCGGGAAGCCGTCGCGCACGCGCTGCGTCACGAATTGGTTGCCCGGGCTGAAGCTGTAGATCGGCCCGAAGGGCACATGCCGAAACAACCGCAACACGTTGCCGCCGTGGCCTGCGGTGTTCCAGAAAATACCGGCGCCGCCGCGCACGACGGTCTTTTCCGCGAGCTTGTAGGCGAAACCGAGGCGCGGCGCGAAGGCCTTGGTGAAGGTCTTGACACCGACGGTCTCGCTCACGCCGTTGCGCCCCGCGACCAGGACCGTCGCCGTCGTCGGATCGAAGCTCGCCCACTGGTTGTCCACTTCTTTGAAAGGCGTGTCGAGCTCGTAGCGCAGCCCGAGGTTCAGGGTCAGCTTCGGCGTCGCGCGCCAATCGTCGGCGACATACACGCCGTACTCGGTGCCGCGAATCCGCCCGTTCACCAGCAGGTAGTCCTGCTCGATCAAGCTCGGCGCGCCGAGCAGGAACGAGGCCATCGCATTACCGCCGGTGTTGTTCGCCGGGTTGTTGGTGATGTTCGACGAGAAGTTGAAACGGCCGTTGCCGCGGTTGGTCTGGAACTCGCCCATGTGGCGGCGGCGGATGTCCACGCCGGCTTTGACCGTGTGCTTGTTGCCGATGAAGATCAGATTGCTGACCAACTGATAGGTGCTTTCGTTCCGCAGGATCGGCAGCGAACGGCTCTGACC
>CAZVOI010001062.1:0-2211 GCA_964628275.1 uncultured Acidobacteriota bacterium | reverse complement strand
CCGGCGAGATCTACAACGTCGGCTACACCCGGGCGATGCTGCAGGCGGCTCTGACCAGCTCCTAACGGCCGCCTCGTCGGGTCTCCTTCCGAAACGCCTGGATGTAGCCGGCAAACGCGATGCCTCGCGCCGCTCCAGCGAAGAGCGGCTCGAGCTCGGATCTGAGCCAGGCTCGCAGCGGGCCCTCGGCTTCGTCGCCGTATTCGATCGCGGCGATAACGTTGGATTCGCTCATCAGGAAGTCCGAATACTCCGCGGCACTGAACCGGCACTCCGAGGCGAAGTCGCGCTGGATCGGGCCGCTGAAACCGTGCGCGGCGGATACCGCAGGGCTGATCATCGGGTCCCTCGATGCGGGCCGCGGATATCTCTTCTGGAAGACCTCGTCGTACCAGAGCGCGAGGCCGGGAATCTCGGGAGAGCGGCCAGTGTCGCCGAAGTCGAGCGAGACGAGCCAGCCGCCGCTCCCGAGCAGGTCCGCGACCCGGGGCATGAACCGCGACCGATCCACCCAGTCGATCGAGCCGCACGCGACGACGATGTCGAACCCGCCTCCCTTGAAGGGCGGTGACTCCGCGAGGGCGGCCACGTAGCTGACCCCGCTCGCAGGCCGCGCGCGGCGGAGCATCTCGAACGAGGCGTCGAGCCCCACGACCGCCTCCGCCAGGTCGAGCAGGGCGATCGACGACATCCCCGTCCCGCAGCCGACGTCGAGCGCGCGCTCGAAGCGCGTCCTCGATCCGATCAACTCGCGAACGCGGGCGAACACCTCCGGGTGGAGGTACGGCCGCGCCGAGGCGTATCCAACCGCGACCCGGTCGTGCTGGAAGAGCCGGTGCGTTTCCGCCGGGTCGGTGGGCGCCATCATGGATGCAACGGTAGCGCCATCGGGGGTAGCGCCGGCGTCACGAAGGCGAGATCATCAGCCCTCGCGTGTTCGAGGGGAGGTCGTCGATGCGTCACCACAGCCTGTTACCGGTCGGGGCTCTCTCATTTCTTCTGGCCGCGCCGGCCGCGGCCCAGCAGCCGTCGCCCGCGCCGTGGACCTGGAGCGAGGAGCAGATCCGTAGCGTCGTCGGCCGCGTCCGGGCCGGCCGCGATCTGACGCCGAAGACCTGGCCCGCGGGCGCGCGCGTCGCGGTGGGTCTGTCTTTCGACTTCGACAACGAGACCGTCACGCTGCGCGACGGCCGCGACTCGGTCGCCGCGCTCTCGCAAGGCGAGTACGGAGCCCGCTCCGGCCTGCCGCGGATCCTGGGGCTGCTCGATCGGCACAAGATCCCGGCGTCCTTCTTCATACCCGCCGTCTCGGCGATGCTGCACGAGGCCAAGGTAAAGGAGATCGTCAAGGCCGGCCACGAGATCGGCCTGCACGGCTGGATCCACGAGCGCAACTCCCAGCTCGACGAGCCCACCGAGCGCGAGCTGATGTCGCGCTCGCTCGCGACCCTGGAGCGGATCGCCGGCAAGCGCCCGGTCGGCATGCGCACGCCGTCCTGGGACTACAGCGCGCACACGATCCGTCTCGCCAAGGAGCTGGGGCTCGCCTACGACTCGAGCCTGATGGCCGACGACAACCCGTACGAGGTCGTCGCGGGCGGCCAGCCGACCGGCATCGTGGAGCTTCCGGTGGAGTGGATCCTCGACGACGCGCCCTACTTCAACATGGACCGCTTCGGCAGCGTGCGTCCCACGATGAACCAGGACGAGGTCTTCGCGATCTGGAAGGGCGAGTTCGACGTGGCCTACCAGGAGCGCGGGATGTTCATCTTGACGATGCACCCGCACATCGTCGGCCACCGTGCCCGCGCCGCGATGCTGGAGCGGCTGATCGTGCACATGAAGTCGCGGCCCGGCGCCTGGTTCGCGACCCACGAGCAGATCGCCCGCTACGTCCGCGAGCAGGCGGGGCTTCGCTGAGGCTCGCTTCCGCCGTGCCAATCCGTAGAAGTTAGGCGTTGGTTTGGGCTATGCTCCACATGGCAGATGTCCCCAATCCGAATCCGGTTGGCGTCGGTCTTGTCAGCGCTCTTTGGAATCGGCGCTCTCGACGCTGGCGGAGGCGTCCTCTGGGAAAAAGTCGAGCGTAGCGAAGCCGAGGCCGCCATCGTCGCGCTCGTCGAGGACTACGTGCGCGCGATCGAGACGAAGGATCTGAAGCTCTTCCGCCGCATCAAGCCCGCGATCAGCGAGGCGGAGGAGAAGCGACTC
>CAZVOI010001061.1:0-4995 GCA_964628275.1 uncultured Acidobacteriota bacterium | reverse complement strand
AGTGCTCGCGGATCTGCTCGGGGGTGAGGCCTCCCTTGTGGAAGAAGACCACGTCCATCACCCGCACCCGCGTGTCGTCGATCGAGGCCTTGCCCCCACAGACCTCGTGGTCCTTGACGATGTGGGAATAGACCGTCTGCGCCGCAGTCGCCATCGAGCGTCATTGTAGCGCCGCGGTGCGCCTGAAGGGGTCGGCCTGCGGGCCTCTGATCTCTCTCCCGCCCATCCGCGGTGGGGCATCACTGTCCTTGAAAAGTCAACATGTACAGTTGATAATTCAACCATGAGAATCGACCGTCCGGACCACGAGCGGCGGCTGCGCTGGCTGCTGCGGACCGCGCCGGTGGTCGCGATCCTGGGGGCGCGCCAGAGCGGCAAGACGACACTGGCGCGCTCGCTGATGCGGCAGGAGCCCCGCTCCGTGCTTCTCGATCTCGAGGACCCGCGGGTCCAGGCGCTGCTCGCGGACCCGATGCTGGCGCTCAAGGAGCTGCGCGGCCTGGTCGTGCTCGACGAGGTGCAGCGCCGGCCCGAGCTTTTCCCGGTGCTCAGGGTCCTGGCCGATCGGCCGCGCCGGCCGGCGCGCTTCCTGGTGCTCGGCTCCGCGACCCCCGACCTGCTCCGGCAGTCCTCGGAGTCGCTCGCGGGGCGGATCGCCTTCCACGAGCTGTCCGGCTTCTCGCTCCCCGAGGTCGGCGTCAAGAACCTCCGCCGACTCTGGCTGCGCGGGGGGTTCCCTCGCTCCTACCTCGCGGCCGGCGAGGCGCAGAGCCTGCGCTGGCGGCGCGACTTCATCCACACCTTCCTGGAACGCGACCTGCCCCAGCTCGGGGTGTCGATCCCCGCTCGGACGCTGTCGCGATTCTGGTCGATGCTCGCCCACTACCACGGCCAGATCTGGAACGCCTCGGAGTTCTCGCGCTCCTTCGGCGTGTCGGACATGACCGTCAGGCGCTATCTCGACCTCCTGAGCGCCACGTTCGTGGTCAAGCAGCTCGCGCCCTGGTCGGAGAACCTCGGCAAGCGACAAGTGAAGTCCCCCAAGGTCTACCTGACCGACGCGGGCCTGCTGCACTCGTTGCTCGGCATTCGGGACGTTGAAGAGCTCGAGCGACATCCCAAGGTCGGCGCGTCCTGGGAAGGCTTCGCGATCCAGGCCGTGCTCGATCGGCTGGGCGCGCTTCCGGAGGAATGCTTCTTCTGGGCAACACACAGCGGCGCCGAGCTGGACCTGCTGGTCGTTCGAGGACGAAGCCGCCTGGGCTTCGAGATCAAGCGCACGGTCGCGCCGCAGCTCACGCGATCCATGCACGTCGCGCTCAGCGATTTGAAGTTGAAGCGCCTCGACGTCATCCACGCCGGCGACCTGACGTTCCCCCTCGGGCCAAGAGCGCGCGCCGTGGCCCTCTCGCGCGTGCTTCAGGACATCGAACCGCTGCGCTAAGACCAAAACGCCCAATGATTCCAAGGCGTTGAATCCGCTCCGAACGGTTGAAGCGTCCGGGCGCACTGTCGAATGACATGAATTGTTCTAAGTAATGAACCTTCATCCAGTTGAAGACCTCCCCCATCCGTGGTACACCCCTTGCTCTCCGAACTAGCAGAGTTTTCAGGAGGAAGTCCCAAGGGATCTTCAGCGGGCCCTTTCCATTCAGGAAAGGGCCCCAAGTGTCGTTCTGAGGAGGTTCAAAGGTGAGAAAGCGAGCACTCTGGTTCTTGGCGCTGCTGCTGGCGCTAGTCACCGGACCAGCCTTCGCACAAGGCGGCGCCGGTTCGACAGGTTCGATTCAAGGCGAGGTCGCTGACGAGAGCGGCGCGGTGCTGCCCGGCGTGGCGGTCACGGCGACCAGCACCGCGGCAATCGGGCCGCAAACCTCCGTCAGCAACGCGCAGGGCATCTACCGGTTCACAGGCCTGCCGGCCGGGACCTACAAGCTGGTGTTCGAGATGACCGGCTTCAGCAAGGTCACGCGGGACGAGATCCGCATCGGCATCGGCTTCACGGCCACGGTGAACACCAAGCTGTCGGTGAAGGCGATGCAGGAAGAGGTCACGGTCACCGGTGACACGACTCCGATCGACACGACCGCGACCCGTGTCCAACAGAACTTCGACAAGAACATGCTCGACTCGCTGCCGAACGCCCGCGACATGTGGTCGCTCCTGGGCGCGACGCCGGCCGTGCAGCTTCGGACCTTCGACGTCGGCGGCAGCTCGGCGGGCACGCAGACGGGCTACGTCGCTTACGGCAACGGCGGCCAGAACCGCCCGCTGATCGAGGGCATCAACACGACGGAAGGCACCGCGGCAGCCGGTTTCTATTTCGACTACGGCTCCTTCGACGAGGTCATCATCGGCACCGCCGGCAACTCGGCCGAGATGCCGTCGGGCGGCGTGCTGACCAACTTCATCGGCAAGGCCGGCGGTAACAAGCTCACCGGCGAGGTCTACTACGAGTACGAGAACGGCGACTTCCTCCAGAGCACGAACCTCACGCAGGACCAGTTGAACCGCGGCTACGCCAACATCCCGCGCGCGGTGATTCAGCAACTGGGATTGAACCGCGCCGAGGCGAACACGCTCGTCTCCTACAAGAACCTCAACGCCTCGATCGGCGGACCGATCCTGAAGGACAAGCTCTGGTTCTGGGCGGGCGTGCTGCGCCAGGAGAACGTCGTATACCAGCCGCCTGTCGGCGCGATCCTGGACGGCACCGGCTTCTTGACCAAGCTGAACAACTACACCGGCAAGTTCACCTACCAGATCACGCCGAAGGACAAGCTGATCGGGTACCTCCAGTACGGCATCAAGCAGCAGCCGTTCCGAGTCGTTGCCGACGTCGCGCCCGGCGCTCAGAACCCGACATTCAAGGAGACGTCGTTGCAGGACTCTCCCTCCTGGGTCGGCAAGCTCGAATACAACCGCACCTTCGGCAATCGCGGCTTTTTGGAGGTCCGGGCGGGCGAGTTCGGCTACAACTTCGGGCTCATCGGCAACGACCTGACGACACCCCGTGTCGAGGATCGCGCCACCGGCGCCGTGACGGGTGGCGGGTACAACTGGGAGCTGGACCGCCGGCGCAAGCAATTGCACGGGGCCTATACGTTCTTCGCGGACAACAAGCTGGGCGGCAACCACCAGGTCAAGGTCGGCGGCGAGGTCCAGCACGAAACCGGCCGCGAGCGCTACTTCGCCAATTGGGCGAACAACGTGCTGCACGTGCTCAACAACGGCGCCCCGGACTACGTGCGCCTCGGCCTCACGACCGACTCCTGGAACGGCCTCCGGAACTACGGCCTGTTCGCGAACGATAGCTACGTGCTCAACAAGCTCACGATCAATCTGGGCCTGCGTTACGACCGCTACCGCCTGTTCTTGCCCGCGCAAGAACGGCCCACGAGCCGCTTCTCGGCGCAGGCCGCAACGTTCGCGGCGGCAGACAACGTGCAGACCTTCAACCACGTGGCGCCTCGGCTGGGAGCGATCTATGACCTCCAAGGCAACGGTAAGACCGTCTTGAAGGCCAACTTCGGCCGCTACTTCTTCAACCCGGGCGTGGGTCTCGCCAGCACCGCGAACCCGAACACCGGATCTCAGTACTCGCAGTACGGCTGGAACGACCTGAACGGCGACCGCGTCTGGCAGCCGGGAGAGTCGGGGGCGCTGCAAGCCCAGATCGGCGGCACGGCCAGCATCTCCGTCGATCCCAACCTCCGCAACTCCTATACCAACGAGCTGTCGGCCTGGCTCGAGCGCGATCTCGGCCGCAGCATCGGCGCTCGCGTCGGCTTCGTTTGGAAGATGGACCGTGACGGCTACAACCAAGAGAATCGAAACCGTCCGCTGTCTGCCTGGACCGTGCCGGCCACCGTCGTCGACAACGGCCCAGACGGCATCGCGCCGGGCGCCTTCGCCCCCGGCAACATCGCCGATTCTGGCGACAACCGCACAGTAACCGCCGTCGGCCTCAACCCGGTAAACGCGGCGCTCCCGGTCGTCAACTACATCTACAACCCGGACGGGTTCACGGCCGACTACAAGACGCTCGAGGTCGGCGTCACCAAGCGCTTCAGCAAGAAGTGGAACCTGGTCAGCTCGTACTCCATCACCTGGTATGACGCGTTTGGGACGAACTTCTTCGGCACCGGCTCAGGCGCCAACTATGGCACGGGCGGGACACTGACCAACGTTTTTGGCACCACCGGCAACCCCATCACGCCGAACGGTGCGGCCCAGAAGGACCAGTTCTCGCAGTGGAACTTCAAAGTCCACGGCTCCTACCAACCCGGCTGGGGCGTCCGCCTCACACCCGTCTTCCGCATTCAGCAGGGTTACCCCTACGGCCGCGTCTTCAGCGCGACGGTCACCGGCCAGGCGCAGAACTTCAGGGCAGAGGATCTCACCGCTCACAGGATTCAGACCTACAAGCAGCTCGACCTCCGCGCCGAGAAGAAGATTAACCTGACGAGCAGCGGTCGCGCCAAGCTGGGCGTGCTCTTGGACGTCTTCAACGTGTTCAACGCGAACCCCGAGTACAGCGCCCGCGCGACCACGGGTCGCCTGACGATCAGCGAGACGGGCGTCAACATCCCGACCTTCGGCACGCCCCTGACCATTTTGCCGCCGCGCATCGTTCGCGTGTCGGCGCGCCTGGAGTGGTAGCCGCTTAGTTTCGGGCTCGCACAAGAGCCCGACCGTCCAAGAGGGGGCCTTCGGGCCCCCTCTTTTTTTGGCTTGCGGTTCGTTCATGAAATGACTCGGCAGTGGGAAGACCTGATCTCCGATGGCCCTCGCTAGCCGCCTTCGCCTGTTCCGGGCGGCGGGAGCGCGACGACCGGGCTCACCGAAACCACTGCCTGACTTCAAGGGCTTCGTCTTCGGCCTGCGGCCTGAAGACGACTCGGTACACCAGGCTCAACCCAACAGCTTGCGCACCTCGGACCATGGAACCGCCGAGTCCGGATTCTCCTCGTGCTCGGCCCAACGTCGATCGAG
>CAZVOI010001060.1:0-2108 GCA_964628275.1 uncultured Acidobacteriota bacterium | reverse complement strand
CATCGCCTTGATCTCCTCGGGCGGCAGCCAGGCCTCCGGGGGCTGGCGGTACTTCATGCCCACGAGCTCCGCGAGCCGCAGCAGCGGCTGCCACAGGCGGCTGTAGCTGTAGATCAGCACGCGCGTGCGCGAGTGGCTCACCGCGTGAAGCGCCTCGAGCGTCGCCTGCACGTCGAAGAGGTGCGTGACGAGATTGACGAGCAGGATGGTGTCGAAGGGTCCGCCCGCGCGGGCGAGCAGCTCGGGGTCCGAGACGTCGCCATCCAGGAAGCTCAGGCGCTCGTTGCCGTAGCGCTCCCGGGCCGCCCGGATCGCAGGCGATGAGACGTCGATGCCCACTCCCCGCGCCGGCTCGAGCGCCGCCAGCAGGTGGCCCGCGCCGCAGCCCAGGTCGAGTACCCGTTCGCCCGGCGGCACGCGCACGCGCAGGATCCGCGTCAGGTAGTCGTAGTAGTAGTGGTGGCGCAGGCGCGAGCGCTCGATGCCGTCGTGGTGGCTCTCGTAGAAGCCGCGCACCTCCGCCAGGATCGAGTCCAGGGGGCGCGCCACTAACACCAGCGGTTATTGCTTACGGCTGCTGGATTTCGAGTTGCTTGCAGATGCCGCTCCAGGTCGCTGAGCTTCACGCTTCGGCAAACTCAGCTTCATGTTCCGAGGATGCCACTGCGCACCGCCCTTGGCAAGGCTCCGCGAGGAGCAGCTTGCTCATGCTGAACACGGACTACTGATCGCTCAAGGCGAATCAGATTGACCGACCTTTCCCGGTCCGCGCCCTGCTGATCCGCAGATCGGATAATTACTCTTGACGTACTGCGTAATTCGCGACATAGGTGAGACATGGGACGTAGTGCGATTCACCCCGGCGAGCATCTCGCCGAGCAGCTCGAAGAGCTGGATATGAGTGCAGCCGAACTAGGCCGACAGCTTGGGGTCCCCACCAACCGGATCACAGCCATCCTGCATGGTCGGCGGGCCATCACGGGCGACACGGCGCTGCGGCTGGGCCACTTCTTCGAGAACAGCCCGCTATTCTGGCTCAACCTTCAAGCGCTGCATGACCTGCGAACCGCAGCGAAGAAGGTCGGCGGTGCGATCCGGTTTCTGCCGACGCTAGGCCCGGGGCGCAGGAAGATGGCCGAGCGTCAGGCACAGCCCGCATGACTCGGCCAGTACCGCTCCCTGGCGCCAATCCGGTGGCCGCGCTGGGCGTTCGCTTGCCGGTTGAAGGCGATCAGGTCGTTGACTACTGGTAGAACCAGTAGTGGAAGGCCGCGTAGCGGCCTCGCAGCTCGAGGCGGGTGAAACCCTCGGCGATGGCGTCTTTGGGCAGGCGGATGACGTGCTCGTTCCAGCCCGGGGCGTTCGGCAGGGCGATCCGCGCGACCTCGCGCCCGCCCGCGCGGACCACGATGCCGGTCTCGGGCAGCCCGACTTCGGCCGCGAGGCCGCCGCTCGCGCGCAGCCCGCGCGCGACGATCGTGGAGCGGGTGCGCAGCACGACGACCAGCTCGCGTCCGCCGTGCGTGCGAACCCGGAACGACTCGCCGCCCAGGATCAGGCGGCCGGCGTCGGCGAGCCGGCGCTGCCCGGCCGCGGACGCGACCGGGCCGATCGCGACGGATCCGGCGATCAGCAGCTCGCCCCGCCGCGAGTCGAAGCTGTAATCGTGCGCCGCCTCGTCGCTCGGGTCGCAGACGTCGAGCCGGTCCATGCGCTCGAGGCCGGCGACCGCCGCGCGCGCCGTCTCGAGGGCCGGCTCGTCGCTGCCGTCGAGCACGTCCCAGCTCGCCCGGAACAGCAGCAGGTCGTCGCCGAAGCTGGTGGTCGAGTAGAGCGGCGCGCCAGGACTGAACGCCTGCAGCAGCTCCGAGCCCTCGTGCCCCGAGCGCGTCAGCAGCAGGTAGGGCGGCCGCTCGGCCGCCGGAATCCGCGCGAGCGACTCGAACATGCCTGCTTCTCGCTCGGCCGTGCGTCCCCCGGCGAAGCCCGGGCTGGTGACGCCGTGCAGGTTCAGGTTGCGGTGGCCGGTCAGGTACTCGACGCTGGTCGCGGCGTTGGCGATCGCGACACCCGGCGGGAGCTGGCTGCGGATGAAGGCGGCCATCGGG
>CAZVOI010001059.1:0-2503 GCA_964628275.1 uncultured Acidobacteriota bacterium | reverse complement strand
CGCAGACGGTCTATTCCCACATCGTCAAGGACCACGAGGTCTGTGGGGGCAAGGCCTCGATCGACGACACGCGGGTGCGGGTGATGGACGTGGTCTTCTTCCACAAGGGAGGCCTCACCCCCGAGCAGATCCGCGAGCACTACGAGAGTCTGTCCTTGGAGCAGATCTACGCGGCGCTGTCGTACTACTACGGGCACCAGGAGGAGATCGAAGACTCCTTCAGGCGCGAGGACGAGGCCGAGATCTTGGCGGAACACAAGCGTCGCCGTGACGAGCACCTGGCCCGCCGCGGCGCTCGGTAGTGCCCGGGCGCTTTTCTCTCTACGCAGACGCCGACGTGGACGGTCCCGTGGTGAAGGCCCTCATGCACGCGAGCTGGGACGTGCTGCGCGCCGTCGATGTTTTCCCCGAGAAGACCACGGACGCACCCCACTTCGAGCGGGCCACGGCGCTCGACCGCGTGCTCGTGAGCAACGACCGCGACATGCTCGAGCTCGCGTACCGCTGGCTGGAGCAGGGGCGGCGCTTCCGTGGCCTCATCTGGTGGCACCGCAACCGCTACCGCGAGCTGAGCCCTGGGGACTTCCTGCGGGGATTCGACGCGCTGGCGGCGCAGGAGCAGGATCCCTTCGCCCTCTATCCCGTGACCATCATCGAAGCGCCGAAGCGCTGAGGCCAGCGGGGCCCCGCCTGTGATCGAGAGCGAGAGAGAGTTTGGACGCGATCACAACCCGCGCGATTTCAGGAATTTGTCCGCGCGCGCGGCGAGTGCTGCGTCGCCCAGGGCTCGGCCCGCCTCGCGCAGGCCGAGGTACGCGCGTGCGTCGCCGGGGTTCAAGTCGGCCGCGGTCTCGAACAGCCGGGCCGCCGCGCGATAGTCCTTGCCTTCGAGCTCGAAGGCGCCGAAGTTCGCCCAATGCCCGGGAGAGTCGGGCTCCGCTGCGAGGAGCCGCTCCAGGAAGAGGCGTGCGCTGGCGCGGTCGCCCGTTTCGGCGCGCGCGAATGCCGCCACTTGAAGCGCGCGGGTTTCGTTCGGGTCGCGCGCCAGGACACGATCGGCGATCGCGATTGCGTCCGGCTTGGCGCCGCGCGCGAGCGCCGCCGAAGCGAGAAACGCCTCGGCTTCGGCATCGCCGGGGGCCGCGGCCAGCGCTTGCCGTGCGAGCCCCTCCATCGCATCCAGGTTGCCCGCTTGCTCCTGGATCTCGGCGGCCAGGATCAGCGCCCGCCGCTGGCGAGGGTCGCGATCGAGGGCCGTCTTCAGGGAGGCGAGCGCCTCCTCGGCCCTGCCGGCGTTCGTCAGCAAGAGACCGAGTGCCACGTTCGCTTCCACGGATGCCGACTCCTGGCTCAGCTCGCGCAAGCGCTTCTCGGCGATGGCGACGCGATCGGTGCGCGCCGCGCAGCGCGCGTAGCCTTCGAGCGCCGGAAGGCCGCGTGGGTCCTTGGTGATCGCCTGCCCGTAGAGATCGAAGGCCCAGTAATGGCCTTCGGCGCGCTCCACCATCCGCGCCCGCGCCGCGAGTTGCGCCGCACTGGCGTTCGCGACCAACTCGGCCCAGGCCGCCGGCAGCGGCGTGGTTCGGCCGGTTTCGATCAGCAGCCGGGCATTGGCGCGGCCGGTGTTGGCGTGGATCGCTCGCGGCGCCCGGAACTCCAGAACCGGCCGGTCGTCGCTGTGGCGGAGCGCGCCCGCGGCGAGCTTCTGGAGACCCTCGGGGGAGAGCGTGTAGAGGCTCGCGAACACGAACGGATCGACGACGCCGATCTCCCGGAGGTCGGCGGCAACCCGGCCTTCGCCGATGCGCTGCTCCAGGCGTGCGCGATCGAAGCCCAGTGGCCGGCGGCCGCCGACCAGCAGCACGTCGCCTTCGTTGATCAGGTAGAGCGCCGCGTCCGGGAACACGTCCGTGAAGCTCGCGATCACCGTCCGCAGGTCCGCCTCGCCCATGTTGTAGATGTGCGCCCACTGACAGAACAGGCCGCCCTCGGTCAGGCGCTCCCGCGCCAGAAAGAAGAAGTCGCGCGTGAACAGCGCCGAGACGCCGGCCATCCATGGGTTCGACGGCTCCGAGATGATCACGTCGTAGGAGTCCCGAGTCAGCAGCACGTGGTTGCGGCCGTCGGCGACGATCAGCCGCAGCCGCGGATCGTCGAGTGCGTCGTGGTTAGCTTTCGCGAAGCGGCGCGCGGCGCGCGCGACCTCGGGCAGGATCTCGACCGCGTCCACCCGCTCGACCGGATGCGAGAGCGCCGAGCCGGCGGTGACGCCGCTGCCGAGGCCGATCACCATGACCCGTCGCGGGTCGGGGTGGAGCAGCATCGGCACGTGCGCCAGCAGCCGCTGCGTCGCCATGTCGCCGGAGCTGGTGGCGTCCACCTTGCCGTCGATCGCCAGCGACAGCGTGCCGCCGAGCCGCTTCACCGAGACCGTCGCGAGCGCGCCCTCTTCGTAGGAGAGAAGCTCGCCGGCGCGGATCGTCTGCTCGACGCTGGCGGCTCC
>CAZVOI010001058.1:0-1653 GCA_964628275.1 uncultured Acidobacteriota bacterium | reverse complement strand
GCTCGAGACCGCGGTGCAAGCGCTCCGCGCGAAGGATCCGTTTCTCCCGATTCACGTCATCGTTGGGACGCCGCTCCTGGGCACCTGGCTGAACCAGACACTTTTCGCCGAGACCGGCCACTTCGCGATTCACTTCGAGCGACCGGAGCAGCTCGCGTGGCGGCTTGTCGAGCCGGCGGCCCTTCTCGAAGGCTTCCGTTCCGTTCCCGAGTTCGCCGACCTCGCGATGGTCTTGGCCGCGGCGCGCGAGGAGGGCCAGCGACAGGATCTCCCGGAGTACCTAAGAACGGCGCTGCGCACGCGCGGTTTTGCTCCCGCTGCCCTGCGCACGCTCCATGATCTCGATGCCGCCGGGATCGGCCCCGACGCTCTCGATGGGCTCGCGCCCTCCTCGGCCGCGCCGGAACGACTTCAACTCCTGGCCCGCGTGCAACGCAGCGTCAATGGTCGCCTGGAGGCGGCTCGGCTGCTGTCTCGCGCTACCTTACTAAGGAGGGCCGCTCGAGGAACGCCGCAGACCGACATCGGCGCCGTGGTCGTGTGTCCTCTCGATGACCCGTCCGTCGCGCTCGAGAGTTTCATGGCCGCCCTCGCCAAGAGCTACCCGTTGGTCCGCCTCGATCGGAGCTTGTCGAAAGAGAAGACCCCCAAGAGCGCTCTCCACCGGCTTCAATCCGGGTTCTTCGACGACGGGGCGACACGAGAAGAGAGCGCCCAGGACCTCGACGCATCGGTTCGCATCCTCGCCGCCTCGGGCGAGCATCTCGAAGCCGTCGAAATCGCCCGCATGATCGGCGAAGCCACCAGCTCCGGCGACGTGTCCTATGGCGAGATCGGCGTCTTGCTCCGCGGCAGCGCCGAGGCCGCGGCGCTCGACGCCGCCTTCGAGCGCGCGGGCATCGACGCCTACTTCCTCGAAGGCACGCCGCGCGTCGACGCGGCGGCTCGCTCGTTGGGTCTGCTCCTCGACCTCCTGGACCGCGACTATGAGCGAACCCGGGTGATGGAGTTCCTGACGACAGCGCAGGTGCCTTGGGAGGAGATCCTCGGCGAGGATGCCGAGTTCAGCGCCGCGCGTTGGGACCGGATGTCGGCGCGGGCCGGCATCGTGAGCGGCCTCGATCAATGGCGCGCCGGGCTCGATCGCATGGCCGCCGACGCGAAGGCGACGGCCGAGCGCTACGAGCGCGATCCCCTCGACGAGCGCGATGTTCGCCTCAGCGAGAGCCTGCGCGCGATCCTCTACCGGCTCGCCGGCGATTTCGTGGACTTCCCGGCCGAGGCCGGCTGGGGCTCCTATCTCGACGCGACGCTTCGCCTGCTCGACCGTTGGGTGAAGCGCGGCGACGCCGTCCGGCTGCGCCTCGAGCGCGCGCTGCGGCCGCTCGCCGCGCACGCGCCTGGGCCGAGTCGTGGCGAATTCGTGGCCCGCGTGCAGGAGCTGCTCGCGAGCCAGACCTATCGCGAAGGCGAGCTGGGCGAGGCGCGCGTCTTCGTCGGCAACGTCGCCCAGAGCGCGGGCCTGCGCTTCAAGCTCGTCTTCATCCCGGGCCTCTCCGAGCGCCGCTTTCCGGCGACGGTGCGCCCCGACCCGCTGCTCCTCGACGACGAGCGGCGCGCCCTCGGCGGATCGCTTCTCACCACCGAGCACGC
>CAZVOI010001057.1:0-2982 GCA_964628275.1 uncultured Acidobacteriota bacterium | reverse complement strand
GACGCTGCGCATCGAATCGTGCGCGAAGTTGCCGCCTTGCTCGACGAAGAAGTGCTTCATCCCCGCGAGCGCGATGTCGGGCCAGATGCGCGTGTAGTCGATCGTGCCGTTCCCCAGCTCGGTGTAGTCGCGGCTCGTGCGATGCATGTCCTTGACGTGCCACATCACGAAGCGGCCGGGCGCCCGCTGGAACCAGTAGTGGGCAGGCTGCTTCGAGTCGTGCGCCAGCCAGTACAGATCGACTTGCAGCTTGACCAGCTTCGGATCGGTGTTCTTCAAGATGATGTCGTAGGGGAGCTGGCCGTCCTGCTCGACGAATTCGTACCCGTGGTTGTGGTACGCCACCTGCAGCCCCGCCTTCCCGACCCGTTCCCCGATGCCGTTCAATCGCTCCGCGACGACTTTGAACGTCTCGATCGCCCTGGAGGCCGCGTCGAGCACCGGCCAAGTGATGTAAGTCTGCCCGAGCGCGTGCGCGCCTTCGACGCAGCGGTCGACGTATCGATTCAGGTCGTCGACGCTGGTCGTCACGAACTTGTTGAGGTCGTAGTGTCCGCTCGGGCTCGTGATGCCGTTGTCTCGCAACTGCTCCGCGAACGCCTTGGCCGGAAGGCCGTAGTAGCCGATCCCGGCGGGATCGAAGCCGTATGTCTCGACCTCCTGGTACCCCATCGCGGCGATGCGCTTCAGCGTTCCGGGGACATCCCGCGCCATCGCGTCGCGGATGGTGAAGAGCTGCAACCCCATCTTGTGCCGGCGCTGCGCCAGCACATCGGGCGCGATCAGCGCGGCCGAGGCGAACAGGCCTGCCTGTTGCGTGAAGGTTCGTCGGCTGATCATGCTCCCCCCAGAGTCTAGCGTCCGTATCTATGAAAGCGACGGCGCGTGAGCTTGACTCGATTTCGTAAGACGGTGCTCTCAGGCGAGGACGACCGAGACAGCTCCATGCTCCTTGCGAGTGGGACGGACCGTGATTTCGACGTCCTGGCCGAGTGCGCTGAGGAAATCCATGAGCCGCTCGACCGAGAAGGTGCCCGCGCGATTCCGCACGAGCAGGGATACGTGTGGCTGCTTGATGCCCATGAGCGCGCCAGCTCGCGCCTGTGTCAACTTTCGTTCCCTGATGATGCGGCAGATCTCGAGGGTCAGTCGTGCCTTCAGCAACTCCCGCCCCGGATTCGGTAGTCCCAGATCCGCGAACACGTTGCCGGTACTCTCCTCGAACTCGATGGCAGCTCTTCGTCTCTTGGGCGATGTCCTCTGGGTCATATCAACTACGCCTCGATTCTTCCAAGCGTTCAGCCTCAGCGAAGCGCTGGCGGATCAAGTCGAGCTCCTTTTGCGGCGTGGCGATGCCATGTTTCGACTTCTTCTGGAAGGCGTGCAGCACGTACACAGCCGACGCGAGCTGTGCGGTGTACACGGTCCGATAAGTGTTGGTGTCGTGCCGATCCGTGATTTCCATCACGCGAGTGCCGCCGAAACCCTTCAGGGGCTTCGCGGCGGGGTCCGTTTCGCCACACTGTGCGGCATAGAGAGCATGACCCATCTCGGTCCGGACCTCTTTCGGGAAATCTCGTAGGTCCCTTCGCGACGAACCCATCCAGACTACGGACTTGATCGTTTCGCCGTTCGTCATACTAGTATACGTATAAACGCATTTCCGTCAATCCAAGGCCCAGGGAAGCCCAACCCCGGCGTTGATCTCGGCGGTGGTACATTCCCGGCCATGAGCTTCATTCCGAGCGTCCTTCCCTTGCTGCTGGCGGCGGGGCTGCAAGGCGCCGCGCCCGCGGCCGAACCGGGATTCACGAGCCTCTTCAACGGCAAGGATTTCACGGGCTGGAAGATCGGGGGCCCGGCGGAAACTTTCACCATCAAGGACGGCGCGATCGTCGCCAAAGGCGCGGCGAGCCACTGCTACTACGACGGCAGCTTGCGCAACCACAGCTTCCGCAACTTCGAATTGAAGGTGGACGTGATGACGCGCCCGGGCTCGAACGGCGGCGTCTACGTGCTGACCGAGCTCCAGGAAGTCGGCGCGAACGCCCGTCCATCGGGCCGCTTCCCCTCGAAGGGCTTCGAGATCCAGGTGAACAACTCGCACACCGACCGCATCCGGACCGGCAGCCTGTATCACGTCGTGGACCTTCTCGATCAGTCGCCGGCGAAGGACGACGAGTGGTTCACCGAGCACATCATCGTCGACGGCGACACCATCACGGTCAACGTGAACGGCAAGCAAGTCGTGCAATGGACCCAGCCGCCGGACTGGGACGGCGGCCGCGAGGGCCCGGGCCGCAAGATCGTCGGCCCCGGCACGATTGCGCTCCAGGGACACGACCCGAACAGCACGGTCTATTACAAGAACATCCGGATCAAACCGCTCCCGTAGGCTTTTCTCCCCAGGCCAGCGGCCTCGAGCTTCCCAGGTAAGGCGCCGGGCCAAGCCCACAACGGCTGCAAACGCTCGTTCCAGATCGAACGCTCGCCGGTCCGGGCGCGCCACACGGCCGCATGCGTGGGCTGTCCCCGCGGGAGCTCGTAACATCGCTGATCGACTCGATGTCCACGAAGACAACGTCCCCCGCAGTTGCCTGCGGGGGACGTTGGTACTGCCTTCGAGCAGAAGACGGCTGTCTACTGGAGTACCTGTACCTGCATGAAGCTGCCCAGCGCGCTCACGCTCTTGATGCGGATCTTGGTGCCGGTGTTGGGCGTCTTCACGTTCGCGAGCGGAGTCGTTGGATCCCAGAAGTCGGTGCTGTCGTTGAAGACGCTCACACCGGGCAAGCTCGGGATGACCGAGTTCACACCGTTGACGTGCAGGGTGATGGCATCGGTCGGTCCGAGGCTGAAGGTCGAGTCGTAGGCCTGGACACGTGAACGCCACGGCGTCGCATTGGGACGCAGCAGCGCGTTGGGATGCGAATCGATCGGCAGGATCAGGCCGCCGCCGGGGTGCTGGCTGGTGTTGTTGTC
>CAZVOI010001056.1:0-4044 GCA_964628275.1 uncultured Acidobacteriota bacterium | reverse complement strand
CTTTTCCGCGCCGCGTTGCTCGTGCTCATCGCTCTCGCGGCGCCGGCTTGCAACCAAAAGCCCCCGGCACCTTCGATCCCACCGCCTTCTCCCACTTCTTCGATAGACGATGAGCGTATCGAGCGCCTCCGGTCGCTCGGGTACCTCGACACGACCGGCCTACCCAGGCAGGAGGCGGGAGGAGGGGCGCGCATCCTCGACAGCAAGCGCGCCTCACCCGGCTACACGCTCGTCGTCTATGCCGGCACGTGTACCGCCCAGCTCCTCTCGCTCGGGGGCGAGCTCATCCGTTCCTGGAAGGACGAAGGGTGCCACCGCTGGGAGCACGCGGAGCTCCTGGAGGAAGGTGACCTCGTCGTCGTCGGGGCGCGTCTCGACGAGGACAAGGTCGCCGATCCGATCCAGTCCGGCCGCTACGTGCAGCGCCTGGCCTGGGACGGCAACGTTGTCTGGCGGAGGGAGATCAACGCGCACCACGACGTCAGTGTCACGCCGGACGGCAAGCTCCTGACCCTGGTCCTGAACCGGCGACGCATCCCCGCCATCGATCCCGACAACGACGTCGCCGACGACGTCCTGACCATGCTTTCGGCGGACGGGAAGATCGTCGAGAGCGTCTCGCTCTACGACGTCCTCTCCTCTTCGAAGGTCCCGTTCACCTTTCAGAGGGCCGGCGGGGGCGGGCAGGGCGAGCACATGGTCATCGATCTGCTTCACAGCAACTCGCTTCGCTGGGCGGGCGTTCCAGCGCTCGAAGGCGTGAGCCCCATCTACGGGAGAAACGCCGTCGTCGTGACGTCCCGGCACCAGGACGCGGTGATGATCATCGACTGGCCGAGCCGGCAATTGCTGTGGCACTGGGGGCGCGGAGTGCTGTCCGGACCGCACGAGGCCACGGTTCTAGACAACGGCAACATCCTCGTGTTCGACAACGGCCTCTCCCGTGAGTGGTCGAGAGTCCTGGAGTTCAATCCGTTGGCACCGACGAAGCTCGTTCAGTTCGCTCCCGGCGGGTCCGGGTTCTTTAGCCGTGTGATGGGTTCCTGCCAACGGCTGCAAAACGGCAACACGCTAGTCGTCAACTCCGAAGCCGCCGCCGCATTCGAGTTGACGCCTCAGGGCTTGCCCGCCTGGACCTTCGAAGGAACGCAGGCGACGCCCGATGGACACCGCGTCAAGATCATCCGCATGCGGAGGATTCCTACGGCGATGGTTTCGAGCATCCTCGCGCGACGGGGACGTTGAGCGCCGGGTTTCGTTCCTGGCCCAACACCATCATCGCCGTGTACGAAAACCCGCAGGCGAACAACGCCAGGAACGGGACGGCGCCCCATAGGTCGTCGGCGATCGCCGCGACGACGAGGACGGAAAAATACAAACCGAGGAAGAGTTCGACCCATGTGTCGAAACCGCGGCGCGCGCGATACCTGCGGGTGGCGAGCGTTCCCGCTCCGCCAGCTGCGAGCGCGTACTTGGGCGTGCGCCGGAACTCGGAGTCACCGCCGATGAGTCCGGCGACGACGGCTCGCGTGTTGTTGATCGAGATGCCGACGCCGACCACCATCAGCACCGGAAGGTAGCGCACCGCGTCGCGCCAATGGCCGTAGGCCTCGCGTTGTGAGACCAGATAGAAGACGGCGATCGACACCAGCGACGTCGCGATGAGCGGCAGGTCGATGAGCGCCAGCTCTTTCGCTCCGATGCCGCGGCGATACCAGACGGCGGGCCCGATCAAGATCGTCAACGCGACCATCAGGAGGTAGCCGGCGTTCGCGGTCAGGTGGAAGACCGACTCGAGTTTGACGCGCATCGGGAGTGCGCTTTTCAGGATGCGCGGGAGCAGTTTGACGGCCGTCTGTACTGAGCCTTGCGCCCACCGATGCTGCTGCGACTTGAACGCCCCCATCTCGACCGGGAGCTCCGCGGGCGCGACGGTGGTCCCTGCGAACACGAAGCGCCAGCCGTTGAGTTGCGCACGGTAGGACAGGTCGAGGTCTTCGGTGAGCGTGTCGTGCTGCCAGCCGCCGGCGTCGTCGATGCAGGCCCGACGCCAGATTCCCGCGGTTCCGTTGAAATTGAAGAAGCGGCCGGAGCGATTGCGGGCCGCGTGCTCGACGACGAAGTGGCCGTCGAGCAGGATCGACTGCGCGCGCGTCAAGAGAGAGCCCGTCCGGTTCAGGTGTCCCCAGCGGGCCTGAACCATCCCGACACGAGGGTCGGTGAAGTGATCCATGAGCGCCCGCGCGAAGTTCGGGGCGGGAACGAAATCCGCGTCGAAGACGGCGACGAATTCTCCCTTGGCCGTCTCGAGTCCCGCCGCGAGCGCTCCCGCTTTGTATCCGGTTCGATCGCGGCGCCGCAGGTGGACGATGTCGATGCCCCGTGCGCGCGCCGCGGCTACGGCAGACGCCGCGATCGCCGAAGTCTCGTCGGTCGAATCGTCGAGGATCTGGATGTCCAGCAGGTCGTGGGGCCAATCGAAACCTGCCACCGCCTCGATCACTCGCGCCGCGACGTACATCTCGTTGTAGAGGGGGACTTGAACGGTGAGACTGGGCGGGCGTTCGAATCGGGCCTGCGGCCGCGGCGCGTCGCTCCGGTGCCGCCGGAACAACCAGAGCAGGTACCACCGGTGCGCCGCATACGAGGTGAGTAACGCCAGGACGCCGAAGTAGAGCGCCAGCACGACGGAGCGCACGGCCACCTAATCACCTCGAAAGACGCCGAGTATACTGCCCGGCTCATGCGCGTCGTCTCCTCGCTCGCGGTCGTGGCCGCCGCGCTCTACGCGATCCTTTGCGCCGCGGGCGATCTCCGGGAACATGTTTCGCTGTATTTGAGCTGTCACGCGCTCCTTCTGGTGCTGATGCTTTTGGCATGGCGGGCCGTCGCTTCCGGCGGGCCCGTGGCGCTTCGCGCGATGTTCGTGGCAGCGGTTTTGTTCCGGCTGATCGCGGCGGTCGCGGTGCCGAGTCTGTCCGACGATGTTTACCGCTACGTCTGGGACGGCCGCGTGCAAGACGCGGGGCATCACCCGTACAAGTTCGCCCCTTCCGATCCCATGCGCGCCGAGTTGCGCGACGCGGACGTGTACCCGAAGCTCAACCACCCCGAGATCCCGACGATCTACCCTCCGCTCGCCGAGCTGCTCTTCGCCGCTCTTGCCTGGCTCAGGATCGGCGTGACGGGATTCAAGATCGCGTTGGCGGTTTTGGACGTCGGCGTGATCTGGGCGCTGCTGCGGCTCCTGCGCGCGCTGAAGCTACCTCCCGATCGGGTCGTTCTCTACGCTTGGAACCCTCTCTCGGTGATCGAGGTCGCAGGTAGCGGCCACGTCGAACCCTTGGGGATCCTGTTCGTGCTGCTGGCGATCGCGTGGTTGATCGAAGGCAAGGCCACGCGGGCCGGCGCCGCCCTGGGCGCGGCCATCCAGGCGAAGCTGCTCCCGCTGATCCTCATCCCGGGATTCGCGCGGCGCATGAGAGTCGGGGCGCTGATCGCCGTTATCGTCGTCGTCGCCGTCACGACCGCGCCGTATGCGCTCCGCGGTCCGTGGTACGGCGCGGGGGTCGTTGCCTACGCAAAGCGGTGGGAGCATGGCGCGGTGCTCTTTTCGGGAGTGCGCGGGCTGTTCGAGTGGGCGGAGGTCGCGCCGCACCTGAAGGCCGTGATCGCTTGGGCTCAGACGCGCTGGGGCACCTCGGGGACCGCGATCTGGGATGCGGCGTATCGGATGGCCTGGCCGCAGGAACTGGCGCGGATCACCGTGCTGCTGGCGGCGCTGATCTGGGCGGTTGCTCAGTCGTTTCGCCGTCGGCTCGATGCCGCCCACGAGGCGAGACTCGCCTTGGGAGGCGCCCTCCTGCTCGCGCCGACGCTTCACCCCTGGTACGTGCTCTGGGTTTTGCCGCTCGCCGCGGCGCAGGGGGCCGGGGGCTGGCTGCTCTTCGGAGCGCTCGTGCCTCTCCAGTACTTAGCAGGCGCAGGGGAAGTGCCGTGGTCGATCCGCCTGACCATCCTGCTGCCTTCGCTGACGTGGATGAT
>CAZVOI010001055.1:0-1691 GCA_964628275.1 uncultured Acidobacteriota bacterium | reverse complement strand
GTCCTCGTCCGGGACCAGCGAGCCCGGCGTGGCGCGCCAGAGGCCGACCGTAAGCGCGACCATGCCGACGAAGAGGGCGAGCGCGATGCCGCCCCGGCGCAGCATCCAGCTGACGCCATCGACATAGCGGCCGGACATGCGGGCAAACCAGCTGTTGAACCCGCGGAAAAAGCGGCCGGGCTGCTTGTGCTCGCGCTTCAATATCAGCACGCACAGGCTGGGCGTCAGCGTCAGCGCGACGATCCCCGAGATCACCACCGCGATCGAGATCGTCACCGCGAACTGGCGGTAGAGCTCCCCGGTCAGGCCGCCGAGGAAGGCGATCGGCACGAACACCGCGCACAGCGTCAGCACGATCGCGATGATCGGGCTGGTGACTTCCCTCATCGCCTTGATCGCCGCCTCGCGCGCGAGCAGGCGCTCCTCGTGCATGATGCGCTCGACGTTCTCCAGCACCACGATGGCGTCATCCACCACGATGCCGATGGCGAGCACCATGCCGAACAGCGTCAGCGTGTTGATCGAGTAGCCGAGCAGCACCAGCCCGGCGAAGGTGCCGATGAGCGACACCGGCACCGCCGCGAACGGGATCAGCGTCGCGCGCCAGTTCTGCAGGAACAGGAACACCACCAGGAACACCAGCGCCATCGCCTCGGCGAGCGTGATCACCACCTCGCGGATCGAGACCTTGACGAAGCGCGTGGTGTCGTAGACCACGGAATGCTCGAGCCCCGGCGGGAAGGCTGCCTTCAGCCGCGCCATTTCCGCCGTCACGCGCTCCGCGGTGGCGAGCGCGTTGGCGTTCGGCTGCAGGAAGATGCCGACCAGCGTCGCCGTCTTGCCGTTGACGCGCCCGATGAACTCGTAGTCCCGGGAGCCCAGCTCGACGCGCGCCACGTCCTTCAGCCGCAGTACCGAGCCGTCGGTGTTGGCTCGCACCACGATATTCTCGAATTCGGCGGGCTCGGACAGCCGGCCCTGGGTGGTGATGGTGTAGACCAGCTCCTGCGGGCCGCCGGTCGGAGACTGCCCGATCTTGCCGGCGGCGAACTGGGCGTTCTGCTCGTTCAACGCGCGCACCAGGTCGGAAGGGGAGAGCTTCAGCTGCGCGAGGCGGTCGGGGCGCACCCAGATGCGCATCGCGTAATCCTTGGCGCCGAAGATCTGCACGTTGGTCGTGCCGGGGATGCGCTTTAACGCGTCGAGCACGTTCAGCGTGACGTAATTCGAGATGAAGAGATCGTCGCGGCTGCCGTCGGGCGAGCTGAACGCGATCACCTGCAGGAACGAGGACGAGCCCTTCTCGACCGTGACGCCCTGGCGCCGCACTTCCAGCGGCAGCCGCGGCTCGGCCTGCTTCACCCGGTTGTTGACGTTCAGCGCGGCCTTGTCCACGTCGGTGCCGATTTCGAATGTCACGTGGATCTCGACCACGCCGCTGGAGGTCGAGGTCGAGCTCATGTAGAGCATGTTCTCGACGCCGTTGATCTGGTTCTCGAGCGGCGCGGCCACCGTCTGCTCCAGCACCTGGGCGGAAGCGCCGGGATAGATGGCGCGCACGGTGACCACCGGCGGAGCGATCTCGGGGTATTGCGCGATCGGCAGCACGCGCATCGCGGCCAGACCCGCGATGACGATGAAGGTCGAGAGCACGGCCGCGAAAATCGGCCGGTCGATGAAAAAGCGTGACA
>CAZVOI010001054.1:0-6666 GCA_964628275.1 uncultured Acidobacteriota bacterium | reverse complement strand
AGGCGTGACGAAGCCGCCGCTCCACGGCCTGATGGCCGAGTTCCGCCAGCCGGCGCAGGTGGTGGCGGCCGCGTACCTCGTCCACGAGCACGGTTTCCGCAAGGTCGACGCGTACACGCCGTATCCGATCGAGGAGCTGGTCGAGGCGCTGGAGCTACACCACTCGCCGCTTCCGAAGCTGGTCTTCTGCGGAGGCCTCTTCGGCATGCTCGCCGGTTTCGGCCTCTGCTACTGGAGCTCGACGATCGCTTACCCGATGAACATCGGCGGCCGGCCCTTCAACAGTTGGGTCTCGTTCATCCCACCGACCTTCGAGACCACGATCCTGTTCGCCGCCGGCACCGCGGTCTTCGGCATGCTGGCGCTGAACGGCCTGCCCGAGCCGTATCACCCGGTCTTCAACGTGCCGGCCTTCGCGCTCGCCTCGCGCGACAAGTTCTTCATCTGCATCGAGTCGGCCGACCCCAAGTTCGACGTAACCAAGACGCAGCAGTTCCTGGCCGGGCTTCCCGACGTGACCGCGGTCCACGAGGTCGAGCCGTGAGGCGCGCCGGAGCCTGCTGCGTGCTCCTGTTGGCGGCCCTCGGCTGCCGCCAGGACATGCATGACCAGCCGAAGCTGAAGCCGCTCGCGCGGAGCGACTTCTTCGCCGACCAGCGCGCGTCGCGGCCGCTGGTGGCGGGGACGGTCGCGCGCGGCCAGCTCAAGGACGACTCGCCGCTCTTCACCGGCAAGGCCGGCGGCAGGTTCGTCGACACGCTGCCGCTGCCGCTCAGCGCCGCGCTGCTCGAGCGCGGCCGCGAGCGCTACACGATCTACTGCACGCCCTGCCATGGCCAGACCGGCCGCGGCGACGGCATGGTGGTGCGGCGCGGCTACCGGAGGCCGTCGTCGTTCCACGTCGACCGGCTGCGCGGCGAGCGCGTGGGCTACTTCTACGACGTGATTGCGAACGGCTTCGGCGCGATGCCCGACTACACCGCGCAGATCGCCGTGAGGGATCGCTGGGCGATCGCCGCCTACGTGCGCGCGTTGCAGCTCAGCCAATACGCGAACGCCCTGGAACTGGATCCTGAAACGATGAAGCAGCTCGCCGCCAGCGGCCAGGCGTCAGCGCCGGTGGAGCACAAATGAGCACCGCGCCGATCGCGCTGCCGCCGCAGCTCGCCCCGGCGGCGCGGCACGCCCGGAACGCGGCGATCGGCGGCGGAGTGTTGTGGGTGCTCGGCACCCTGGCCAACCCGGAGCAGGGGCTGCGCTCGTACCTGTTCGCGTTCCTTTTCTGGATCGGCGTGGGGATCGGGTGTCAGTCGATCCTGATGATCCATCACCTGTCGGGTGGGCGTTGGGGGCTCGGCATTCGCCGCATGCTGGAGGCGGGCTCGCGTACGCTGAAGCTCGCCTGGGTCGCGTTCGTGCCGCTGGCGCTCGGCGTCTCGCGCGTTTTTCCGTGGACCCATCCCGATCCCGGTGACGCGCTCTTGCAGAAGAAGCTCTCGTATCTGAACGTCCCGTTCTTCCTGGGACGCGCCGCTTTCTACTTCGCGGCCTGGGCGCTCTTGGCCCACTTCCTGTCCAAGTGGTCGCTCGAACGCGACCAGGGCGGGGATGCATCGCTCGGCGAAAAACTCCAGGCCCTGGCCGGCGGCGGACTGGTGCTGATGGGCCTCACGATCACGTTCGCGTCGGTCGACTGGGCGATGTCGCTCAACCCGCACTGGTTCTCGACCATCTACGGCTTCCTGTTCATGGTGGGCCAGGCGCTCTCGGCGCTCGCGTTCGTGATCGTCCTGGTCGCCCTGATCGGCGCCGAGCAGCCGCTCAGCGCGGTCGTCTCGCGCGAATCCGTGCATGACCTCGGCAAGCTGCTGTTCACGTTCGTGATGCTGTGGGCCTACATCTCGCTCTCGCAGTTCCTGATCATCTGGTCGGCCAACCTGCCCGAGGAGATCCCCTGGTACATCAGCCGGCTCTCCGGCGGCTGGCAGTATGTCGCCCTGGGGCTGGTGTTCTTCCACTTCGCCCTGCCCTTCCTGCTGCTGCTGTCGCGAGAGCTGAAGCGCAACGCGCGCCTCTTGGCCATCGTGGCCGGCAGCGTGTTCCTGCTGCGCCTGCTCGATCTCTTCTGGTTGATCGCACCGGACTTGCAGGGTGGACACGGCGCCGCCGCGGCTCATGGCCTGAGCGTCCACTGGCTCGATTTCGCGGCGCCGGTGTTCCTGGGCGGCGCGTGGCTCACGCTCTTCGCGCGCGAGCTCCAGAGCCGGCCGCTGCTGACCCCGGGCGACCCCGAGCTCCAGGACATCTTGGCCGAGGCGCACTGATGGCGACGAACGGCGACAAGCACGAGATCGACTACGAACGCAGCGACGTGGACACCGAGACGGTGATCCACGCCGGCATCGGAATCGCCATCGTGTCGATCGCCGCGGCGGTCGCGGTGCTGATGCTGTTCAACTTCCTGATCGAGCGCGCCCGCAAGGCGGACCCGCCCAACCCGCCGCTGGCGCGCCACGAACAGGGCCGCCAAGCACCCGAACCGCGGCTCCAGGAGATGCCCTTCAAGGACATTCAGACGCTGCGCGCCGACGAAAAGGCGGTGCTCGAGGGCTACGCCTGGGTCGACCAGCAGGCCGGCGTTGCGCAGATCCCGGTCAGCGAGGCGATCAAGATCGTCGCGCGGAAGGGCCTGCCGCAGTGGAGCCCGGTGGCCAAGAAATGAGCGGCCCACTCTTGCTGTCGATGGCGCTCCTGAACGTGGGCTCAGGTCTGGCGCCCGCGCGTGTGCCGCAGGGAACGCCGCCCGCGCTGCGCGAGGTGGCTTTCGACCAGAAGCTCAGCCAGCAGGTTCCGCTCGACATCCCGCTGATCGACGAGACGGGACGCGCGGTGCTGCTCGGAGACTACTTCGGCAAGAAACCCGTGGTGCTGTCGCTCGTCTACTACGAGTGCCCGATGCTGTGCACGCTCACGCTGAACGGTTTGACGAGCGCTCTCTCGGTGCTGAACTTCGACGCCGGCAAGGAGTTCGAGGTGGTGACGGTGAGTTTCGAGCCGAAAGAGACGTGGCAGCTGGCGGCAGCCAAGAAGGCAGCCTACCTGAAGCGCTACAAGCGTCCCGGCGCTGCGGCCGGCTGGCACTTCCTGGTCGGCGACAAGGCCGCGATCGACAGGCTCACCCAGGCGATCGGCTTCCGCTATGCGTGGGACGAGACGACGAAGCAGTATGCGCATCCCTCGGGCATCGTGACGCTCACGCCGCAGGGACGCATCTCTCACTATCTCTTCGGCATCGAGTACGCGCCCAAGGACCTGCGGCTGTCGCTGGTCGAGGCGGCGCAGGGCAACATCGGCACGGCCGTCGACCAGGTGCTGCTCTATTGCTATCAATACGACGCCGCGACCGGCCGCTATGGCGCCGCCGTGATGCGGATCCTGCGCACGCTCTCTGCGTTGACGGCGCTCGGCCTCGCCGCCTTCATCGGCCTGATGCTGCGCCGCGATCGGCGTTTGGCTCGCGCGGGAGCCGCGTAGCGCGCGATGGGGAACTGGAGCTTCTTCTTCCCGGACGGCGCCTCGACCATCGCGAGCCAGGTGGACGCGCTCTACTTCTTCCTGATCGCGATCAGCGCCTTCTTCAGCGTGCTGATCGGCGCGCTGCTGGTGATCTTCGCCATCCGGTTCCGCCGCAAGAGCGACACGTTCGTTCCCGACGAGATCCACGGCTCGCTGCCGCTCGAGCTCGTCTGGACCTTGATCCCCGCCGGCATCGTGCTCGTCATCTTCCTGTGGAGCGCGGAGGTCTTCTTCACGCTGCACCGCGTCCCCAAGGACGCGATGCAGATCAACGTGGTCGGCAAGCGCTGGATGTGGAAGATCCAGCACATGACCGGCCAGCGCGAGATCAGCGAGCTGCACGTTCCGCTCGGCGTCCCGGTCAAGCTGACGCTGACCTCCGAGGACGTGATCCACAGCTTCTTCGTGCCGGCGTTCCGGATCAAGAAAGACGCCGTGCCAGGTCGCTACAACACGATCTGGTTCCAGGCCACCAAGCCCGGCAAGTACCACCTGTTCTGCGCCGAGTACTGCGGCACCAAGCATTCGGGAATGATCGGCTGGGTCTACGTGATGGAGCCTTCGCAGTTCCAGGCTTGGCTCAGCGGCAGCGCCGGCGCGACCACGCTGGCTTCCGCCGGCGAGAAGCTCTTCGGCGACCTCGCCTGTGTCACCTGCCACCGCGCCGACACCGGCCAGCGCGGGCCTGGCCTCGACGGCCTGTTCGGCAAGCCGGTGAAGCTCGCGGGCGGCGATTCGGTGACGGCCGACGAGGCCTACATCCGGGAGTCGATCCTGCAGCCCTCGGCCAAGGTCGTGGAGGGCTACCAGCCGATCATGCCGACGTTCCAGGGGATCGTCAGCGAAGAGCAGGTGATGCAGCTCGTCGCGTACATCCAGACACTGAAGGGCCCGAAGACGGAAGCCTCGAACGCGGCCGCGGGGGCCGCCAAGCCATGAGCGAACGCCTCAACTACCTGACCAACGGCTACGGCGTGAAGTCGTGGCTGCTGACGGTCGACCACAAGCGGATCGCGCTCCTCTACCTGATCAGCATCACGCTGATGTTCTTCATCGGCGGCGCTTTCGCGGTCGGGATCCGGCTCGAGCTCGCGACGCCCGAGGGCGACCTGTTCCAGGCCGAGACCTACAACAAGATCTTCACGATGCACGGCGTGATGATGGTGTTCTTCTTCCTGATCCCGGCGACGCCCGCGGTGCTGGGCAACTTCCTGATCCCGATCATGATCGGCGCCAAGGACCTGGCGTTCCCCAGGATCAACCTGCTGAGCTGGTACCTCTACACGATCGGCGCGCTGTTCGCGCTCTACGCGATGGTGACCGGCGGGCTCGACACCGGCTGGACCTTCTACGTTCCCTACAGCACGGCCTACTCGAACACCGCCGTGATCACGACCGGGCTCGGCATCTTCATCGCCGGCTTCTCGTCGATCCTGACCGGCTTGAACTTCATCGTGACGATCCACACGATGCGCGCGCCCGGCCTCACCTGGTTCCGGATGCCGCTGTTCGTGTGGGCGCACTACGCCACCAGCATCATCCAGATCCTGGGCACGCCGGTGGTGGCGGTGACGATCCTGATGGTGGCGGTGGAGCGCACGCTGCACCTGGGCTTCTTCGATCCGAACCTGGGCGGCGACCCGATCCTGTTCCAGCATCTCTTCTGGTTCTACTCGCACCCGGCCGTCTACATCATGATCCTGCCGGCGATGGGCGTGATCAGCGAGCTGGTGACCGCGATGACCCGAAAGCGCATCTTCGGCTATGAGTTCATCGCCGGGTCCTCGCTGATGATCGCCGTGCTCGGCTTCCTGGTCTGGGGCCACCACATGTTCGTCTCGGGCCAGTCCACCTACGCCGGCTTCGTGTTCTCGGCGCTGTCGTTCCTGGTGGCGATCCCGTCGGCGGTCAAGGTCTTCAACTGGATGGCGACGCTCTACAAGGGCTCGGTGTCGTGGGAAGCCCCGATGCTGTACACGCTCGGCTTCATCGGCCTGTTCACGATCGGCGGCCTGACCGGGCTCTTCTGCGCGTCCCTGGGTCTCGACCTGCACATCACCGACACCTACTTCATCGTGGCCCACTTCCACTACATCATGGTCGGCGGCTCGATCATGGCGTACATGGGCGGGCTGCACTTCTGGTGGCCCAAGATCACCGGCAAGCTGTACCCCGAGTGGTGGGCGCGCGTCTCGGCGGTGCTGGTGTTCGTCGGCTTCAACCTCACGTTCTTCCCGCAGTTCATCGTCGGCTACCTGGGGATGCCGCGGCGCTATCACGCGTACCCGCCGGAGTTCCAGGTGTGGAACGTGCTGTCGTCCGCGGGCGCCTCGATCCTGGGCATCGGGTATCTGATCCCGATGTTCTACTTCGCCTGGTCGATGCGCTACGGCAAGGACGCGCCGATGAACCCGTGGAAGGCCAAGGGTCTCGAGTGGGAGATCGACTCGCCGCCGATCACCCAGAACTTCGAGTCGCAGCCGATCGTCACCGAAGAGGCGTATGCCTATGCGGCCGCGAAGCAAGGCGGCCACCACGGCGGGACGTTGACCGAATGAGCACGCACGCGACCGCGGGACTGCAGCACCACTTTCGGGACCTCGCCCAGCAGAAGCGCGCGGCCGGCCTCGGCATGTGGGTGTTCATCGCCCAGGAAGTGATGTTCTTCGGTGGGTTGTTCCTGACCTACGCCGTCTATCGCAGCCAGTACCCCGACGTGTTCGCGATCGCGAGCCATCACCTGAACACGCAGTTGGGCGCGGCCAACACTGTCGTGCTGATCCTCTCCAGCCTGACGATGGCGCTGGCCGTTCACGCGGCCGCACTCGGCAAGAAGCAGCAAACGGTGCTGTTCCTGATCCTGACGATCGTGCTGGGCGGGGTGTTCCTGGGGGTGAAGGTCGTCGAGTACGCCGACAAGTTCGAGCACCACCTGGTCCCCGGTCCCCACTTCAGCGGCAAGGCGCTCGGCCTCGAAGGCGATCGCGCCAGCCACGCGCAAATCTACTTCTCGCTGTACTTCGCGATGACCGGCCTCCACGCGCTGCACATGATCATCGGCGTCCCGATCATCCTGTGGATCGCCTGGCG
>CAZVOI010001053.1:0-4765 GCA_964628275.1 uncultured Acidobacteriota bacterium | reverse complement strand
CCGCGTCGTTGGAGAGGATCTCGGCCAGCAGATCGCCGACCGTCCAGGCGACGCAGTGGCTCTTGGCCTGGCCCGTGATCACGACCGCGTCGAAGTTCAGGAGGGCGCGTGTCAGCTTGCTGTTCCTTTCGCCGATCGGTTGACCCGTGTGATCCTGCATCACCTCGGGGCGCAGCACCGAGTAGTGCTCGGTCAGCGGGTGCGAGCCCTTGATCTCGAAACGGGTGCGCGCCTGGCGCGCGATGCCGTGGAAGAAGGCCGCCTCCTCGATCGCCGGCACCAGCGCATGGCCGATGCCACCGACCATCGCGTGGTAGGGCCACACGATCAGCGGGTACTTCGCGACCTCGTGCAGCGTCTTCACGTAGTGACGCGCGTAGGCGTCGATGTCGAATCCGTCCTCGAGCCCCAGGCTCCTGGCGAGCGCCGGGTTGGGGCGCCACTTCCCCGCTTCCACGTCCTCGAGCGAGATCACCGAGTGCGGCTCGGGGTGTTTGCCGCTCGCGTCGATCCAGAAGACGGGATGGAAAATCTGGGCGGCCGCGTGGGTGTCGAGGGTGGCCGCGATCTGGGTCAGCCGCCCCAGGTTCCTGTAGATGAACTCGCAGGTGCGCACGCTGTCGTCCACAGCGCCCGTGCCGCTCCGGCCCGCGACGTAGAGCTCGAACTCGGGCAAGCAGAAGGTGTTCTGCACGTCGACCAGCACGAGCGCCACGCGCTTGACGTCGCGCCACGCCGGGTCGATGCGGTATTCGTCCGCAAAGGCGCGCGCTGCTTCGGCGCGCCTGGCATACGGGACCCGGAACACCTGGCCGACGCGCTCGCGATCGAAGTGGGAGGGAAACGGCCAGCTCTGTGCCACCGAGACATCTTAGCGGGCTCGGGCGTATCGTTCCGCTCGATACCCAGACTTCGACTACTGATTCGAGGTGCCCGCGATGGCCAAACCCGAGTTCTGCGACGTGATCCTGAAAGGCGGCATCACCAGCGGCGTCGTGTATCCGTTGGCGGTGGTGGCGCTCTCGAAAGAGTTCCGCTTCAAGAACGTGGGCGGAGCCTCCGCGGGCGCGATCGCCGCGGCGCTGACGGCGGCGGCGGAGCACGGGCGGCGGACGCTGGGCAGCAATGCCGGTTTCGACGCGCTGGCTGCGCTGCCGACGTGGCTCGGAGAGAGCGACGAGAAGGGCTCGCGGTTGTTCCAGCTCTTCCAACCGGCAAGAGCCACGAAGCCGCTCTTCGAGATCGGAGCGGCGGCGCTCGGCAAGACCGGCCTTCAAGGCGCCCTCGCGGCGGCGTTCCGAGCCTCGAGCGTCTTCCCAGCAACTGCCGTGCTCGGCGCGGCGCCGGGCCTGGTCGTGCTCTTCGCGGCGGCTGCCCTCCAAGGCAACGACGTTTTGCGCCTGTGCGTCGCCGTTGCGGGCCTGGCGGCGGGCATCCTCGGCGTTGGCGCAGCCCTCCTCGCGCGGGTCGCCTGGAGCGCCAGCCGTAGCCTGCCCGATGCCTTCTATGGTCTCTGCACGGGCCGCTCCAGCGACGACTCCCCGACGGCCCTGACGGATTGGCTCGAGCAGAAGCTCGACGCTGTCGCGGGACACCAGGATCCGGCGCGCCCGCTGACGTTTGGCGACCTGTGGGGCGCGGGCCACAGCCAGGAGCACGCCGACATCAACCTCGAGATGCTGACGACCAACCTGAGCCACGGCCGGCCGCACCGCCTGCCCTTCGCGGAGAAGCTGTTCTTCTTCGACCCAGCGGAGTTCAACCGACTCTTCTCCAAGCGCGTCGTCGATTGGCTGGTCGCACATCCCCACCAGGGCGAGTCGCGCGACTATTCGGGCTTCTGCCGGCTGCCAGACGCCGCCGACCTGCCGGTCGTGGTCGCGACGCGCATGAGCTTGAGCTTTCCGATCCTGCTCTCGGCCGTGCCGCTCTACGCCGTCGACTACGATCGCGATCCCGAGGGATCGCCCGAACGTTGCTGGTTCTCGGACGGCGGCATCTGCAGCAACTTCCCAGTCCACTTCTTCGACGCGCCCCTTCCAGGCTGGCCCACCTTCGCGTTCAATCTCCGGCCCTGGGAGAAGCGCTTCGAGGAAGCGGACGGCATCTACCTCCCCGACGACAACAAGGGCGGCATCAACGAATGGTGGAGTCGCTTCGACACCGGTGGCGGCATCAAACGGATCTCAGGCTTCATGCGTTCGATCCTGGACGCGATGCAGAACTGGCGCGACAACGTTCAGGCGCAGATGCCCGGCTACCGCGACCGCGTCGCCAACGTGGGGTTGAAGCCGAAGGAAGGCGGCCTCAATCTGAGCATGCCGTTGCCCGTGATCACGGAGCTCGCCGGCCGCGGCAAACGCTCGGCCGAGATCCTCGCCCAACGCTTCGCGAACCCAGCGCCCGGCGATCGGCTGACCTGGGACAACCACCGCTGGGTCCGACTGCGGTCGCTCCTGGGCCTTCTCCAGGAATGGCTGCCGCACATCTCGAGGATCTATCGCGGCCAGCAGGCCGACCTCGACCGGATGCTGAGCGACTCGCCGAGCTACCGGCTGAACGTCGCGCAGCAACCCGCGGCGCACGACACCCTGGATACGCTGGCCGCCCTTGGCGCCCAGCTGGACCAGCTGCCGTCGCAGGAGCGACTCGACGAAGGCGCGCCGCGCCCGCGTCCCACGCTCCGCGCGACGCCGAGGATCTGAGTCGTCTTCTAACCTACGACCTCGCGTAGCGCGCAGGCAGCCGGCCGGTGGCGATCTCGGCCATCTCTTCGGCGGGGAACGGCGCGCCGAAGACCACCGGGTCGGCGTGGAACTCGGTGAACAGAGCGAAGACGTAGCGCATCCGGTCCCGGATGTCGGCCCAGTCGCGCGCGGCGGTGCCGTGATGACCGCCGGGTACGTCCTGACCCACGGTCAAGACGCGCTCGCCCACCTCGTAGGTCATCAAGCGCTGGGTGGCACAGCGCCGGACGATGAAAGGCATCGCGCCGCGGATGTAGGGCTCCAGCCGAATGTGCTCGTGGTAGACGATCTGTTGGTTGGCGGCGACCATCGCCTGGCGCCGCGCTTCGGGGTCGCTCGCGCTGCGCGCGGTGTGGTAGAGACGGAACGCGTCCCTCAACCGGTCCTGCCCGCCGATTTCAGTCGGCCCGGGCCGCAAGCCAGAAAGAAAGCGTTCGAGGAGCGCGTCGTCGCCGCCCTCAGTTCGAGCGAAGGTCTCGATGAAGCGCACGGTCTCGGTGCCGATGTCCTCGAGCACGGTTCGATTGCCTTCGAGCACCAGTCGAGACGCTGCGCCCCGGCTCCACACGGCGATGGCTCGTCCCGTGATGCCGCCACAGAAAGCCCCGAGCCCAGCACCGAGAGCGGCTGCCAGCGCTACCGGGCCTGCGCCCAGCTCGTCACGCACGAGCACGCCCGCGGCGCCTCCCACTGCAGCCCCGACGATGCCGGCGACATGGGTCGCGTCGCTGATCGCGCTGTCGAGGTCTTCCTGCCGAATCGTCACGCCGGCCTTCCGCGAACCCCAGACAGCCCAGGTGTGGAAGTTGGGTCCGTCGGCCGGAGCGAGCACACGGGCTAGGGCTTGCGAGAGCGAGTGATGGAGTTGCGTGATCTTGAGGTTGGCGAGCACCGCGTTCGGTTCGGCGCGCGCATCCCGGATCGCAGCGAGCCAGAAGGCCGCGGTGTCCCAGCCCGGCGGCAGCGAGTCGGCCATTCGCCGCTCTAGCGCGCCGGCTTCTTGAGGTAGACGATCGGATAGGGAGCGAACGGATTGTCCTCGCGCGCCAGAGCATCGAAGGTGTCGACAACCTCCGTGGCTGTCCGCCTGCGCTCGCCTGCCTTGGGCCAGGTTATGAGTCCGGCGAAGGGACGCCCGGCGAGGATCCACTCTTGCGCGATCCGCAGTTGGTCGAGGTCGTTGGTCACGAGCACGCGCCCCTCACGCGCGGCGCGCTCGAAGTGCGTCCGGTCGTCCTGTCCCTCGGGGTATAGATCCACCGCACGCACGAGATCCCAGCCTTCTCGCTTCAGCGCGTGGACGAAAGGTCCATGAATGTCGGCATCGGTATAGAGGCGGAAGCGCCCCGCCACTACTTCCTAGGCGACCAAGGGAACGGCCGTGGAATGGCCCGCTCTTCCGGAGTCGGGTTGTCCGGCGGGCGTCCCCCGTGTCGTGCCACGTGCTCGTCCCACTTCGCGTCGGCCTCTTCGTAAGAGTGGGCATCGGCGCCGAGCTCGGCGTCGATCTCCTCGCGGTTGTCGTAGTAATAGGCGAGCGCCGCATGGACGTGGGCGGGGGTCAGGTCGGGATACGCCTCACGGATCTGTTCGTCGGTCGCGCCTTCCTTATGGAGGCTGGCGACGTTGTAGACACGAATCCGCGTGCCCTCGATGCGGGCCTTTCCACCGCACATCCCAGGCGTCTTGGTGACGTAGGTGTAGACAGTGGGCTTCGCGGTGGCCATTTCGAAGGTTATTTTAGCGCCGCCGGCGCCCTTCCTGCGACAAACGCCCGATCCCCTCGCGCCGAGCTAAACGACCAGCGGGTGGATCAGCAGGCCCGACGGCAGCTTCGGGTGGAAGAAGGTGCTCTTCGCCGGCATCGACTCGCCCGCTTCGGCGACATCGACGATCTGGCGCACCGGGGTGCCACGCATCAGGGCGGCCAGGCGGCAGGTCTTCTGGTCGAGCGCCTGCTGGGCTTCGTTGAACGAATGCACGTAGCTGACCGCGTCTTCGCTGACGCCAAGCAGCTT
>CAZVOI010001052.1:0-11157 GCA_964628275.1 uncultured Acidobacteriota bacterium | reverse complement strand
ATAACGTACATAACTCTAGTATCTATCCATGGCGGTTTCATCGAAGGACATCGTGCCCCTGACACGGGCTCGCGCCCAGCTTACCGACTTGGTAGAAGAAGTCCGCTCCCAGGGCAGTGAGAAGATCATCACGCGAAATGGGGAGAGCTGCGCCGCGCTCATCGCCGCTGAAAGACTGGATCACTACCATCGATTGGAGAGGGAGCACATCCACCTAACGCTTCTGGACCAGGCGCTTCGCGGACTCGACGACTTGGAGAAGGGCAGGACCATGGGCCTCGCGAGGCTGAAGTCTCGGCATGGCCGTTAGCCGAGCGAAGGCGGTATTCACCGAGAACTTCTCTTCCAATCTCGCGGACATCCAGGCCTTCCTCGCAGGAGAGGGGAGCCGCGCCTTCGACCGGTTGTTCCGGCACCTCGCGGACGACGTCGTGCCCATGCTTTGCCGGTTTCCACGCTCGGGGCGATCGTTTCTCGGCCGGTCCGTTCGCTCGAATAAAGCTCTCGCCATGGTTCAGAAGCTCAAGGAGAGAGTGAGAGACGACGACGACCTTCGGGAGCTCATCGCGGACGAATATTTGGTCCTTTACTTGGTCAGGGCGAAGCAGGTCGTTTTCCTCTCCATCCGACATCACCGACAGCTCACGTTCGACTTGAAGAGCTTCTGGCGGGACTAGCGGAGTCGCCGAGGCCGCGCGATGATCGGGCGCCGGGGAGGTGAGACGTCCCACCACGTGAAATAGAAGACCGTAGTTCCCCCGAACGTGGGCATGGTGCAGGTCGTGGTGGGTGGGGGTGACGCTGATGCCGCCCGGAACCCCGCTGAAACGCGAAAAGGCGATGACCTGTCATCTCGACCTCGGGGGCTACAATCCGGCAACCGGAGGAAAGCCCATGAGCCTGAACCGAAGCCTCATTTGTGCGGCATTGGTCGTGTTGCCCTCCATCCTGTCTGCGCAGTCGTACACGGGCACGATCGCCGGCTTGGTCAAGGATGCGAGCGGTGGCATGCTTCCGGGCGCCAGCGTCACGCTCACCAATCAGCAGACCGGTCGCCGTGAGTCACTCGTAACGGGTGCCGACGGCCGGTACACGTCGCTGCCGGTGCCCCCGGGCGAGTATCGAGTCGAAGCGGCTTTGCAAGGCTTTCGGCGCGCCGCGCGTCCGGACATCGTCGTGCAGATAGGCGCCACGGTCGAGGTCGACTTGACGCTGGGGATCGGCGCGATGACCGATGAGATCGAAGTGAATGCGAATGCGCCGCTGCTCGAGACGACCAGCGGCACCCTCGGCAAGGTCGTCGACAACAAGAGGATTCTCGAGCTTCCGCTGAATACGCGGAACGTCTACTCACTGATCTTCCTGACGCCGGGTGTCGCCGGATCGATCGGCAACAACTACAACTCGCTGAGCTACTCGGTGAACGGCGCGCGGCCGACGATGATGGACACGGTCGTCGACGGTGTGACCGCGTCGTTTCCGACCGTGAACGGGTTTACCGGCATCTCCGTGTTTCCGTCCGTGGACGCGATCCAGGAATTCAAGGTGCTCGGCGCGAACTATCCGGCCGAGTACGGCCGCAGCCTGGGCAGCGTCCTGAACGTCGTCTACAAGTCGGGCACCAACAGGTTTCATGGAAGCGCCTACGAGTTCTTTCGAGATTCGGCTCTGGACTCCAACAACTTCTTTGCCAAGCGAGCCGGCCAGCCGCTCGGCGACTTCCAACGCAGCCAGTTCGGCGGCGTCGTCAGTGGACCTATCCAACGCGGGCGGACGTTCTTCATGACGTCGTTCGAAGGGCTGCGTGAGCGCCGCCAGTCGCAGACGACCACGACGGTTCCAACCCTCGCGCAGCGGCAGGGAGACTTTTCGCAGGCGTTCGCGCAGAACGGCCAACTGATTCGCGTCTTCGATCCGTTCACCACACGACCGAACCCGTCGGGCTCGGGCTTCGTCCGCGACCCGTTCGCGGGCAACGTCATTCCCGCGACCCGGATCGATCCCGTCGCGCTCCAGGTCCTCAGGTACTTTCCGCTGCCCAACCAGGCGGGGGATCCGGTGACCGGCGCGCGGAACTACTTCAAGACGGGTACGGCCGATCTCAGCGTCAACAACTTCGACGTTCGCGTCGATCGGCATCTGAACGACAAACAGAAGATCTTCGTGCGCTATTCCTACCGCAACACGCACAGCGCGCCCGCCAGCTTCTTTCCGGAGGAGATCGCGATCGCCGAAGGCCGAGTCAACCAAGACAACCTCGTGCACAACGGCGTCATCGACTACAGCCGCACGATGTCGAGCCGGACGCTGCTCTCCGCCCGCGTCGGGTTCGCACGCACGCTGTTCCTGTTCGACAACCAGGGGCTAGGCTTCAAGCCCTCCAGCCTCGGGCTGCCGGCGTCGATCGACGCCAACGTCGATCGTCTGATGTTCCCGCGCTTCGGGGTCGCCGGTATGGTCACGCTGGGCGGCAACGATCATCGCTACAACGCGTTCATGAGCTACACCACCGCCGCGAATCTCAGCCACGTGCGCGGCAGTCACGCGTTGAAAACCGGGTTCGAGGTCCGCATGCTGCGCGTCAATGTGTGGGAGGCGCGAAGCGCCGGCACGTTCAATTTCCGCGCCAACGAGACGCAGGGGCCGAATCCCACGACCGCCAGCAGCACCGCCGGCCTGGGACTCGCGTCGTTCCTGCTCGGCACCGGCCAACCCAACGACGTCTTGATCCAGAACTGGAAGAACGTCGCGTCGAACAGCTTCTACGTGGCGGGCTACGCGCAGGACGATTGGCGAGTCAATTCGCGATTGACGCTGAACCTGGGCGTCCGCTACGACATCGACGTGCCGCGCACCGAGCGCTACAACCGGATGAACTACTTCGATCCGGCCGCGCGCTCGCCGCTCGCGGACCGGGTGCCCGGCTTCTCCAATCTCGCGGGCGGCGTCGTGTTCGTGGGCGTCGAGGGCCGCAGCCGCTACCAGTACCACTGGGACACGAACAACATCGCGCCGCGCCTGGGGCTGTCGTACAAGATCGATCAGAAGACAGTGGTGCGCGCGGGCTATAGCCACATCTTCGGCCCCTCCAACCAGGCGGCGCAGGGCACGGTCGGTCCCTTCGGATTCCGGACGGAGAACCTGTGGGTGACGAGCATCGACGGCATCACGCCATTGAATACGCTCAAGGACCCATATCCCAGCGGCTTCCTGCCGTCACCCGGCGCGTCGCAGGGACTGCTGACACAGGCCGGGGCGAACCTGCAGGCGCCGCTGCAAGACACGCCGGCGCCGTGGGCGATTCAGTACAACTTCAACGTGCAGCGCGAGCTGCCGTGGTCGGCGTTCGTGGAGATCGCCTACGTGGGGACGCGCGGCTACGATCTGTCGCGCGTCGGTGAGGGCGGCCTCAGCCTGAATCAACTGGATCCGAGCTACATGTCGCTCGGCTCGCAGCTCAACCAGCAGGTACCGAACCCGTTCTACGGCATCGTCAACAACGGCGTGCTGACGCAGCCGACCACCAGCCGGGCCCAGCTGCTGCGGCCCTACCCGCAGTTCACCGACGTCATCCCGCTGTATTCGTCGGGAGCGAAGTCGCGCTACAACGCGCTGCAGGTCACCGTGCGCAAGCGCCTGTCGCACGGTTTCATGCTCGAGGGGTCGTACACGCGCGCGAAGGCGGAAGAGATCGGGATGAACCACCAGAACAGCTACGACATCGACGCGAGCTGGGCGCTCGCTTCGTACGACATCATGGACCGCTTCGTCATCAGTTACCTGTACGAGCTTCCGTTCGGACGCGGCCGCAGGTTTGCGTCCGGCGCGTCGCGGCTCGTCAACGCGCTGATCGGCGGCTGGCAGTTCAACGGCATCACGACGCTGCAGTCCGGCACGCCATTGTCGATCACCGCGAACAACACGGCCGGCATCTTCGGCGCCAGGACGCAGCCGAACAGCAACGGCAACGACCCGAGGCGCGCCGGGCCAGTCGATCAGCGGCTCGACAAGGCCTTCGACACCAGCGTGTACAGCCAGCCCGCCGCGTTCACGTTCGGCAACGAGCCGATCTTCTCGCCGCTGCTCCGCGTGGACAGCGTGCGCAATTTCGACTTGTCGCTCTTCAAGAACTTCACCGTACAGAGGGGCGTCACCGCGCAGTTCCGAGTCGAAGCGCTCAACGCGTTCAACCGCGTGCAGTTCTCGGCCCCCAACACGGGCGTCACCTCGACGTCCTTCGGTGTGATCAGCGGCCAGGCCAACGCGCCGCGGCAGTTGCAGCTCGCGCTCAAGATATTGTGGTGAGGCGGTGACGGCGGATGGTCCTGGATTCGTGAAGGCCATCGCCGAAGCGGCCGGCGAGCTTCGGCGAGACGACGCACCTCGCCAAAGCACATCCTGACCCTCCGCGGAACCGCTACGCCAACCCATCGATGGGTGGCTTCATTCTCGGGTGTTGTGCCCCGGGCCGGCGAGTCCGACATCGGGAAGTTCACGCACACATTGAAGAGGGCCGCCAGCGAGGCGAAGCGCGTCGACAGCCGGCGGCCTTTGAATCGACTCGGGCCCCGACTACACTGCTCGCGGAGAGAGTGCTTTGGGCCTGACCCATATCGAGGCAACGATCACGCATCCGTCGCGTCCACGTCGGGGGGTGAAGCTCAAGTTCCTCGTGGATTCTGGAGCCGTCTATTCGGTGGTGCCCGCGGCGATCCTGCGCAAGCTCGGCGTCTTGCCTCATTCCAGTCGCAAGTTCATCCTCGCCGACGGCTCCGAGATCAACAGGAAGCTCGGGGACGTTTCGTTTCGGCTGAGCGGCCAACGTGGCGCCTCGCCGGTGATCTTCGGCGAGAAGGGAGACAGCGTGCTGCTCGGCGCCGTTTCGCTCGAGGCGCTGGGGATGATCCTCGACCCGATGAAGCGCGAGCTGCGCCCGCTGCCGATGCTGCTTGCCGGGCAGGGCCGGCCCTAGAACAGCGTGTAGATAAAGGGCGCGACGGCGGTGCCCTGGGTGAAGACGACTAGCAGGCCCAAGAGCGCCAGCATCAGGACGATCGGTCCCAGCCACCACTTCTTGCGGACCCTCATGAACGCCCACAGCTCCGGAATGATGCCGAGCTTTTCCCTGGATTCTTCGAAGGCCATCCTAGTCTCCTAGTCCAACTCGAAGAGCGTACGCCAGTCCACGTCTTCCTTCAGCGGCGGCTGAGCCGGCTTTTCGAGGAAGTACGGGCCCAGCACCAGCTCGTCCATGTTGGTGCGCATGAAACAAAGGTAGGCGTCGTGCGGCGTGCAGACGATCGGCTCGCCGCGCACGTTGAACGAGGTGTTGATCAGGATCGGCACCCCGGTTTGGCGCTCGAACTCGGCGATCAGGTCGTAGTAGAGCGGGCTCGTCTGGCGGGTGACGGTCTGGACGCGCGCCGAGTGGTCGACGTGGGTGACGGCCGGAATCGTGCGCTTGCCCTCGCGCACCGGCGCCACCAGCAGCATGTACGGGCTCTCGCAGTCGAGCTCGAACCAATCGGCGGACTTCTCGGCCAACACCGTCGGCGCGAACGGCCGGAAGCCCTCGCGGAACTTGATCTTCATGTTCAGGGTGTCGCGCATCTTCGGATCGCGGGGGTCGCCCAGGATGCTGCGCCCGCCGAGGGCGCGGGGCCCGAACTCCAGCCGGCCCTGGAACCAGCCGACGACGTGACCCTCGGCCAGACGGCTCGCGACGCGCCGCAACAGCTCCTCGCGCGGCAGCAGCTCGTAGCGGGCGCCGGCGCTGTCGAGATACTGGCGGATCTCGTCGTCGGTGTAGCTGGGGCCGAGATAAGCGTGGGTCCACGGCTTGCCGCGCGGCTGCTTTTCGATCGTGTTGTAGAGGTAGTGCGCGACCCCGACCGCGCCACCGGCGTCGCCGGCGGCCGGCTGCACGAACAAGTTCTTCATCGGCGTCTCGCGGATCACCCGACCATTGGCGACGCAGTTGAGCGCGACGCCGCCCGCCATGCACAGGTTGCTCAGACCGGTTTCCTGGTGGATGTGCCGCACCATCGTCAGCACCACCTCTTCGCAGACCTTCTGCACCGAGGCGGCGATGTCGAACTCGCGCTCGCTCATCCACGACTCGGGCTTTCTTGGCGGTCCGCCGAAGAACTCGTCGAAGGCGCCGCTGGTCATGCGCAGCCCGGCGTCGTAGGCGAAGTACCTCATGTCGAGCTTGAACGAGCCGTCCGGCATCAGGTGGACCATGTCCTTCATGATCCGCTCGAAATGGACCGGCTTTCCGTAGGGCGCCAGGCCCATCACCTTGTACTCCGCGCTGTTCACCTTGAAGCCGAGGTAGTAGGTGAAGGCGCTGTACAGGAGCCCGAGCGAGTGGGGAAAGCGGATCTCCTTGAACAGTTTGATGTCGGTGCCGTGGCCGACGCCGAAAGAGGCGGTCGCCCATTCGCCTACGCCGTCGACGGTCAGGATCGCGGCGTCCTCGAAGGGCGAGACCAGAAAGCACGAGGCCGCGTGGCTCATGTGGTGCTCGGCGAACAGGATCGGACCGGCGTAGGGCCGCAGCTCGCGGCGAATCGAGGCAGGCACCCACAGCTTCTCCTTGATCCACACCGGCATCGCCGTGCGGAACGAGTTGAAGGAGCGCGGGAAGGTCGCGACGTACGTCGACAGCATCCGCTCGAACTTCAAGAGCGGCTTGTCGTAGAAGCCGACCGCATCCAGGTCGCCTGGGCCGATGCCGGCTTCGCGCAGCACGTACTTGACGGCGCGGCTCGGGAAGCCGGAGTCGTGCTTCTTGCGCGAGAGCCGCTCCTCCTGACAGGCAGCCACGATCTCGCCGTCGCGCAGCAGCGCGGCGGCCGAGTCGTGGTAGTAGCAGGACAGGCCGAGAACGTGGGTCGGCATCAGAACTGGTGGCGCACCGCGGCTTTGGCGCCGAGCGGGTTCGGCTCGTGGGCGCGCCAGAAGCTCGGCTCGCGGTCGAGGCCGCGATCCAGGGGATCCTTGGCCAGGAGCTTCATCGCCACGCCGACCACCGAGACCGAGGCGAAGTAGACGATTGCCAGTAGCACGCTGGTCCAGACGGCGCCGATCGCCTCGAAGCCTCGCGTCCAGCCCGCGTACAGGCGGGTCTTCGGAGCGAAGCGGCGCAGCACCAGCTCGATCGCCACCACCAGGCAGGCGAAGCCGAGGAGCTTGCCGCGGAAGGAGAGCGCCGAGAATCGGGCTGGCAGGGAGGACAGCAGGTCGAGCAGAACGCGATGATTGTAACTCGGCCGGGGCGTCCTACCCAACGAGGCGAGATAACGGCATAATTCGCGGGTGTCCGAGCGCGAAGCCGAGACGCCGCGCGAGCGCGAGATGCGCTCCGAGTTCCTGCGCGGCCAGATGCGCGACTGGCTGGAGCAGGTCACGGCGGCAGGCAGGACGGCGGAGCTGTTCGAGCTGGAGATGTGGCTGCGCAGCTTCGAGCGGTTCTTCCGGATCAGCAACCAGCCGCTCTCGGACAAGGAAAAGAAGCAGTTCGCGCTGCGCAACTGGTGCGAGGAACTGCGCCTGGTCGACAACGTGCTGTTGCGTGTGACGCATCTTTGCGGCGCCGTACTCACCGAGGACCAGGTGAACGAGGCGCGCTTCGGCTTGTACGTGGACGGCTACCTCAAGAAGGACGAGACGGTCGATCCATTCGTGGCGAAGCTGCTGCGCCAGGCCACGCCCGAAGCCGGACTCACGCTGCTCAGCGAAGCGTGCGAGGACATCCACATCCTGCTCACCGACCTGACCCAGATCGCCCGCATCCCGTACGCCACCTTCGCTGCGGTGGGACGCGTGATCTACCGCGAGCTGCGGCGCAGCGATCTGCTGGCGCTCCTGATCGACAAGAAGTTCAAGCCGATCCACGACCGGATCCGCAACCCCGCGCTGGTGACGACGATCCGCAAGGCCAGCGAGCGCGAGCGCCAGCACGTCGCCAAGGTGTTCCTCGAGTTCTTCCGGCTGCTCCGGTACCTGGACCATGTGGTCCCGGACCGCGCCTCCGAGGAGGAGCTGAAGAGCTCGATCCTGATCTTCTCGCTGATCACGGCCGAGACCCGGCTGCTGCTGGCGTATCTCGAGCGCCGGGTGATGCCGAGCCTGGACAAGGACAGCCCGCTCTACTCGCTCTACGACTCCTTCATCTACTGCATCCCGCTCGAGCTCAAGAAGGTCATCAACACCGAGTTGCTAGACCTTTCGGTGTCACGCCAGACGGAGAGCGTGCGGGCGCGCGTCGAGAACAGCCATGGCATCCTGAGCGACTGCTTTCAGCAGTCGGTGGTGCAGCTCGCCCAACTCTTCGACCCGAGCGCCACCGGCTCCGACATCTTCCGGGATTTCACGGAGAAGCTGGAGCAGTCGGTCCGGCTGCGTGAGGGGCTGGCCGAGCTGGTCGCCGCGTTGCGCCAGTTCCAGCGCGGCAAGGACGATGCGGCGGCGGCGCGCATGAAGGAGCAGATCTCGCGCTTCTACGATCTGAACATGCGCTATCTGATGTACCGCGACTGGTCCGGCTTCGAGATCTTCTTCATCGAGATCCTGAAATGCAGCAGCCTGCCGGCGCTGACCCAGATCGCGCACCGCTTCGAGACCTTCCTGATGACGCTGTTCCGTGAGGTCAGCAAGCGCGCGATCCTGCACAACGTCCCGCTGCGCGCCGACCTGGCCGAAGCCACCGCCTGAGTTATCGGCCTCGTCGAAGCGCGGCCTCGGTGCTAGCCAGGTTGTCCCGCGCGTCGGCGCGCGACGGATCGATTCGGAGCGTCTCTCGAAACTGTCCGGCCGCCTCCTGCAAGCGGCCGAGCCGCGCTAGGAAGACGCCGAGGTTGTTGTGGGCGTCGGCGTAGCCGGGGTCGAGGCGAATGGCTTCGCGAGCCTGGTTCGCAGCATCTTCGAAGCGACGCTGCGCTGCGAGAGCGAGCGCCCAGTTGTGGCGAACCTCGACATCGCGAGGCGTGCTCCGGGCGGCGGCTTCGAAATGCGCCAGCGCCTCGTCGACACGACCGAGCTGCCCCAGGGCCACGCCCAGGCTGTTGTGAGCGGGCGCGAAATCTCGATCGAGCGCCAGCGCCTCGCGAAAGCGCGCGAGGGCGCCGTTCGAGTCCCCGGTCCTGGCGAGGGCCATGCCCAGCGCATGCGCTACCTCGGGATCCTTCGGGTCGAGGGTCAGGGCCTGCCGCAGGTGCGCGGCGGCCTGTGCGAACTCGCCTTGATGAGCCAGCGCCAGACCCAGGCCCTTGTGCGCCGCGGAACTGGCCGGTTCGAGCCGGAGAGCCTCGGAGAACTGCGCGGCAGCGTCAGAGAAACGTCGTAGCTCGGTCAGGGCTTGGCCCCACTTGGCGTGAGCCCTGGCGTTCCGAGGCTCCAGCAACAGCCCTTTTCGCAAGTATTCGATGGCCTCCTCGGGTTGTTGCAGGGTCAAGAGGAGTTCGGCCAGGTTGATCGCCGCTTCGTCGTAGGAGGGGTCGAGCGCGATCGCCTCGCGAAAATGCGTGACGGCGCTACCCATCTCGCCACGCGCCGCAAGGCTGCTGGCGAAGCCGTTGTGGACTCGCGAAAGCGTCGGATCGAGGCGCAGCGCCGTCAAGAAATGGGGCTCCGCTTCGGCGTCGCGGCCCAGGCGCGCCAGGGCTCCCGCCATCGCGCCATGACCTTCGGCGGAGCCAGCATGCAGATCGACCACGCGTTCGAGATGCGGCAGCGCTTCGCCGGCGCGGCCCGCTTCCAGAAGCGCCGTGCCGAGGTTCAGGTGGGCGACGGCGTTGTCGCGCGTCACGCGCAAGGCATGCTCGAAGAGCGAGATGCTGTCGCGCCATACTCGCGCCTGGGCATTGGTCGCCGCAGTCATTCCCGCCGTTGTGAGTAGCCCGAGGCCCATAGCAATGGCTCGCGGCCATCGCGCCCTGGACGAGAGGGTCGTGACACCCCACGCCGTGGCCAGCGCGAGCCCGACGAGCGGCACGTACGTGTAGCGGTCGGCGCGAGCTTGCTGGCCCACCTGCACGAGTCCAATGACGGGCAGGAGAGTGATCAGGAAGAACAGCCAGCCGACGGCCAACGAAGGCAGGCGGCGAATCTGGCGGAGCGCCAGCAACGTCACGGTCGCGATCGCAATTCCGCACAGAACCGCGTTGCCCGCAGAAACGCCCTCGGCAGGGTGCGGGTAGTAGGCGGCCAGGCCCGAGGGCCACGCGGCCGCGCCGACGTAATGGGCGTACGAGAGCGCGGCGTTCAGGGCCCGGACCTGGAACGAAAAGGCGGTTCCGGCTTCGATGGCGCCGGCAGCTCGTTGGGTGAAGATCGTGACGGCCGCCGACGCCATGCACAGCGCCGAAAGCGGCAGCTTCTCGACGAGAAGGCGCGTGAGGGTCTTGCGGGTGGGCTCCGCCGGGTTCGCAGCGAACCGGTTGAGCGGCCAGAAGTCGATCAGCAACAGGGTGAGCGGCAGCGTGACGGCCATTGGCTTCGACATCAGGCTGAGTCCCAACAGCGCGGCGACGGTCGCGTGATGCCTCAGGGAGGGACGCCGTGCGTGCCGCAGGTAGGCGCCGCTCGCGAGCAGCCAGAAGAGCGCGGAAAGCAGGTCCTTGCGCGCGGAGATCCATGCTACGGACTCGACGTGAAGCGGGTGCAGACCGAAGACTGCGGCCACGAAGGCGCTTCGCCCCAGCGCGCCGGTGGCGCCGTGGAGGCCGAAGAACAACAGCAGCGTATTGGCGACGTGAAGCAACAGGTTGGTTGCGTGAAACCCGCTGGGGTTCAGGCCCCAAAGCGCCCGATCCGCCAACCAAGAGAGTCGCGTCACGGGGAACCAGTTGGCGTTCTCTCCGGTGGTCAAGGCCCAGTGGACGCTCGACCAACTCGGGTTCTCGATCAGCCTCGGATTCCGAAACACGTAAAGGTCATCGTCGAAGTTGACGAACTCGGCTCGCAAGACGGGCAGGTAGGCGGCGGCTGTGGCGAGGGCAAGCAATGCCGCCAGGCCAATAACCTGTCGGCTGGGGGTCATCGAGCGCAACATGGGCCGAGTAAAATGGCCGGGCTTTGACGAAAGCCCCGGGCCGTCGTGGAAAGGGATGTGGCACTGGCTTGGGAGCGGCGGTCCTCGCGCTGCTCGCCGGT
>CAZVOI010001051.1:0-5949 GCA_964628275.1 uncultured Acidobacteriota bacterium | reverse complement strand
GGCGGCTCGTACACGTTCCAGTCGCTGGCGAGCTTCAACCGCGGCGTCCCGAACGGCGCGGGCGAGTTCTACCAGCAGAACTTCGCCGGCATCGGCACGACCGGCGCCGCAACCGAGCCCAACTCCACCGAGTTCGCGCTCTTCGCGCAGGACGAATGGCGCGCGAGCAAGAAGGTCACCGTGACCTTGGGTGCGCGCTACGACCGCCAGAAGTGGGCGCAACCGCAAGTCAAGAACCCGGACGCGCAGCTCGCCGCGGCGGGCCAGGACACGAGCTTCATCAACACCGACGGCAACAACATCGCGCCGCGCGTCGGCATCGCCTGGACGCCCAACAGCAAGACGGTCGTTCGCGGCGGCTACGGCCTGTTCTACGGCCGCACCCCCGCGATCATGGTCGGCACGGCGCACTCGAACAACGGCATCAACGTGCTCTCGCTGACGCTCACCGGCAACCAGGCGCCGACGTATCCGAACGCGCTCACAGCCCCGCCCGCGGGGACGACGCCGGCGCGGCCGAACATCTTCGTGTTCGACAAGAGCTACGAGAATCCGGAAGTGCACCAGGCCAGCGCCGGCGTCGAGTACGCCCTGACCGGCGACATGGCGCTTGGCGCGAGCTACCTGTTCGTGGCCGGCCGCAACCTGCAGCGTTCGACCGACATCAACATCGGCTCGTCGGTTCCGTTCGACTACCCGATCCAGGGCGGCGGCAGCCTGCGCGTCGACACCTACCCGACGCGGCCATTCGCGAACTTCACGCGCGTGATCGCGTTCCAGTCGAGCGCCGAGTCGACCTACAACGGCCTCACCATGGAGCTGCGCCGCCGCATGAAGGGGCACTTGCAGGCGAACCTCGCGTACACGCTTGGCAAGGTCGAGGACACGGTCCCCGACGCCACGGCGGTCGTTCCGGGCAACGCAGGCGACGACTTGAAGTACACCAGCAACCCCGGCAACTTCGAGGCCGACCGCGCGCCGGGCAGCACCGACGTCCGCCATCGTCTCGTGTTCAGCGGCTACTGGGAGACCAGCTACTTCAAGGACGGCATCGCCAAGACGCTGCTCAACAACTGGTCGCTCTCGTGGATCGCGTCGCTGCAGACCGGCCTGCCGTACTCGGAAGCGGTCGCGGGCGGCGACCTGAACCGCGACGGCAACCCGTCGAACGACGTCGTCCCGGGCAGCCGCAACAACCACCGTCTGCCGAAGCAGGGCGTCATCGACATGCGCCTCACCCGGAAGATTCCGCTCGGGCCGAAAGCGAGGGTGGAGCTGATCGGCGAGGCGTTCAACCTGTTCAACAGCACGATCATCACGACCCAGCAGCGGACGCTGTATCGGATCGCCACGGCCGGCGGAGTGTCGGCGCTGGTGCCGCAGCTCAACCTGGCGAACCCGCGGACGAACTTCGGCTTCGACTCGGCCGCCGCGGATGCCCGCATCGTTCAACTGGCGGCCAAGATCACGTTCTAGGAATCCGAGCGACCGGCCAAGGGGCGCCAGCTGGCGCCCCTTCTTTTTTCTGCTAGCGAACGGGGTCCTGTCCTCGCGGCGGACCACCACGGCTCGCTGCGCGTGGGGTCAGCGGGTCGTTGCGTAGGCTCTGCTGCTGCGCGCGGACGCTAACCAGCAGCCGCTCGACGACATCCGGCTTCTCGCCCGCGAGGTCGTTCACCTCGAAGGGATCGCTCTCGAGATCGTAGAGGCGCAGCTTGCGAAGCGACTCGTCCGCGAGCAGCTTCAGGTTCCCGTCGCGAAGCGCGTAGTGAAAGCCCTGGTCGTCTTGGAACTCCCAGAACAGCGGCCGGCGGCGAGCGAACGCCTCGCCGCGGAGCATCGGTGAGACGTCTTCGCCGTCGATCGGGCGGTCGCTCGGCAGCGGAAAGCCGATCAGGCTCGCAAGCGTCGGTAGAAGGTCGTACCCGCTGGTGGGAGCGTCGGCCACGCGGCCGGCGGGCACCCGCCCGGGCCAACGCACGATCGCGGGAACGCGAATCCCGCCTTCGTAGAGGTCGGCCTTGCGCCCGCGCAGCCCGCCGGTGCTGCCGTAGAGATTCACCTCGTACCAGTGGCGCCAGTCCGTCGTCACCGGGCCGTTGTCGCTGGTGAAGACGACCAGCGTGTCGTCGCGCAGGCCCAACTGTTCGAGCCGCGCCAGCAAGCGGCCGACCTGGTAGTCCAGGTGCGTCACGTTCGCGTAGTACTCGCCGGGTCCGCGCGCGGCCAGGTTGTCCGGAACCCGGTTCATGTTCCGAAACGGGATCGGCTCGCCGGTCGTGAGGGCGGAGTAGAGGGCGGTGAACCAAGGCGGGCTCGCGATCGTGCCGTGCGGTTCGGCGAACGGCAGGTACAGGAAGAACGGCGTCCTGGCATCCCGTTTCTCGAGGAATGCGATCGCCTCGTCCACCACGATCTGCGCGGCGTAGCCCTGGATCTCGCCCACTGGCTTGCCGTCGCGGAAGAAGTTGTTCGGGTCTTTGTGATTCGGGATCGCCCAGGCGTGAAGCGCCAGCCAATGGTCGAAGCCATGGTCGCCGGGCTGGGCGTGCGCCGCGACGTCGAGCCCGCCGTTCACGTGCCACTTGCCGGCCATGAACGTCGCGTAGCCCTGCCGCTTCAAGAGCGTCGCGAGCGTGACCTCCCGGCGCCCGAGTTGAACGTCCTGGTCGGGCGGGATCCAGCTCTTGATGCCGGTTCGAAACGGCGTCCGGCCGGTGAGCAGCGCGGCCCGCGACGGCGAGCAAAGCGCCGACGCGGCGTAGGCCGAGGTGAGCCGGACGCCTTCGCGCGCCAACTGGTCGAGCGCGGGCGTCTTCAGCGTGTGATGGCCGTAGCTGCCGAGATCGCCGTAGCCGAGGTCGTCGGCGAGGATCACCAGGACGTTCGGCCGCTTGGGCGCCGCGGGCGGCGGGTTCTGGGCGGCGCCTGCCGTGAACGCCAGCAGCAGCCCGCCGATCCTCGCGATCGCCACGACCGAGCGGCGCGGTGCTCCTGCTTTCAAGGTGCGAGATTCTCCAGCGGCGGGCTCGCGCTGTCCACCCTGCGCCGCTCGCACTGACTATTTTTTCACCTCTTTTCACCGCGCGGCCGGTTCAACGCGGTGAACCCGCCCAACTCCCCCAACCGCAAAGAAATACGGATCTTTTCGTCTTCACCCCACGTCTTCAAGAGGGATCGGAGTCCAGGCGCGTCGGCTATAATGCCGCGCTCGTTCGGCGAGTGGCCGGTCGCCGCGGCCGATCACGCCACGGTTCCGATCCGAGAGACGAGCATCGACTTGAGGCGCGGGCGGCCCGCGCGGAGGTTGCAGCAGACATGAGAATCGTTCCCCGACGCGTCGTCGCGATCGCGCTCATCTTCGGCCTGGGGGCGCCCGGCACGCTCCACGCCCAGGCTCAACCGGCTTCGCAGGAGCGGCCGACGTTGCAGCTTTCCCTCGACGAGGCCGTGAAGCGCGCGCTCGAGAACAACCTCGACATCCAGGTCGCCAAGTTCGACCCGGAGGCGAGCGAGCAGGGGATTCGCCAGTCGAAAGGTTTCTACGACACGACACTCACCTCGACGCTGCGCTACTCGGAGAACACCTCGCAGGCCACCAACATCTTCGCGGGCGCGCAGAGCGTCACCACCGACACCAACATCTGGAACTTCGGCGCCAGCCAGGCGCTGAAGACCGGCGGCACCCTGAATCTGACCTTCAACAGCAACAAGCAGGACACCAACAGCGTGTTCTCGACGATCAACCCGACCTACAACTCGACCTTGAACGGCTTTCTGACGCAGCCGCTGCTGCGCAACCGCAAGCTGGACGCCGGCCGCCAGCAACTGCGGGTCTCCAAGAAGAACAAGGAAATCTCCGACATCCAGTTCAAGCAGACCGTCACCAACACGCTGGCCACGGTGAAGGCGCAGTACTACGACCTCTTGGCCGCGATCGACAACCTGGAGGCGCAGCGCAAGAGCCTGGCGCTGGCGCAGAAGCTGCTCGACGAGAACCGGATCAAGGTCCGCGTCGGCACGCTGGCGCCGCTCGACGTGGTGCAAGCGGATTCGGAGGTCGCGAGCCGCGAGGCCAACGTGATCATCGCCGAGCAGCAGGTGTCCGACGCCGAGGACACGCTGCGCAAGGCGCTGTTCTCGAGGCTCAACAATGAGCTGTGGAACACGCGCATCGTTCCGACGGATCGGCCGGTGGCAGAGCCATACCAGATCGACGCCGAAGGCGCGGTCAAGCGGGCGCTCGAGAACCGCACCGACGTCCAGACGGCGCGCAAGAACCTGGAGATCACCGATTGGAGCGCCGAGCTCACCAGGAACCAGGTCCTGCCCGGGCTGGACCTGATCGCCGGCTACGGCGGCAACGGCACCGGCGGCACCCAGATCATCCGCGCCAGCCAGGGCGGCCCGATCGTGAGCACGGTCCCCGGCGGTTACGGCGACGCGCTGGGCTACGTCTTCGGCTTCGACTTCCCCACCTGGTCGGTCGGGGTCAACTTCTCGTTTCCGATCCTGAACCGCTCGGCCAAGGCCAACTCGGCGCGCGCGCAGTTGGCCCGCGAGCAGGCGCAGACCAGCCTGGCGCGCCTGGAGATGGGCATCCTGGCCGACGTGCGGGTGGCGATGCGCGCGGTCGAGACGAACTGGCGGCTGGTGCTCTCGACACGCGCGGCGCGCACGCTCCAGGCGCAGCGGCTCGACGCCGAAGAGAAGAAGTTCGCCGCCGGCATGTCGACCAACTTCTTCGTGACCCAGGCACAGCGCGACCTGGCGGTCGCCGAGGTACAGGAGCTGCAGGCGATCGCGAGCTACCGCAAGAGCATCATCACGTTCGAGCGCTCTCAGGAAACGGGCCTGTCCTCTGGCCCGTCGCTGACCTCGATCGTGGTCTCCACGGCCGGCCGCTAACCGCCTGCGGAGCGCGCTGCGAGCGCTCCAAATCACGCGCTGCGTCGAACGCCGAACACCTGTTGCGGCGTTTGACATCGTTTGACCGGGGCGGCATGAGCGAAGCAACCGCGACGCGGTCTAAAATCCAAGGCTGTGAAGAAGCGATCGCGAATCGTCCTCGGAATCATCCTGCTGGCCGGCGTCTCGCTCGGCGTTGCGGCCACGCTGCGCGGCCGCAACGGTGAGACGCGCTACACGACCGCGACGCTCGACCGCGGCGACGTCGTCGAAGTCGTGGGCGCCACTGGCACCCTGCAAGCCGTCACCACGGTCCTGGTCGGCTCCCAGGTCTCGGGCACGATCCAGAACCTGTACGCGGACTTCAACACGCAGGTGAAGCGCGGCCAGATCATCGTTCGGCTCGACCCGTCGTCGTTCGCGGCGCGGCTCGGCCAAGCCAAGGCCAACCTGACCGCGGCCAAGGCCAACGTCGAGCGCTCGAGAGCGGCGCTGACCGACACCAAGCAGAAGCTGGAGCGCGCCCAGGAGCTCGCCAAGCAGAACCTGCTGCCGCAGAGCGAGCTGGACACGGCCAAGACGAACTTCGACGCTGCGGCCGCCCAGGTCAAGGCCAGCGAGGCCGCGGTCAGCCAGGCGGAGGCCAGCGTGAACCAGGCCCAGGTCGACCTGGACCACACCATCATCTCCACCCCGATCGACGGCGTCGTGATCAACCGCGCGGTGGACGTGGGCCAGACGGTCGCCGCTTCCTTCCAGGCGCCGACCCTGTTCATCATCGCCAACGACCTCACCCGGATGCAGGTGAACGCCTCCATCGACGAGGCCGACATCGGCCGCGTGCAGGCGGGTCAAGACGTCAGCTTCCGGGTCGACGCCTTTCCTGACCGGACCTTCGCAGGCCGCGTCGAGCAGGTTCGGCTGCAGCCCCAGACAGTTCAGAACGTCGTCAGCTACAACACGATCATCTCGGTCGACAACCCCGAGCTGAAGCTGATGCCGGGCATGACCGCGACCGTCTCGCTGATCGTGCGCAAGAGC
>CAZVOI010001050.1:0-11326 GCA_964628275.1 uncultured Acidobacteriota bacterium | reverse complement strand
CGTGGCAGGTCTTGGCCCCAATCCAGGTTGGAGTCGATCAGCACGCGGTGGCCGCCGTCCGGGCCGCCGGCGAGAGCGTTGAAGTAGGTGAGGCTGCCGCGCTGGGTCGCGAGGAGCGCCGGAATGGCGTGAAGCGTCAGCGCCAGCGCCACGGCGGGCGCAAGCCAGCGCCGCGGCTGGAGCGCGTGGAGACCCACCGCCGCCATGACGATGAGATGAGGATAGACGGCCAGGATGTAGCGCTCGCCGATCTGCACGTTGCCGAGCGACGCCGCCAGGAAGACGATGCCGGCCGGCAGGGCGGCGTGCCACAGCCAATCCGGCTTGCGCGACAGGCGAAGGCCGAGGATGCCCAGCCCGACGGCTCCCAGGAAGCCCGGTGTGTTCTTGACGACGAAGGCGACCAGGAAATAGGACCGCCAGCCGGCGTTCGAGAAATCGCCCAGCAGGTAGGTCGGATGCCCGGTCGCGTTGTGGTCGATCTGAAACCGAATCGCGTCCCGATACCAGGCGATTGCCTCGGAGCGGAAGCCGTAGCTCGCGAGCAGCGTGACGAAGGCAACCAGGGCGCTCACCGCGACGAGCCGCAGCGACTCGCGCACCGCGGCTCGCCGGTCGGTCGCCACGAACAGCTGCCGCGCGAGCAGAATGGCGATCACGGGGACCATCAAGGCGCCCGTCAGTCGCGTAGCCAGCGCCAGGCCCAGCGTCACGCCCACCAGGCTGGCTGCCGCGGTGCCGGGCGCCTTGGACCAGCGCCAGAACGCCCACGAGCAAAACGTCATCGCCGCCGCAGCCGGCATGTCGGTCGTGTCGAGATGGCCGTGCGCCAGCAGCGAAGGGTGAAACGCGAACAAACCGAGCGCCACCAGGCCGGCGCCCGGATCCGTGAGCGCCGTCGTCCATCTCCAAACCAGGAAAGCCAGCGCCATCGTCACCACGATGACCGGAAGGCGCGCCGCCCGGATCAGTGGCGTGGCTCGATTTTCGACATGAACGAAGCGGTACGCCCATGGCCAGAGCGTTTCGCCGGATCGCGGCTCGATCGGCCGCAGATCCATCGCTAGCAGCGGCAGCGCTCCGAGCGCTGGCGCCAGGGGCGGATACCCAGCGTTCATCGCGTGATCGTTGGCGGTGAGCGCGCGGTAGCCGGTGGCGATGTACACCAGCTCGTCGATCGTCAGACCGTCGCGGATCGCTCCGAACCCCAACTGCCCGAAGAGCGCCACGAACAATGCCGCAGCGGCGATCGCCTCGCGTCTCAACCCGTCACCCGCCAAGCCCTGGCGACTCTACACGATCAACGGCTCAGCCCTTCTAGCTTCGCGACTGGTGCGTTTGACGCTCGCTCCCCTCGCAAGATAGCGTCGCCGCCCCATGCGTCCGTCGATCGTAGCCCGCGCCGAGCTCCTCGCCTTCCTCACCGCGGGCGTGACGCTGGCTACCCAGGTGCTGGTGCATCGCTTCGTCTCCGCCAAGCTGGTCAACAACTACGCATTCCTGGTGATCTCGCTGACGATGTTGGGGTTCGCGCTGTCCGGCGTGGTGTTGAGCTCTCGGCGCGAGGCCTTCCACGCCAGGCTCGACGATGCGCTGTTGGCGTCGTGCGCCTTGTTCGGCATCACGCTGGTCGTGTCTTCGATCGCGTTCGCCAGCGCGGCAACCGGCGCTCAGGCAGTGCGCTCGCCGTCCGACTTCCTCGTCACGTTCTTGCGGCTCGCGCCGCTCGCCTTCCTGTTCGCGGCGCCGTTTGCGTTTTGCGGCCTGGTCCTGGGATTGCTCCTGTCGCTTCCAGGCGTGCCCACCGGCCGCGTCTACGGGTTCGACATGCTCGGTTCGGCCGTTGGCGCGATCGCCGTGATTCCGATGATCAACGGCCTCGGTGTCGAGAGATCGTTGATCGCGGCGGCAGCCGTGCTGTTGGTCGGCTGCTTGGCGCTGACCGGGCGTGTGGGGCCGCTGGCCCGCGGCTTGGCGGTCGCCAGCGCCCTGCTGCTGGCCGCCAGCTCGATCGCGCCGCAATCCGTCTTCCGAATGAACTATCCCGCTGGATCCTGGCTGGCGCTCGATCAGGATCCCGCGAGTGGCTTTCGCCTGGAGCATGTGCTCTGGGACCCGATCGCACGGATCGAGATGTCGCGCACCCCCCCGATCGAGGCCGCCGACGTTTCGTGGCCATTCCTGATTGGAGACGATGCCCGCTTCGCGGCTCGCTTGACGCGCGTCATCACCCAGAACAACACGGCCTTCACGTACGCGCCGAGGTACATGGGAGCCTCGGACACGCTGCCCGGCATCGAGCGCACCCTCTACGCCTCGGCCTACCACGCGACGTCCGTCGAGAAGCCGCGCGTCCTGGTGATTGGCGTGGGTGGGGGACTCGACGTCGTTACGGCGCTTCGCTACTCGGCGTCGAAGGTCGTCGGAGTCGAGATCAACGCGGCCACGATCCGGCTCCTGACCCAGCTCGAGCGGCCTTTCTTCTCGGGCTGGGTGAGCGATCCGCGCTTTCAACTGGTCGAGGACGACGGGCGCCACTTCCTGGCCCGAAGTCGGGATGTCTTCGACGTCGTGCAGCTCACCGGGGTCGATTCGGCGAGCGGCACGCCGGCGGCCGCGCACGTGTTCTCGGAGAGCTACATCTATACCGACGCCGCTTTCGACGGGTACCTTGCGCATCTGGGCGACTCGGGCATCGTCAACATGATGCGTTCGGAGTGGGCCGTCTTCCCGCGCGAAATGTTGCGCGCGTTGGTCACGGCCACGTCGGCGCTGCGGCGGGCCGGCGCGAGGCGGCCGTCAGACCACGTGATGACCTTGACCGACAAGAACGGCCGGTTCACGACGCTGCTGGTGAAGAAGACGCCGTTTTCCGACGTCGAGCAGGAACGTTTGGCCTCCTGGGCTGCCGGCAATCCCTATTTCGGGGTCTCGGCCGGCCCCAAGCTGAACGCTCGCCGCGAAAACACCTACCAGGTGTTCCTGGCGCTGGAGGATCGCGCTGCGCAGGATCGTTTCGTGAACGAATACCCGTTCGACATTCGTCCCGCCACCGACGCTCGCCCGTTCTTCTTCCGGCACTCGTTCTGGTGGCATCTGTTCGACCCGACTCCGGCGTCGCGAACCGGAGTCCCGGTGATGGAGCTGGCGCTCGCGTGCCTCTTCGGCCTGGCGCTCTTGGCCGCGCTCTTGTGCGTGGTGCTGCCGCTTCGGCTGCTGGCGCATCGAGGCCTGCGCGTTCCGAACACCGGCCGCCTGGCTTTGTTCTTCGGCGGGCTCGGTCTCGGCTACTTGATGATCGAAATGGCGCTGCTGCAGAAATTCGGTCTCTTCCTGGGGCACCCGAATCGTGCGCTATCGGTCGTCCTGGCCTCGCTGCTGGTCGCCTCGGGCATCGGCGCCCTCGGATCCAGCGCTCTCGTTTCGAGGCTCGGAGGTCTGCGCTGGATCTCGTATAGCTTGTCCGGCCTGGTGCTGCTCGAGTATCTCGTGCTGTTTCCCAGGCTCGGCGCCTGGATCGAGTGGCCGTTTTCGATGCGGGTCGCAGTCGCGAGCCTCGCGATCCTGCCGATCGGCGTGCTGCTCGGAGCCTTCTTTCCGTGGGGCCTGGGCCGCCTCAAGGACAACGCTGTCCCGTTCGTCCCCTGGGCGTGGGGGCTGAACGGAATCGCCTCGGTGATCGCGCCGATCGTCAGCATCGGAGTCTCGATGACCTGGGGCATCGACGCGGTGTTGCTCGGGGCGCTGCCGGTCTACCTGGTCGTGGCCGCTTCGGCTCCCGAGAGCTGACCGCGTCGCAGCTCGCAGAAGCTCAGCGCAGCGCGAGGCGCAGATCCGCCCGGATCGTTCGCGGTGCGCCGAAGTGGGTGCCGCTGAACGGGTTCCCGAAGTTGAAGGCGTAGCGTGCGCCAGCGACGTTCAGTGCCGAGACTCGGCCCGACAGCTCGATACGCTTCCTGCGCAGCAGCCGCGCGCCCACCTGGGCGTCGAAGACCCAGTACGGCTTGGTGCGCGCCTGCGCGAAGTCCACGAGCTCGGCGCCGTCGCGCTCGGCGATTTCTGCGATCTCGTCGTCCGGCACCTGGAGCGGCGTTCCGCTTCGATAGCGGCCGTGGATCGAGATCCAGCGGCCGCGCGCGTCGTCCGCGTAGCGCAGCTCCGCCGACAAGGCGTGGCGCTGATCGTGGTCCGGTGTGAACTGCGTGCCCGGGCCGATCTCGATGAAGTCGTCCTCGAGGAACAGCCCGCCGTCGATCGGGCCGAGCTGATCGACCTTGGCCAGCGTGTAGCCGAGGAACCCCGCCACGTGGCCGCGTCGCGGCAGCTCGAGACGCACGTCGAGGCCGCGGGCTCGGCCCTGATGCACGCTGTTCGGAAAGACGATGCTCGTGCCGAAAAAGACGTTGGGATCGCCCGCGCTGCGAATCCACCGGCGCCACGCGGCCAGGCCGACGTTGACGGCTCCGAGCCGCAGATCGACGCCGGCTTCGAGCGCGGTCGTCCGCTCCGCGGGCAGGTCCGCGCCGCCTGCGCCCGTTTCGGACGCGAACGGAGACAGGACGCGAGCTTCGGGCGAAGAGGCGAGCAGCAGGTATTCCGTTTGCGGTGGCTGGAAGAAGCGGTCGACGGAAGCGCGGAACGTCGCCTTCCCCGCGCGGTAAGACGCGCCGACACGCGGGCTCCAGTGGCTCTCGGTCACCAGCAACCGCGCCCGGTCGTAGCGCAAGCCAGCGTCCAGCGTCAGGCGGTCCGCCACTCGCCAGGCGTCCTGGACGTAGAGCGAGGTGAGCGGCCTCTCTACACGGCCCGAGAACGCGAACGGGTTGTCGGCCGTGTGTTCGAGGGCTGCTTCGCTGAAGCCGGCTTCCACGTCGGTGACGACGAAGGAGAACTCTTCCTCGAGCCGGAGCCATGAGGCCTCGAAGCCCGCCTTGATCCGATGCCGGCCCCGCTGCTGCGTGAGCGCGCCGAGAATCCCGGCTCGGTCCTGGTGCCGATCGGCGATCGCCGAGATCGGGGTGTCGAAGGCGCTTGCGGAGAGCGCGCCGCTGGTTCGCCGGCCGAAGATCGCGAGCTGCGAGGCGCTGGCCGCGGACCAGGCGCGCTGCCAGTTGAGAGTGGCGAATGTCTGAGCCAGCTTCTGGCGCTGGTCCTGGCCGGCCTCGGCTTGCAGCGCGTCGTTCGGCACATCGAAGGACGATTGCGCGCGGCCGGCGTGAGCCGTCAGCACGCTCCCCGTGGGCGTCCAGACGAGCCTCGCGTCGCCGCTGCCGGTGTGGCCGGTGTTGTGGAAGTTGTCCAAGCTCACCGGGTCCAAAAATCGCCGCGACCGCTCGCCGCCGAGGCTGAGAATCAGCGTCGCCTTCGCGCCCAGCGGCGCCTGCGCCAGCCCCGAGAGCGCCTGGTTGCCGTCGCCGCCGACTCCGGTTTCGACGAAGGCCGACCACGCGTCGTCCGTCCGCGCCAGTGATCGAACCTCGACCACGCCGCCGCTGCGCAGGCCGAACTCGGCGGGGACGTGCCCCGAGAGCACGCGCACGGAGCCGGTGGCGAGCGCATTCCCGCCCAGGCCGAACTGCGGATCCAGGCGTTCGTAGATCGGGATGCCGTCCAGCACGAAGAGCAGCCCGTCGTCGGCGCCGTGATAGTGAACCAGGCCGTTGTCCTCCGACGTCCAGCCCGGCGTCTGCGCGACCGCCAGCCGCACCACGTTGCTCCGCAGCGACGAAGCACTGCGCCGCACCGCGTCGCCTGCGATCGTGGTACCCGCGGTCCCGGCTTCGTCAAGGCCCGCCTCGACCGCCACGCTCTCGCTTCGCAATGGCGACAGCCGCAGCTCCGCGCTCACGGGCAGGCCGTGGCTCACGACGATCCGGTGCCGGGAGGATCGCAGCGACGCCGTCCGGGCTCTCAGCTCGTAGCTGCCCGGGGCCACGCCGTGAAGGCTGAAGCGGCCGTCGCCATCCGCCTCGGTCGCAGTGATTGCGTTGCCGAGCCCGTCGCTGAGGACCACCTGGGCCTTTGGCGCCGGCCGATCGTCGGGAGCGAGCACGACCCCCGTCACGACGCTCGTCTGGAGCTGGGCTTTGGCGCCCGACGTCGACAGCATTACCATCGCCGCCCCCGACGCGAGCCGACGCGCGAGTCGGCGCGGTGCCTTCGCGTGTGGCACCAGAGGCATTGGGGGAGTCTACGTCTCAGGGAGCCTCGACGGCCGTCCGAGTGGGGCCCGCTGTCAAGCCGGGTGCTACAGTGAAAGGCGTGGAGCGGGCAAGCCCTTCCGAGCACGAGCCGGTGAGCCTCGCGCCCGACCCGGTCATCGAAGCCTACAAGAAGGACGTCGACAGAACGCTGCTGCGCGAGAACCTCAAGCGATCCGTCGAGGAGCGATTGCGCGATCTGATGCGGCTCCAGCGGTTCGCGGAGGAGTGGCGGCAGGCCGGCAAGAGAGCTTTCGTTGATCGACATCGAATCGGCTCTTAGGACTCTCGCCCACGCCAAGGTCGAGTTCATCGTCGTCGGCGGCGTCGCCGCACGGGCTCACGGCTCGCCGCGCCTGACCAACGACCTCGACGTCGTCTACCGGCGCACGCGCGAAAACATGGGGCGGCTGGCCGAAGCGCTCGCTCCCCATTCGCCGTACCTGCGCGGCGCGCCCCCGGGACTGCCGTTTCGCTGGGACATCGAAACGATCGCTCGCGGCCTCAACTTCACGCTGACGACCTCTTTCGGAGACCTCGACGTTCTGGGGGAGATCAGCGGCGGCCGTTACGACACGCTGCTGCCGCAGAGCGGCCGCGTCGCCGCTTTCGGCGTCGAGTGCGACTGTCTCGAGCTGGCGCCGCTGATTCGCGTCAAGCGCGCCGCCGGCCGGCCGAAGGACTTGGAAGCGATCGCCGAGCTCGAGGCGCTCCTAGAGGAGCGCGACAGGGGAGTGTGAAGCTCGACCGCGCCGTTTCCGACGCCCTCGTCCGCTTCCTCACCCGCGAGGTGAGCAGCTACCAGCGCCGGATCCCCAACAATCTCGAGAACCTCAAGAAGCACATTCGCGAGGGCGACGTGCTGCTCGTGGAAGGCAAGACCCGGATCGCTCAGATCATCAAGTACGTGACCCAGAGCTCCTGGTCGCACTCCACGATCTACGTCGGCGACCGGCTGAGCCGTGAGGGTCACCCGCTCTCCGCCCACTACCAGCAGCGCTACGGCGATGAGGCCCGCCACCTCGTCATCGAGGCCGATCTGGCTTCGGGTGTCTCGGCGGCGCCGCTCAGCAAGTACACGGAGTACAACACTCGGATTTGCCGTCCCTACTGCGTCAGCGACGAGCACCTCGAGCATGTCGTCGGGGAGGTGATGGCGCACCTCGGCGATCGCTACGACCGGCGGCAACTGGTCGATCTCGGGCGCTACCTCACCCCATTCCATCTGCTGCCCGATCGCTGGCGGCGCAAGGCCTTCTTCTCAGGGGGAAGCGACTCGCGCGCTGTGATCTGCTCGAGCCTGATCGCGCAGGCCTTCCACGGCGTGCGCTACCCGATCCTGCCGATGCTTCCGGCCAGCGTGCGCGAGGAGAAAGAGGAAGGACACTTCCCTTGGGGCAGACGCATGCGCAGGGTGCATCCACGGCTCGTGCTGCCCCGCGACTTCGACCTTTCACCGTACTTCCGGATCGTCAAGTTCAACTCGGTCGAGGAGGGCCCGATCGACTACCAGGGGATCGAATGGCTGGAACCCCTGGTCGCCGCTCCCCAGCAGGGGCCGAACGCCGCCGGTTGACGCCTCCCCTTCCGAACGACGCGCTCAGCCTGATCGCGATCACGCTCGCGGCCGCCGTCGTGAACGGCGCTCTCGGCTACGGCTTCTCGTCGATCACGGTGCCGCTGGCGCTGTTCCTGGTCTCGCAGCGCGTCCTCAACCCGGCCCTCGTCGGCATCGAGGTCGTGCTCAACGGCTACGTACTGTGGATGAACCGAGCCGCCGCCCCGGCGGTGATGCGGCGGACGCTGCCGATCGTCGCCGGGCTCGTCCCGGGTGTCGCGATCGGAGTGTTGATCCTCTCGCGAGTGCAGCCGAGCTGGCTGAAGCTCGCGACATACGCGGCGCTCTTGCCGCTGATCCTGCTGCAAGCCGCGGGTTATCGCCGCCCGATAGGCCGCGAGCGCGCGTTTGGCGCTGCGTTCGGCGTCGGTCTGGGCACGCTCTACGCGGTAACCACGATCTCGGGGCCGCCGCTCGCCACGGCCCTCAACAACCAAGGCTTCTCGAAGCAGGAGTTCCGCGCCGCGCTCGGCTTCGTCCGACTCGCCGAGTCCACGTTCACGGCGGTCGCGTACCTGGCGACTGGAATCGGCGGCGGCGAGAGCTTGGCGCTCGCCACGCTGATGCTGCCGAGCCTGCTGATCGGCGTCCCGCTCGGCGGCTTAGTGATTCGGCACGTGGACGCCGAGACCTTCCGCCGCGTGTGCATGAGCTTCGACGCGTGGATCGTGGGCTTCGGGCTCTCGGTGTTGCTGCGCGAGCTGCGCATCGTCGAGAGCGCCGCGGCGTACCTCGTGCTCTTGGCGGTGGTGGTCGTCGACGCCTGGCTGCTGGCGCGATTCTTCGGCCGACGGCGCACGCCAGCGATGAGCTCGGAAGCGTGACGAAACCGCGGGAGATCCCGGTCGAGCTACGCCAGCGTGGTACTTTCTCGCCTGCGGGTCATGGATGTGGTGGAGGCTGGACAATGATCGCCCGGACCAGGACAGCGTCGATCGCCGTGTCGTTCGCTCTCGGCGTCGCGCTGATCGGCCATGCGCAGGATCGCCGACCGCCCGGTTCGGCGCTTCGGCCCGCGGTGATGGGCCCAGCGGGCGGCGTGTCCACCGGCCATCCGCTCACGACCGCGGCCGCGTTCAGCATCCTGCTCAAGGGCGGCAACGCCTTCGACGCCGGTGTCGCGTCGCTGATCGCGGGCGGCGTGCTGGAACAGGACCTCTACAGCCTGGGCGGCGAGGCGCTGGTGCTCGTGTATCCGAAGAAGCAGGGCAAGGTCACCGCCATCGTCGGCCAGGGATGGGCCCCGCGTGCGGTGGATGTCGACTGGTACCTGTCGAGGCAGAAGACGCTCGCTGGCCAGGGCCTGGATCCCGCCGTGGTCCCCGGCGCACTGCACGCCGCGCTGACCGTGCTCGAGAAATGGGGGACGCTGAGTTTCAGGGAAGTGGCCGCCCCGGGCATCGCGTATGCGGAGAACGGTTTCCCGCTGCGCAACAGCACCGCGCGCGCGATTCAGAACCAGCTCGAGTTCTTCGAGAAGTTTCCGGGTAACAAGACGTACTGGTTGAAGCCCGACGGCTCGCTGTACGAGCCCGGCGAAACGATCAAGCTTCCGGCCACCGCGCGCACGCTGAAGCGGATGGTCGAAGCGGAACGCGCCGCAAAATCGAAGGGCCGCGCCGCCGGGATCGTGGCCGCGCGCGATCGGTTCTACAAAGGCGACATCGCCCGCGAGATGGTCGCGTTCCTGAAGAAGAACGGCGCGCCGTTCGATTCGAGCGACTTCGCGGAGTATTTCGCGCGCATCGAAGAGCCCGCGAAGACCACGTATCGCGGCTACACCGTTTACAAACACGGATTCGGCAGCCAGGGCCCGGTGCTGCTCCAGACGCTCAACATCCTGGAGAACTTCGATCTGCGCGCGATGGGCTACGCGAGCGCCGACTACCTGCACACGATCGTCGAGGCGCTGAAGCTCGCCTACGCGGACCGCGACTCGTTCTACGCGGATCCGGCGTTCGTGAAGGCGCCCGCCGAAGGGCTGCTCTCGAAGGCGTATGCCAAGCAGCGAGCCGCGCTGATCGACCCGAAGCGGGCGTCGACGTCGTTCGTCGCCGGCGATCCGCTCGAATACGACTCGCAGGTCAAGACCTGGACGTACTGGAAAGCGGACGTGCAGGGCAGCGCGAGCTCCGTCCGCCCGCAGCAGCATCCCGACACGCTGTCGTCGCTCGGCCTCGATTCCGCGGGCGTGAGCAAGGACACCACGCACATGGCGATCATCGACAAGGACGGCAACGTCTTCGATGTGACGCCGAGCGGCGGATGGCTGCCCGGCGCGGTGATCCTGGGGGATACCGGCATCGCCATGAGCGTGCGCGGCGAGCAGTTCTGGCTCGACACGACGCGCGCGGCGCAGATCCGTCCGCGCGCGCGGCCGCGCTACACGCTGACGCCGAGCATCGTGTTCAAGGGGGACGTGCCGATGCTGGCGCTTGGCACGCCTGGCGGCGACAACCAGGACCAGACGATCCTGCAGGCCTTCCTGAGCATCGTGGAGTTCTGGGACGACTGGTACCCCAACCTGCACGCCGCGCTCGAGCGCCCGCGCGCGCAGACGCTTCACTTCTACGGCTCGTTCTGGCCGCACACCGCCGGCTTCAATCAGCTGAATGTCGAGGCGACGGTGCCCGATGCCGTCTACGACGAGTTGAAGGCGCGCGGTCACGAGGTCAGCCGGCTGCGCCCGTTCGGAATGTCGGGCTGCGCGACCGCCGTGATGATCGATCCCGCCACCGGCAATCGCCTTGCCGGCGCCGATCCGCGGCGCGATTGCTACGCAATCGCCTACTAGCGGCTGACGCACGCGCGCCGGCATCGGGACGCGCTCGAGGGATTTCGCTATGCGACAATCCGGGATCGGTGGAACTCAAGCGTCTAGGTAAGTACGAGATCCTCGCCAAGATCGGCGAAGGGGGAATGGGCGAGGTCTACCGCGCCCACGACGCCGTCCTGGGCCGCGACGTCGCCATCAAGACAATGGTGACGACGAAGATGGGAGGAGACAGCGACGAGGCGCGCCAGCGTTTCCACCGCGAGGCGCGCGCCGCCGCCCAGCTCAACCACCCCAACATCATCACGATCCACGACTTCGGCGAAGACCAGGGCTGCTTGTACATCGCGATGGAGCTGCTCGAGGGCGGCGACCTCAGGGACGCCGTGTCCGGCCCCGTTGCCGCGGACCTTCCCGCCAGGCTCAGCTTGATGGAGCAGATCTGCGACGGGCTCGCATTCGCCCACGCCAAGGGGATCGTCCATCGCGACCTCAAGCCGGGCAACATCATGGTGCAGCGCAACGGTCAGGTGAAGATCATGGACTTCGGTCTGGCGCGGATCGCCACGTCCGAGATGACCCGGGCCGGCTCGATCCTGGGGACGCCGCAGTACATGTCGCCCGAGCAGTGCCAGGGGCAGAAGGTCACGGGGCGCTCGGACGTCTTCTCTCTGGGCTCCGTTTTCTACGAGCTCGTCGCCGGGCGCAAGTCCTTCGACTCCGAATCGCTGACCG
>CAZVOI010001049.1:0-2006 GCA_964628275.1 uncultured Acidobacteriota bacterium | reverse complement strand
GCCTCGTACCTATAGCCTCTGCGGCAAACAGCCGACGCGGCGGACCGACCCGGACGTCGGCTCCGGCCGTCACAGCCACCGCTATCAGGTCGTCTCCCGAGACGTAGAACAGCTCCCCGCCGTTCGGATTCCACATCGGGTTCTGGCCGCCTTCCGCCGACACTTGCCAGCGCCCATCGCCACGCGGGAACGGCTGGATGTAGACCTCCCAGCGTCCCGAGGCGTCCGACTGGTACGCCACCAGCTTCCCGTCCGGCGAGACACGCGGCAGCGCCTCGTTGGCTTGCGTGCGCAGCAGTGTAAACGGCTCGCCAGGCTTGTCGGTGGCGAAGGCCCAGAGGTCTCGCCCGGATTCGGGATCGACGATGTAGAAGGCCACGAACGCGCCGTCCCGTGAGAAGTTGGGCCCAGACGCGCCGCTGCGCGGGATCAGGACCCGGGGCTCGCCGCTGCCGTCGGCCCTTCGCGTCCAGAGTCCGGCGTTCGCGCCCAGCAGGCTGTAGGCGAGCTCCTGTCCCCCGGGCAGCCACTCGATTGGCCCGCCCTCGAACTCGCCCGTGAGGGTCGTCGCGACGCCCCGTTCGGTGTCCCAGACCACGATCTGGCGGTCGACGGTCACCGCAACCCGGCGCCCGTCTGCGGAGACGGCCGGGAGGTTCATGATCGAACGGACCGGCTCTCCCAGCGCGCCGAGAAGCTTGCCTGCTCGGTCGACCCACACGAGCTGCTCTGGATCGGGGTGTTGCAGGCTGTAGACCAGCGTGCCATTCGCGGACACGCTCGGTTCGCTGCCGTTCGCGACGATCCGGAAAGCCTCCCCGGTGGGGGTCCTGCGCTCGAGCGAGAACGGCAGCGCCCAGAGCGCCTGCTGCCCCTCCGGGCCGCGGGTGAAGACCATGTGGCCGGTGGGAGAGTAGGCCGGCCGCGCGGACCAGTCGCCGAGGCCGGCGAGCGTGCGGACGCCGTCCCGGTCGATCGCGACCTCGCCTCCGTTGGAGTCGAGCGTGATGACCGAATAAAGGAGAGTGCGTCCGTCCGGAAGGAAGTGGGGCTGGAAGAGACGCCGCTCTCTCTTCGCGGGATCGGCCCGAGCGAAGACCTCGGGCTCGCCTCCCGCCTCGGGCACGCGGAGCACGTCGCCATTCCAGTGCCCGCGCGACAGCGTGAACACGATGCCCTTCGCGGCGCTCCAGCTGCCGCCGGTGAACTCACCGCTCGCGAGCCGGCACAGCTCGACGGGTTTGTCGCCTTCGATCGAGACCTTGAGCAGCGCCTGGTCGGTCGCGAAGGCGACGGCGTCGCTGCGCGGCGACCAGAACGGCCCGCGGGCGCCCTTGGAGTCCTTGACCTCGCGGGCCTCGAGCTCGCCGAGATTGCGGATGAAGAGCACGCCCGAAGCGGTGTAGGCAACGAAGCGTCCGTCCGGCGAGATCGCCTGCGAGTCGAAGAGCCGTCGACCCTGCGCCGCCAGCACGCCCGCCCGAGCAGGCCGATCGCCGGCCTTCGACGATGAGTCGCGCCAGCGTGAGGCCAGCAGCGCTCCGGCGGCTACCCCGGCCAGAAGGCAGCCGATGGCCACCGCGGACGAGAACCGCGTGGACCGCGCTCGGGCTCCCGGTGCCGCGGCTCCCGGGTCCGCGGGCACCGCCTGTTCCGGCGCGCCCAACGCGACCCTGCCCTCGCCGATGTCGCGCAGGCGCTGGCGCGGGTCGCGGTCGAGACAGCGGACGAGCAGCCGCCGCACGCTCGCGGGCGTCCCGGCCGGGAGGGCTTCCCAGCCGATTTCCTGGCGCACCACCGCCGCGAGCACGTCGGTGACCGTCTCGCCGTCGAAGAGCCGGTGGCCGGTCAGCATCTCGTAGAGCACGACGCCGAAGGCCCAGATGTCGGCGCGCCGGTCGACGGCCTTTCCGCGCGCCTGCTCGGGCGACATGTAGGCGGCGGTGCCGAGGATGAGGCCGGCAGCGGTGCCGGTGTGCGCGAGGGTGGGGGACCGGGAGAAGTCC
>CAZVOI010001048.1:0-1681 GCA_964628275.1 uncultured Acidobacteriota bacterium | reverse complement strand
CGCGCCGCCACGCGAGAGAGAAGGTCTGCAGCTGCCGGATCGTGCGACGCAGCGGAATGACGGTTTGCAGATTGAGCTGGCGGGTACGCTCGCGTCCTTCGCTGAACAGGCTCGTGGTGTCCTGGCCGCTCACGATCAGGGTGGGCCGGAAACGATCGTAGAGGTAGAAGCCGCTGAAGTTGACCCGCTCGGTGCCGGTACCGTAGGTCGCGCGCGCGCCCCAGACGTGGCGGAACAAAGCGTCGGAGCCGCCGCTCGCGAGGCCGATGCGGCTGTCGTCCTCGTCGAGCTGGATCCAGGGCGTCCAGAAGCGAGGCCACAGCATCGAACCCGCGCGGTAGGGCCGCGCCGGCGCGGCTGCCGGTAGCGGATCGGCCCGTGGCGCGGGATGCTCGTCCACGAACGCCGCGGCCGGCGGTGCCTGCGCGAGCTCGAGCGGTGCGATCCGCACGTCGTAGCCGGCCGAGGAGTAGTCGGAGTAGACGACCGAGCGCCCGTCAGGGCTGACCGAGGGCTGGAAAGCTCCGCCGAGGACGTTCGTCACCCGCACCAGCTCCCGGCCAGAGAGACGCAGCGCGTACAGGTTCGAGACACCTTCGCGGTCGGAGCGGAACACGACCGCCGCGCCGTCGGGCGTCCAGGTGGGCTCGACGTCCTTGGCGCGGTCGTGGGTGAGTTGCTCGACCGATCCCGTCGCCGGGTCGACGAGCACGAGGTCGAGCCATCCGCCCGGCAGCAGCCGCGCCGCCACGATAGAGGAGCCCGCCGGGCTGAAGCGCGGTCCGCTCCACTCGACGCCGGGAGGCGAGGCCGTGAGGGCCCGCAGGCCCTGGCCATCGATGCCGACGAGGCAGAGCTCGGAGCGGTCGCCGAGCTTGCGGGCGAACACGACGCTGCGGCCATCGGGCGCCACGTCGGGGTCGTAGGCCCGCGCGCCCCGAGTGAGGCGCCGCACCTCGCCGCCCGCGAGCGCGACCCGGCTCAGGTCGCCGAACACCGTGTAGGTGCGGTGCACCTGCAACTCGGCGTAGACCAGCGACTCCCCGTCCGGCGTCCACGCCAGGCCCGATCCCCCGTTTCGGAGCGCGAGCCGGCGATCGTCGCTGCCGTCTGTGCGGACGAGTCTTAGCTCCGGAAAGCGAGTGAGAGTCTGGCTGGTGTAGGCGACCGTGGCCCCGTCGGGGCTGAAGCGAGGCACTGCCTGGCGGATGCCTCGCGCGGTGAGCGGCCGCGACTCGGTCAGGCCCGAGGACACGCGGGCTTCGGCCTCGCGCGCGAACTCCGGACCGGCGGCGTCGGCCCAGGCCGCCCACTGGGCGTGCAGGCCCGTCCCCGTCACCTTGCTGAGCGTGCGGCCGTCGAGCCAGGGCGGAAACTGGACGGCGTGCTGCCGGGCGAGACGCGGCAGCGTGTCCTCTCCCGCTTGCTCGCTCATGCGGCGTAGGAAAGCCTCGCCGAACACGTACGGCGTCTGCCCGCCCGGCCAGGCGTCGAGCGCGTAGATCGCCCGGTCCTCCCTCGGAAAGCGTCCCTCGAGCGCCGCCATCCGCAGCACCATCCTCGCGTCCGGGTCGCGGCCGCGACCGAAGCCGGTGAGCTCGGTCTCCTCGTAGGTCGCGAGCCCCTCGATCATCCACGACATCGCGAAGCTGTTGGGGAAGAGAAACGGCGCGCGGCCGAA
>CAZVOI010001047.1:0-5422 GCA_964628275.1 uncultured Acidobacteriota bacterium | reverse complement strand
GCGGCCGCTGCCGGATGCCCGCTACCTGCTCTAGAACGCGCGCTACCTGTACCCCGTGTACGGCGTGAAGAGCGAGCCCACGGGCCGCGTCTTGTTCCGCACCGCCCACCCGCTCCAGTTCCTGCCCTACCAATACGAGGGTTACGTCCCGGTCGAGCGCGCGCTGCTCCGCTCGAACGACATCTCGATCCGGCTGGTCGACACGCGGCCCGAATGAGCGCGGGCGGGAGGGAGGATGGCCGCCGCCAGCACGCGGCGTTCAGGAATTGCGGAAGGGCTCGACTTCCGACGCCGCGACACTATGATCGGCCCGTGTTTCGCGTGCTGGAGCTTCAGGGGCAGCGCGTCGAGCTGTTCGAAGGCGGTGAGCGCGTCGCCCCGCCGCCGCCGGGGACGCTGCGCTGGGTCGACCTGAGCGCCCCGGATGCGACCGAGCTCGAGCTGCTGCGCGAGCGCTTCGACTTCCACCCGCTCACGATCGAGGACTGCGGGCACCTCGACCAGCGCCCGAAGCTCGAGGAGTACCGCGACCACATCTTCCTGGTGACCCAGGGCTTTGCGTGCAAGGGAGAAACGGTGCAGGAGCTGGAACTCCAGGAGCTGCACACGTTCCTCGGCGAGAGCTTCCTGGTGACCGTGCACGCCGGCGACATCGCGGCGCTCGAGAAAGCCTGGCTACGCGTCGCGGGCGAACCGAAGACGTTCGAACGCGGCGTCGACTTCGTCTACTACCTGATCGCCGACGGCCTGGTCGACAACAACTTCCCGATCCTCGACCGCGTTGCCGACGAGCTGGACGAGTTGGAAGACGCCGTGCTGCACTCCCCACGCCGGACGGACCTGCACCGCATCTTCGAGCTCAAGCACCACCTGGTCTCGATGCGCAAGGTGCTTTCACCGCAGCGCGACGTGCTCGGCCTCTTGGCCAAGCGCGGCGATTCACGGATCAACGAGCGCACCGCCGTCTACCTGCGCGACGTCTACGACCACCTGGTGCGCATCAACGAGTCGATCGAGGCGAACCGCGACCTGCTCGGCAACGCCCTCGACGCCTACCTGTCGGCGGTGAGCCAACGCACCAACGAGATCATGAAGTACCTGACCGTGATGAGCGCGGTGTTCCTGCCGCTCTCGTTCGTGGTGGGCTTCTTCGGCCAGAACTTCGACGACCTGCCGTTCCTCAAGGACTGGATTCACTCGGACCACCTGATGCAGGCGATGATGGCGCTATGCCTCGCGGTGCCCGCGGGCATGCTGGCCTGGTTCAAGCACAAGGACTGGCTGTGACTTCGGCGTTCCCGGTTCAGCCCTCGAGCGCGTCCAGCACACCACGCATGTAGGCGAAGGATTCCTTGATCCCGCCGATGGGGTTCTCGGCGTTGATCTCGTACTCGAGGCCGACGTGGCCCGTGAAGCCAACCTTGTGCAGCGCGCGGAACAGGCTCGGGATGTCGAGCGCGCCCTTCCCCACCTCGGTCTGCGAGTCCTTGTCGGTCTTGCTCTTCAGGTCCTTCACGTGGAGGTCGAGCAACCGCTCCTGGCACTCCGCCACGGTCTTGACGAGATCGGCGCCGGCCCGAACCGAGTGGCCGATGTCCACGCACAGGCCGAATCGTTTGTCGCGGCCCTTCAGCAACCGGAAGGCATCCTGGGGCGCTGGGAAGGACTTGTCCTCGGGGCCGTGGTTGTGGATCGCGACCTTGATGTCGAACTCCTGGATCATCTTCTCGATGATGTCGAACGCCGCCGGATCGGGCGCGGTCACCATCAACGGAAACCCGGCGCGGCGCGCGTATTCGAAGGCGGCGCGCACCTGGGCTTCGTCGTTCTTGAGCGTGATCGTGCCGCCGCCCATTATCGTGAGTCCCGCGGCTTCGATCTTCTTGCGCGCCGCCGCGACGGCTTCCGCCGAGTCGGTCATCGGCAGGTGCACGTCCTTGAAGTTGATGTACGCGATCTCGAGGTCGCGACACATCGCGAGCGTCTGATCGAGCGTGAACTTGCGCATCGAATAGGAAGCCAACCCGAGTTTCAGCCGGCGCGAGCGGTCTCGCAGCCCCGGTGCCGCCCACGAAAGGCTCGGAAGCACGCTCGCGGCCGTCACGGCTCCCAGGAACCCGCGCCGAGAGTTGTCGCTTGCACCCATGGTTTCCTCCGTGTGGTTTGGAAAGGGACTGACATGATGGCACGGCGCCGCCCCCCCGCCAACAAGACTCGGATACCCGAACCGCCCGTTTCATTTATGCTCCTGGCGCTTCGATGATGGGGCGCTTTGGGACCTGCGAGCCGTGGCCGGAGTAGCGCCCGTCCCGGCAGCCGCGGCCGGCCCGCGCCGAGCAACGCTGGGCTTCATCTTCGTCACGGTGCTGCTGGACATGCTGGCCTTCGGCATCACCGCGCCGGTGTTGCCGCGACTCGTCGCCGGCTTCGTGGCGGGCGACACCGCCAAGGCGGCGGAATTCATCGGCCTATTCGCGACCGTCTGGGCATTGATGCAGTTGGTGTGCTCGCCGATCCTCGGGCTGGTGTCCGACCGTTACGGCCGGCGGCCCGTGATCCTGCTGTCGAACCTCGGTTTGGGTCTGGACAACATCGTGATGGCGCTGGCGCCGAGCTTGTCCTGGCTCTTGATCGGGCGCGCGCTCTCGGGCGTGACGTCGGCCAGCATCACCACCGCCAGCGCCTACATCTCCGACGTGACGCCGCCGGAGAAGCGCGCGGGCGCCTTCGGGATGCTGGGCGCCGCTTTTGGAATCGGCTTCATCCTAGGACCCGCGCTCGGCGGTTGGCTGGGCGTTTCGGATCCTCGGCTCCCGTTCTGGTTCGCCGCCGGCTGCAGCCTGCTGAACGCGCTCTACGGCCTTCTCGTGCTCCCCGAATCGCTGGCGCGCGAGAAGCGCCAGCCGCGCCTCGTCTGGAAGAACGCCAACCCGCTGGGCGCGCTGCGCCTGCTGCGCCGGCACTCGGAGCTTCTCGGTTTGGCGAGCGTGAACTTCCTCGGCTACGTCGCGCACGAGATCTACCCCACCGTCTTCGTCCTCTACGCGACCTATCGCTACGGCTGGGACGAGCGCCAGATCGGCCTGTCGCTGGCCGTGGTGGGGGTCGCCTCGGTGATCGTTTCCGGAGCCATCGTCGGGCCGGTGGTTGCACGCATCGGCGAGCGCCGCGCGCTGTTCGCCGGCCTGTTGCTGGGAGCGACCGGGTTCGCTCTCTTCGGCTGGGCCGCCAAAGGCTGGATGTTCCTCGCCGCTATCCCGGTCAACATGCTGTGGTCGCTGGCGGGGCCGTCGTCGCAGTCGATGATGACGCGCCGCGTGTCGTCCGCCGAGCAGGGCGAGTTGCAAGGCGCGATCGGCAGCGTGCGCAGCATCGGGATCCTGGTCGGGCCGGGGATCTTCTCGATGACGTTCGCTGCTTCGCTCGCGCCGGCCGTCTCCGCCCCCGGTTTGGCCTGGTACCTGGCGGCCGCGATGCTGGTGGCGGCCTGCGGAGTGGCGGTCCGGTTCGCGCCGAAGAGCCCGGCGCTGGCGCCGACCTAGCATGACGGCTCACCAGAAGGACTTCCGATGAGATCCAAGCCCAGCACCCGCAAGATCGCGATCGTCACCGGCGCCGGCTCCGGCATCGGCAAAGCCGCCGCGCTGGCATTGATCGAAGACGGCTATCACGTGGTCTTCGCCGGCCGCCATCTAGAGACGCTGACCCAGGCTGCCAAGGCAGCGCCTCGGGGGCGCGCCCTGCCGGTGCCCACCGACGTCACGGATCCGGCGTCGGTGGCGCGCTTGTTTTCCGAGACCCGGCGCAGGTTCGGGCGGCTCGACGTCCTGTTCAACAACGCCGGCGTCGGCGCGCCCGCGATCCCGTTGGAGGATCTTTCCCTCGAGCAGTGGCGGCTCGTCGTCGACACCAGCCTGACCGGCGCCTTCCTGTGCACCCAGCAAGCCTTCAAGCTGATGAAGACCCAGCGCCCGCGCGGCGGCCGCATCATCAACAACGGCTCGATCTCGGCCTATGCGCCACGCCCCAACTCGGCGCCGTACACGGCCGCCAAGCACGCGATCACGGGCTTGACCAAGGCCACGTCGCTCGATGGCCGAAAGTACGACATCGCATGCGGCCAGATCGACATCGGCAACGCCGCCACCGAGATGACTGCGCGCATGACGAAGGGCGTGATCCAGGCCGACGGTCGGATCGCTGTCGAACCACGGATGGACGTCCGCTGCGTCGCGGACGCCGTGGTGATGATGGCTCGCCTCCCCCTCGACGCGAACGTCCAGTCGATGACGATTCTCGCCACCAAGATGCCGTTCGTCGGCCGCGGCTGAGCGACGGCTCGACCGCGGGGAGCCGTCTCTGGCATCATTCTGGAACTCATGCCCCAGAACGTCTACGACAGCATCCTCGGAACCATCGGGCACACGCCGCTCGTCCGTCTGAACCGGATCACGGCGAACGTCGCGGCGACCGTCTACGCCAAGGTCGAGACGTTCAACCCGGGAAGCAGCACCAAGGACCGGATGGCGCTGCGCATGATCGAGGACGCCGAGAAGCAGGGCCTCTTGAAGCCGGGCGGCACGATCATCGAGGGCACCAGCGGCAACACCGGGATGGGTCTCGCGATCGCGGCGATCGTCAAAGGCTACAAGTGCATCTTCACCACCACCGACAAGCAGTCGCGCGAGAAGGTCGACGCGTTGCGCGCGTTTGGCGCGGAAGTGATCGTGTGCCCGACGGACGTCGATCCCGAGGATCCGGCTTCGTACTACTCGGTGTCGTCGAGGCTGGTCGCCGAAACGCCCAACTCCTGGAAGGCTAACCAGTACGACAACCTCAGCAACCTGCAGGCTCACTACGAGAGCACCGGGCCCGAGATCTGGGAGCAGACCGAAGGGCGGATCGATCACCTGGTGGTCGGCGTGGGCACCGGCGGCACGATCTGCGGCGTCGGACGCTTCCTCAAGGAGAAGAAGCCGGGCGTCAAGGTGTGGGGCGTCGACACTTACGGCTCCGTGTTCAAGAAGTACAAGGAGACCGGCATCTTCGACAAGCAGCAAATCTATCCGTACGTGACCGAGGGCATCGGCGAGGACTTCCTGCCGAAGAACGTGGACTTCGCCGTGATCGACCACTTCGAGAAGGTCACCGACCGCGACGCCGCGATCTACACGCGCGAGATCGTGCGCCAAGAAGGCATCTGGGTCGGCAACTCGGCCGGCTCGGCGATCGCCGGCTTGCTGCAGCTCAAGGACCGTTTCAAGGCCGGCGAGACGGTGGTCGTGATCTTCCACGACCACGGCTCGCGCTACGTCGGGAAGATGTTCAACCCCGAGTGGATGCGGGCGATGGGCTACGAGACGCTCGAAGGCCTCACCGCGCGTGATCTGGTGAAGAACAAGGCCGTCACGGACGTGGTCGG
>CAZVOI010001046.1:0-3469 GCA_964628275.1 uncultured Acidobacteriota bacterium | reverse complement strand
TCGTTGGCGAGGACGAGCTCGGCGTCGGTCTCGCGCGCCAGCGCCAGCGCGCGGTCCATCGCCCCCTTCTCTTCAGGATTCGGGAAAGCCACGGTTCGGAAGGCGCCGTCGGGATCGCACTGCGAGGGAACCACCGCCACGCCTTCGAAGCCGGCGCCATGCAGCGCGCGCACCAGCACACGGTGGCCGACGCCGTGCATCGCGGTGTAGACGATCCGGAGCGGAGTCGAGGTGCTTGGATGCCACGCGTTCCGGGCCAGACCGTCGAGGTAGGCGTGCTCGACGGAGTCGTCGACGCGCTGACGCAGGCCGGCCGCGGCGGCATCGTGCGGGTTCTTGCGCGGCATGTCGCCAATCCGCGGCGCGCGCGCGATGCAGCCAGCGATGCCGTGGTCGGCGGGTGGAATGATCTGCGCGCCATTCGCGGCGTAGACCTTGTAACCGTTGTCGTGTGCCGGGTTGTGGCTGGCGGTCACCATCACGCCGGCCGCTGCGCCGAGATGCGTGACCGTGAAAGCGCAGAGCGGTGTCGAGACCGGGTCGGCGAAGAGGTGCGAGGCAATCCCGAGGCCGGCCAGCACGGCGGCGGTGTCCTCGGCGAACTGACGGCTCGAGTAGCGTCCGTCGAAACCGATCACGACACCTCGGCGCGCTAGGTCGAGCCCGGGATCAGCCTGCAGCCAGCGGCCAAGGCCCCAGCTCGCCCGCATCACGACGACGCGGTTCATCCTCCCGAGGCCGGCTTCGACGCGGCCGCGAAGGCCGGCGGTGCCAAACTCGAGGGGCGCGGCGAAACGGTCTTCGAGGTCAGCCCGGGCGGGGGCGTCCCCCGCTTCGACGCGAGCGACCAGATCCAGGAGCTCCCGCCGCGTGTCGGCGTCCGGGTCTTCGGCCGCGAAGGCGCGGGCCGCTTCCAGCAGCGACACCGGAGCGTCTCGGCTCAGGCCTGCTTCACCACTTGCGCGGCAGCAGCGGGATGGCCGTCTTGGAGCGCTTTCGCGATCCGTTGCATCGCGGCCGCTTCATGGGCCGAGACCTTGCTGCCGAAGCCGAAGGTCCCGCCGGTGGCGGAGGCGATCGCGCTCGCGTATGCGACCAGGTTCCGTTTGCTCTCGGCTCGCTGCTCCTCGGGAAGCGCGGAGACGAGCGCGCCCACGATCGCGGTCGCCTTGGCGAGCTGCTCCTCGGTCGGGCGTTGCGACATCGCCGCCAGCAGCCGCTCGTGAGCCGGCCCCGCCGTCACGCCGTGAACGCGCGCGGCCTCCAGGATCAGCTCTCGTTCCTTGGGGTCCAGCTTGCCGTCGGCCCACGCAACCTGCAGCAGCGGGAACAGGTGGATCAGCTTCAGCATCTCGGCTGTCCAGCCGAGCTGCTCGAGATCGTCGAGCACCACATGATCTTCAGCGACGCCCGCGGCCGCTGCCGTGCGCTGGCGTTCCGCTTGCTTCAAGGCGTCCTTCCGCAGCTTCTCGATCAGCTCGCGATCCCGGCGATGGAAATAGTCATCTTCGTGCAGACGGCTGCGATCCGCGATCTCGTCGACCATGAGGCTCGGCTCCTCTCGAAAAAGCGGACCGAGTGTCGCACGGCCCGCGGGCGCGCGACAAGGCCGTATCATCGCGAATAGCGAGGGTCCCGGATGAATCGACTGCTCTGGATCGGTGCCATGATGGCGGGCATGGCGGGCGCGGAGTCGCGGCCACGGGCCAGGGACCTCGGGATCGCGCCCGGGATATTTCCCGCCGGGCCGCTGAACGCGATCACCGACGTTTCGGGCGTGCGCGTGGGGCATCTCACGTTGATCGAAGGCGAGGCCGTCCGTACCGGTGTGACTGCGATCCTGCCGCATGCCGGCAACCTGTTCCAAGAGAAGGTCGCCGGCGCGGTCTTCGTCGGCAACGCTTTCGGAAAGCTCGCGGGCTCGACACAGGTCGAGGAGCTCGGGACGATCGAGACGCCGATCGTGCTGACCAACACGCTCGCCGTCGGGACCGCCGTGGAAGCGGTGGTGCGCTTCATGCTCGCGGTGCCGGGTAACGCCGACGCGCGGTCGGTCAACGCCCTCGTCGGCGAGACGAACGACGCCGCGCTGAACGACATCCGCAGCCTGCCGATTCGCGGGGAACACGTGCTCGCCGCCATCCGCGGCGCCAAGCAGGGGGTCGTGGCCGAAGGCTCCGTCGGAGCCGGGACTGGAGCGGTCGCCTTCGGCTTCAAGGGCGGCATCGGCACCGCCTCGCGAAGGCTTCCGGATCGCTTCGGCGGGCACACGCTGGGCGTGCTGGTTCAGGCCAACTTCGGCGGCGTGCTCAGCATGGACGGCGTTCCGGTCGGCCGCGACTGGAACCGTCACGCCTTCTCGAGCGACCCGTCGTCGGCCGACGGCTCCTGCATGATCGTGGTCGCCACCGACGCACCGCTGGATGCCGCCGCCCTCAAGCGGCTGGCCGCCCGCGCCGTGTTCGGTCTGGCGCGCGCCGGATCGTCGTACTCGAACGGCAGCGGCGACTACGCGATCGCGTTCACGACGGCTCCCGAACAAAGAACCCGCCACGGCGAGAGCGCCGCGCGACAGCGGACGAGCCTGCCGACCGAGGCGCTCTCCCCGCTCTTCGAAGCGGCGCTGGAGGCCACCGAGGAGGCGGTCTACAACGCGCTTCTCCAGGCGACCACCGTGACGTCGCGCGGGCGAACCATCGAGGCCTTGCCCATCGATCGCCTCCGCGCCACGCTGGCCAAGTACCCTCGGCGCTAGAAGACACTCCGAACGAGGCACTTGACATCCGAGCCTAAGGTGACTAACTTATTGGTTGAACCAAATGGTTAGTCATATCACCGACTCGCGGAGCCAGGAGACGCTGTTGGACGCAGCCACTCAAGTCTTTGGCAAGGCTGGGTTTAGTGGTGCCAGAGTGGAGGCCATCGCCGAGAGAGCGGGCCTCAACAAGGCGATGATCTACTATCACTTTCGCTCGAAGCGCGGCCTCTACCAGGCCGTGCTATTGCGACTCTTCCAGGGGCTTCTGGACGAGGCTGAGCGGGTCAGCCTGGCCGTGCCCGACGCCCGGATGCGGCTGGTCGCCTTCTATTCCGGCGTGGCGCGGATCTTCTCCGAGCGCCCGGCGCTGCCGGCATTGATGCTGCGCGAGATCATCGGGGGCGGCGAGAACATGGAAGCCGAGACGGCCCGGTCGCTCTCCGGGATCCTGGGCTTCGTGAAGAAGACTGTCGAGGCGGGCGTGGCGGACCGGACGATACGCCCGGTGCATCCGTTGCTGGTCCACGTTTCGATGATGGCGCCGCTCGCTCTCTTCTTCGCGAGCGGCGATTTCAGGAGCCGGGTGCTGAGCAAAGCCAGTGCCGGCGAGCGGCCGCCCACTCCCGCAGAAATGCTCGAACACCTGGCGCTGATGATCGAGCGCGGCCTCGAGCCGACGCCGGTCGACACGAGGAGCCTATGAGAATCGCC
>CAZVOI010001045.1:0-13697 GCA_964628275.1 uncultured Acidobacteriota bacterium | reverse complement strand
ATGGCGCGCCTACTTGAGCACGACATTGCCGGGCGGCGACGCGGGCGTCAACGCGCGCGATCGCATCGGGAATGGGCCGTGGCAAAACGCCAAGGGCGGGGTGGTGGCCAAGAGCGTGAGTGACCTGCATTCAACGGGCAGCAACATCAACAAAGCCACGGCTTTGACGGAGAAGGGCGAGACAGTCAGCGGCCGCGGGGATCCCGTGAACCTGCACGATATCCTCACCGGCTCGGATCCGGCGGGGAATTTCTCGACGGCTGGCGGCGATACCACCTGCAGCAACTGGACCAAGAGCGACGAAGGCTCGGCAATCGTCGGCCACCATGACCTGCAAGGATTGAAGGACACCCGGCACATGAAGTCCTGGAACTCCTCGCATGGCTCGCGCGGCTGTAGCCAGGACCAGCTGAAAGCATCGGGCGGCGCCGGCCTGTTCTATTGCTTCGCCGCTAACTGACGCCGACCGATCAAGCAGGGGTTGTTCCAGTGACGCGATGCCATGCCTGGTTGGTCTGTCTCGTTCTGACCGGGTTCGCTCCGGCGGCAGTCGCCAGCGAAGCGGGCGCGAATCGAGCCGCGCCAGTCCGCGCGCCGGCGCAGGCTCCCGTTTTCGAGGTCGATCCGTTCTGGCCGAAACCGCTGCCGAATCACTGGGTGATGGGATCGGCCATCGGCCTGTCGGTGGACGCCCAGGATCACGTCTGGGTCATCCATCGACCGTCGACCGTCGAGGACAACTTCAGGGCGGCCGATTTCAAGCCGCCGCTGGGCGCTTGCTGCAGCGTCGCGCCGCCGGTGCTCGAGTTCGATCAGGCCGGCAACCTGGTCGGCCACTGGGGCGGGCCCGGCGCAGGACACGAATGGCCGGAGAGCAACCACGGCATCACCGTCGACCACAACGACCATGTCTGGATCGGGGGCAACGGCGACACCGACACCCAGATCCTCAAGTTCACTAAGGCCGGGCAGTTCCTGTTGCAGGTGGGGAAGCACGGCGTGCATGCCGGCAGCAACGACCTCGGCAACTTCTGGCGCGCGGCGAAGATCTTCCCCGATCCCGCGGCCAACGAGATCTACGTCGCCGACGGATACGGCAACCGCCGCGTGGTCGTGCTCGACGCCGACACCGGACGCTACAAGCGGCATTGGGGCGCGTACGGCGCCCGACCCGACGACGGGCCGGTTGCTGCCTACGATCCGTCGGCGCCGCCGTCGAGGCATTTCAGCACCGTGCACTGCGCGAGCGTGTCGAGCGACGGCTTCGTATACGTGTGTGACCGCGCGAACGACCGGGTTCAGGTGTTCCGGAAGGACGGCACGTTCGTGAAGGAGGCATTCTTCGAGACGGAGACGCTTCGGTCGGGCTCGGTCTGGGACATCACGTTCTCGAGAGATCCGCAGCAGACCTACCTCTACATCGCCAACGGCGTGAACCAGAAGATCAGCATCGTGCTCCGCAGCACGCTCGAAGTCCTGACCGCCTTCGGTGGCGGAGGACGGCAGCCCGGCCAGTTCTTCGGCGTCCACAACCTGGATACCGACTCCAGGGGCAACCTGTACGCGACCGATACGTACACCGGTGCGCGCGTGCAGAGGTTCATTTACAGGGGCGTGGGCCCGGTCACGAAGCGGGAGCAGGGAGTGCCCTGGCCCAGCGCTCGATAGCCCGCGGCCCGATCCCCATGAGGAGAGAGGTTCACATGAGGAGCGTTCTGCTCGGATCCGCCGCCGCCGCATGCCTCGTCGCTGCCGTGGTGGCGGCACAGGTCAAGGTCAACCCGACGGACCCGCAGCCCACGTGCAACATGTGCCCCGGGTACTACATTCCCGTCAGCGAGCTCCGGGCGTACACGGAAAAGGCCATTGCAGAGAAGCTGACGGATCAGCAAGTCAGGGACGTCGAGATCGGAAAGGCCCACGTCGGCATCGCGATGGTCCATCGCGGGAAACAGGACGGCCCCGCTCCCGACTCCGTGGCCGAGCACGATCTGGTCAGCGAGGTCTACCACGTGACCTCTGGCTCGGCCACGCTGGTCCTCGGGCCGGACATCGCCGGTCGGCAGCGGCGCCCCGCGACGTTGCGGACCGTCCGCGAGTTCAACGGTCCCGGCAACAATGGATCGGAGATTCGAAACGGGATCGCCTACCAGATCAGGGCGGGGGACGTCGTCGTGATTCCGGCCGGCACCGGTCATTGGTTCACGAAGATCGACGACCACATCGACTACCTGATGGTTCGATTCGATCCGGACAAGGTCACGCCGCTCAAGGACGAGGCGGCGTCGAAGGCCTACCTGTCGAAGCCGGCAAGCGGTCGGTGAGCGGGCTCCCGTTGCTCCTGCGACGCGGCGAATTTCGAGTGCCGGGCGCGCTGATTTCCGCTCGAGCCGCCCTGTCTTGCTGCCCGCCGAGCCTCAGAGGCTGAGGGCGAGCTTCAAGCCGGCATCAACCCTTTGGAGGGCGCGCGTCGCTAGCGGACCCACGCGTTCCAGCAGCAGCCCGCGGTCTACGGTGAGAACAGCCGACACGTTGACGACCGAGTCGAGGCGAAGGCCGGTCTCGCGGCGGCGGCAAAGCACGTTGCCGGGCGCCGACGCCAGGGTCACGCTCTTGGTGATCGCGGCGACGATGACCGTGGCCAGCCGGCTTCGGTTGAAGTCGTTCGATTGAATGACGACGACCGGACGCCGATAGCCCGGGCCCGACCCAACGGGGTCCGGGAGGGCAGCCCACCAGACGTCGCCACGCTTGACGTCTACCACTTTTCCTTCGGGAGAGACGCGAACTGCATCCTGGCGAGCACCGGATCCAACCGGGACGGGTGCTTCGAATAAACCTTGTCCAGGGCTTCGGTCACGCCCTGCCTGCGGTACTCGCTCACGAAAGCGTCGACCGCTTTCGCGTAGAGCTGGCTCCGTGACAGGCCCAGCCGCTCAGCCACCTCTTCGGCCTCATCGAACACCCGGTTCGGAATCGAAATCGCCGTCTTCATCGCCAGAGTATGACTAAGGTTATACCCTGGGTCAAGACCACGCCGTGTATCTCTCCGGCCATCACCTGGCGTTGGGCGCCCGCCGTCGCGTCCAAGCCAGCGCTTTGACGCCGTCAGCCTCCCCGATCCCCATCTCCTCGAGCTTGGCGCGCACGGCGTCGGCCCGCTGGATTCGAACCGGGGTCAACACGATTCGGGGTAGAGGATCACTACCGAGGCGCGGGGTTGGCTGGCGGCAGCTTCTCGGTGTAGTAGACGATGCCGATCAGCATCTCGTCCGTGGTCGGGTCGCCCCAGCGCACTTCGGCCGCGGGATCGGGATTGGAGGGGTTGCCGGGGGAGTTGTCGAAGTGCGCGGTGACCTCGAGCCGAGTTCCGGCCGGGAGCAGCCTGGGTTCCTTGAGCACGTAGGTCGTCTGCCAGTTGAAGTCGTAGGCGGGCACGCGGACCAGCGTCTCGGCGCTGGCGCCGGGCGCGAACGCTTTCAGCTCCATGTCCTTGCCGCGCGTGTGCATGTGCGGCCCCACGGCCCGGATCTCGACGTCCTTCGTCAAAGTATGGCAGGCGCGCACCTCATGGTTTTTGGCCTGCGCCGGGATCTTGAAGTAGTAGTTCTGGACCCACTGCTGCTCGACGATCTGCTTCGGCCGCTCTTTGGTGAAGATCAGCGCGACGCTGGATCGATCCTTCTCGACCGTGTCGGTGTTCACGTAGTGGAGCTGCAACATCAGCTCCGTATCTGCTGGTATTCGGATGCCCGTTCCTTCGGGCCAGACGTCGCCGCGCGAACCGGGGGCGAACGAGTGGATCAGCGGCCGGCGCCCGGCCGTCAGGTTTCCAGGCATGGCCGAGCCTCCGTCGGGAAGCGCGCACGCGTCGTCGTGGACGGGAGCCGCCGGATTCACGCGGATCGCGTCGCCCTGGCCCTTGAACAGGGGGAAACCGGCGACCTTATTGTAGTAGTCGGTCTGGGAGCGGGAAGGCAGGGGGGTCCCCTTGGCCTTGAGGAACACCAGGCCGTGGTGCACCACCGTGCGGTTGCCCGGGCGGAACTCGATCGCCTGGATGAAACGCTCCTCCGTCAGGTGGGTCGGGATCGCGAAATAGATGTACTGATCCTGGCCTTTCGTCTCGACCGTGTACTCCTCGGTCATCGGCAGGACCAGGTCGGGCTGGCCGATCGACCACTCTTCAGTGAGCGTCGCCGGCGGCGGCAGGTCGGCGCGGTCGCCCTCGCGCGCGCCTCCGTCCACCCATTGCGTGATCGTGTCGATCTCGTCCTGCGTCAGCCGCCGGTCGTTGGAGAAGTTCCCGTGCTGCGGGTCGGCGTGCCACGGCGGCATCGTCCGGTTCAGCACCTTCTCGCGGATCGACTTCGCCCACGGCCGTGCCTCGCGGTAGCTCGTGAAGCTCATCGGCGCGATGTCCCCGGGACGGTGGCAGTTCTGGCAGCGCTTCTGGAGGATCGGCATGACGTGCTTGCTGAAGCTGACCGTCTCGCCGCCGGCCGCGTTTGCCAGCAACGCGGAGCAAAGAACGAAGGCGATCATCGGGCGTCCTCCTGACTCATTCGACTGAAGACTAGGCGGGCCGGGCGGCGCCGTCAACGCGGCCGCCTGGTTTGAGCGTTCGCGGCGTCATGCTGTAATGGCGCGTCGCCTCGCATCGAGGCGGCGAGGTGAGCAATGGAAGCCAGCGGCCACAAGTCACCGGGACGACGCGCGCTCGTGGCCCTCGCCTTGACCGCCGGGCTACTGGGATCGGGCGGGCTGGACGCCCAGGACCCGGGCGCGTGGCGGCAATGGGGCGGGCCGAATCGCAACTTCATCGTGGAGGCGACCGGCCTGGCCGACGCTTGGCCCGAAGCCGGGCCACCCACGCTCTGGAGCCGGCCGCTCGGCACCGGCCACTCTGCGATCCTCGCGGAGGACGGCCGGCTCTACACGATGTATCGCGTGGGCAACGCCAGGGCGCGTGGCGGTCCGTTCGAGGCCGAGGAGTCCGTGATCGCCGTCGACGCCGCGACCGGCGAGACGCTCTGGGAGCACAAGTACCCGTCGCGGATCGAGGACTTCAGCTTCGGCGCCGGCCCGCACTCGACGCCGCTCCTGGTGGGCGATCGCCTGTTCACCCTGGGCACGAACAAGCAGTTGTTCGCCTTCGACAAGCGGACCGGCAAGGTGCTGTGGGCGCACGATCTGATCAAGGACTTCGCCGCGCCGCCGTTGTTGATCCGCCCGGTCGTCAAGGTGGGATACGGCTGCAGCCTGCTCGCGTACCGCGACACGCTGATCTGCAGCGTCGGCGGGCCGGGCCAGTCGGTGATGGCGTTCCGGCAGAGCGACGGCGGCGTCGTTTGGAAGAGCGGGGACTTCCTGACTTCGGACGCACCGCCGATCCTGATCGAGCTCGCGGGCCAGCCGCAGGTCGTCTTCCTGGCGGGCGGCACCATCACCGCGTTGGACCCGGCCGACGGCAGGGTGCTCTGGTCGCACCCTCACGACCCCGGCAACGACCTGAATTGCAGCACGCCGCTTTGGGGCCCGGACGATATCCTCTTCGTCTCTTCCGGCTACAAGGCGGGAAGCCGGGCGATCCAACTGAAGCGGGAAGGCAACGCTACCGTGCCGGAGGAGCTGTGGTTCTCGAACAAGGTCAGGTTCATGTTCCTGAGCGCGATCCGTCTGGGCGACTACGTCTACGGCGCCAGCGGCGATTCCAACCCGGCGTTTCTCACCGCGCTCGAGGTGAAGACGGGAAAGACGCTGTGGCAGCACCGCGGCTTCGGGCGCGCGAGCCTGATCCACGCCGACGGGAAGGCCATCATCATGGATGAAGACGGCGACCTGGCGCTCGCCCGGCTGAGGCCGGAGGGCGTGACGGTCCTGGCGCGGGCCAAGCTCTTCGACACCCGGTCGTGGACCGTGCCGACTTTGGTCGGGACCACGCTCTTCGCGCGCGACCGCGAGAAGATCGTGGCGCTCCAGCTCAGGCGGCAGCCATGAGACAGATCGCGACGGGCGCCGCAGCCGTACTGATGGCGGCGCAGGCGGCGGTCGTTTTCGCGCAGCCGCCGGACTTCTCGGGCACCTGGAAGATCGACCCGAGCCGCAGTCGCGTCGTCGAGACGGCGGCGCTGGCGGGATTGGTGGGGGCGGGGGCGCCGCCCACGCTCCACATCACCCAGCCGGCCAACGGCACGCTCGTCCTCGAGAGCCAGATCAACGAGAGCCACGCGCGGCTCTATCGGCCGGGGCGCAGGACCTCGACGCCGGTGACCGTCGGGCCTGCCGGCAGCATCACGCTGACGTCGCGCTGGGAGGGGCGTGCGCTCGTCAGCGAAGGCACGAGAGAGTTCACGTCCGCCACTTCGCCCGCGACCAACGTCAAAGAAGTCCTGTCCTTGAGCGCCGATGGCCGAACGCTCACGATCGAGGTCACGACGACGACCGCTGGCGACAAGAGTGCCAGCACGATGGTGTACGCCAGGACAAAGGACGTGGGCCCCTGCCAGAGCTGGCCGACGCCGTGCAAGACGCCCGCGCGCTGAGCCCTACTTCGGCTCGAAGCGATACACCAGGTAGCTGATCGGGCCGTCGAGCTCGCTGAAGCTGTGCGGCGTGCCGGCGGGGATGATGATGATGTCGCCGGGCTTGACCCTGCGGCTGAGGCCGCCCTGGCGCGTTCCGGTCTGGCTCATGCCGGCGTTGAACCGCGACAAGTCGGTGGGCTTGGCGTCGCGAAGCGTGCCGCCCGTCACGATGGTGCCGGTGCCCGAGAGGATGTAGTAGGTCTCGGTGACCCGGTCGTGGACGAGGGCGCTCGTCTCGGGCTTGCCGCGGTGGAGCATCGCCACCGAGGCTCGGCCGCCCAGCACCTCGCGGGCCTCGATCGGCTGGTCGACCACGCCTTTCGCGATCTGCTCCTTCAGCACGGCCTCGTGGGCTTCCCGGCCGATGTGCACGGCCGGCGGTGAGCCCTGAGCCTCGAGCGACAACGTCCACAACAGCACGAGCAAGGTTTGCATCTGCGAACTCTACGTCAGCCTGCGACGCTCGCTACCCCCTGAGAAGGTTCCGGGGTCAGGAAGTGGACCTTCTCGGCCTCTGCCACGGAGTAGATGGTGACGATGCCGGGGTGGTCGAGGTCGGCGAGAGCCTTCGCCTCGCGGCGGAACCGGTTACCCATATTGCCATATTTACGGGAAGGGGTCGCGCGGCATACCGCGGCCATCTCGCCGTTGCGATATCGCGGCGGTGATCCGGTAGTGGACGAGCGTGCGGCCGATCATGACGCGGCTGTCGGGCTCAGCTCCAGCCGCGCCCGCAGCGCCGCGAACCGCGGGTCGGCGCGGAGCGCGTTGAAGCCCGGGAAGCCGGTGTAATAGAGATTGGCCTGGTACTCGTCCTCGGCCCGGGCGATGACGTCGAAGGACGCGTCCGTCTCGCCAAGGGCGCCGAGCAGCCACGCTTCGGCGGCCACCGTGGGCGCATCCTTGGGCCGTGCGCGCAGTTCATCGAGAAGGACCCGAGCTTCGTCGTTTCGCCCCGCGGTCGCGAGCGCCCAGCCGAGCATGCCGAGGAAATGGGCCGCGCGCCCCGTGACGTCCACTCCGTGCCGGATGTTTGCGATGCCCTCCTCCATGCGGCCGAGGGCGACGAGCGCCGCGCCCGAAATGTACAGCGCCGCCGCGTCCTCCTTCTCGAAGGAGAGCGCGTCCTCTAGGTACTGCTGACCTTCCGCTACCCGGCCGCACTCGAGCATCCCGAATCCGGTGAGCATGCACGGAAAGGAGGCGAGCGGGTCGGCCTCGCGAGCCCGGGCCAGGAAAGCGAAACCCTCTTCGAACCGTTCGCGCGCGCACAGGCTGATTCCAAACGAGCCCAGGGCCAGGACGTGGCTGGGCTGGAGCTCGATCGCGCGGCGCCACGCGGTCTCCATATCCTGCCATCGCCGCTCGATGAGCGCCACGAAAGCCTCGACATGGAGTGTGTTCGCGGACTCTCCCTCGAGCTCGACGGCGGTCGCGACCGCCTTTCTCGCCGCCGCACAGGCCTCGCGAGCGGGGATCACGTTGAAGTGGGCGGAGAGCACCATGCTCTCGGCGAGGCCGGTCCACGAGGCAGCATGCGACGGGTCGAGGCGGATGGCCTCCTCGTAGGCGGCAATGGCTCCGGCGTGATGCTCCTTGCCCCGAAGGTGACGGCCCTTCAGGTAGCTGCGGTAGGCATCGAGGTTCCGAGCCTGCGGACGCGCGTGAATGGCCGAGGCTCCCGGAGCGAGGCGGGCGCGCACCGCCTCGACCACACCCGCGGAGATCTCGTCTTGCACCGCAAAGACGTCCGCGGCATCCCGGTCGAATCGCTCCGACCAGAGCTGGTAGCCGCTCGCGACATCGGTGAGTTGCGCGGTGACCCGAAGCCGGCTGCCCGAGGTCCGGACGCTGCCCTCGAGGACGTGGCCGACGGAGAGCGCACGGGCGATCGCGGGCAGGTCGCCACCGTCACGACGAGCGCGGAAGGCCGAGGTCCGCGACGCCACGCGGATGCCGTCGATGCGCACGAGCGCGTTCATGATCTCCTCGGCCATGCCTTCGCAGAGGTACTCCTGGTCCTTGGCGGGGCTCATATCGGAGAAGGGCAGCACGGCGATCGCCACCGATCCACGTTCCGCCACGGCTGCACTTGCCGGCTCCAGCCCCGCCTTGAGGAGGCCTTCGAGATAGTGTTCGACGAGCTCCGGGTCGAACCACTTCCCGAATTCCTCGCGAGCGGCCGCCGCGAAATCAGGCCGAATCGCGAGCAGTTCCTTAACCGCCTTTTGCGCCTGTTCGCGCTCGCCCAACTGTCCGAACGCCGCCGCGGATGTGGCGGGCCCCCAGAAATACCCTGGGATGTTGATTCTCGAGGCGGCGTCGACGGACGCGCGGTAGTCGCGCTTGTGATACGCGCCAAACACCGCGGCCAGCCAGTACCACCCGGGATGGTGGGGATTGAGCTGGATGGCCGCGTTCGCAACCTCGCAACCGCGTTCCCACGCGCCCGAAAGAGCCAGCAGGATGCCCATGAAGGCGGAGCTGGCTCCGTCCATGCGATTCAGCGCGATCGTTCGCTCGGCGACCGGCCGAAAGGCCTGCCATTCCCGCCGGAAGAACAAGCTCTGGGCGAGGGCCTGACAGGCCAGCCAGTTGGACGGCGCGATTTCAACCGCCCGCTGCGCGGCGGCTTGCCCTCGCCCCAGCGGATCGGGCTGAGCGTTGAAACCAAACATGTACTCATCGGTGTAGATCGTCGCCAGCATGGCCCAGCAATCGCCTTCGCCGGGCGCGTCTCGCACGCTGCGCTCCAGCAGCGCCCTAACGCTCGCGTGCTCCTCCGGGGACATCCGTTCGTGGAAACCAAAGACCCGCAGCACCGCTTCATGGGGAGTCACCTGATCGTCGCTCTTGTTTCGGATCAGGTTGCCCATGCTGTGGAGCAGCACGCCGTGCTGATCGGCCACGGTCGAGACGATGCGGGGGACCAGGTCATCCTGCAGCGCAAAGACGTCATCGGCAGAAAACGGGCGCTCGTAGGTTTCGGCCCATAGATGAGCGCCGGTCGTCGCGTCGGCAAGTTGCACGGCGAGGCGCAATCTCGATCCGGCCTGGCGGAGGCTGCCTTCCATCACATAGCGAGCGCCGATCTGCTTGCCGATCGCGCGCACGTCGACCGCGCCGCTCGCGTATCGCGACGTCGAGCTGCGCGCGATCACTCGGAGATAGGAGAAGCGCGATAGGCCGGTGACGATCTCCTCGGACATTCCTTCGGCCAGAGCGGTGAGGTCGGTGTTCCCGCCCGTGTACTTGAACGGCAGCACCGCGACCCAGAACCCCTCGGCGGCACGTGTCGCACCTGAGCTGGACGATGGAGAAGCATCAGCCGCGATCGAGACCGTTCCCGACTCAGGTTGCGACGCGATCGCCAGTCCCGCCTTGCGCAGCCCCTCGAGCAGGTGCTCGACCAGCGCCGGGTCGTACCACTTCAAGAGCTCCTCGCGCGCGGTCGCGGCGAAGTCCGGCCGCAACGTGAGCAGCTCCCGCAGGGCCTTGCCCGCCGCGTCAGGTTCAGCGAGCTGTCCGTACGCCGATGCGGTCGCGACGTGTGTGTAGAAGAAATGCGGCAGGTTGATCTTGAGCGCGACGCCGAGCGCGCCGCGGTAGTCGCCCTTGCGGTATGCGTCGTAGAAGAGAGGGAACCAGTACCATCCGGGGTGACGCGGATGGAGCTGCGCGGCTCTTTCGACCAGGGCGCAGCCGTGCTCCCAGTCGCCCGCGTACGCCATCATGGTGCCCAGGCCGGCGAGAGTGGGTCCGTTCATGGGGTTGAGCTCGAGGGCCCGCTCCGCCGCGATTCGAAACGCCTGGAACTCCTTGCGGAAGAACAGGGCTCGGGCCAGCGCGTTGTTCGCCATGGCATTCGAAGGCGCCGTGTCCGCCGCTCGCCGCGCGGCCTCGAGTGTGCGCCCCAGAGGATCGGGCTTCACGTTGAACCCGAAGGCGTGCTCCTCCGAGATCACGAGCGACAGCATGGCCCAGCCATCGGCGTAGGCCGGCGCCTGTTGGACGGCCCGTTCCAGTCCGGCCCGCACGATCGCATGCTCCTCGGGGGTCCTGCGGTAGCCGTAGCCGAAGCTGCGCAGCACCGCTTCGTACGGGGTCAACTGATCAGGATCCTTGCTCCGGAGCGCCTCGCTCATGGTGTGCGGCAGGATCCCATGCGCGTCGGCCACGCTGGAGACGATCCGGGGGACGAGGTCGTCCTGGAGCGCGAAGATCGCGTTGAGGTCGAACGGGCGATCGTAGGTTTCGGCCCAGAGATGCGCGCCGCTCGCGACGTCGACGAGTTGCACCGCGACGCGCAACAGCGGGCCCGCCTGGCGCAGGCTGCCTTCGATCACGTAGCGGGCGCCGATCTGCTTGCCAACCGCGCACACGTCCACTTCCTCTTTGGCGTATCGCAATGTGGAGCCGCGCGCGATGACCTTGAGATACGAGAAGCGCGACAGGCCCGTGACGATCTCCTCGGAGATTCCTTCGGCCAGGGTCGTGAGGTCGTTGTTGGCGCCTGTGTACTTGAACGGCAGCACCGCGACCCGGAAAGCCTGGTCCGCGTTGGCGCCGCCTGACCCCTCGCTCGAGGCCGCGCGCGCTGGCTCGATCGAGTCCCTCTGCGAGCCGACTCGGGCGGTGTCGCGTAGCTCGTTGCCGACATCGCGCGCGGTCTGGATGCGCTGGCGTGGATCCTTCTCCAGGCAGCGCCGGATGACGCGCACCAGGTCGGGCGGCAGATCGGCCCGCAGGTCGGTGACGGGCGGCACGCGGTCGCGCAGGATCGACGCGAAGAGATCCGCCGAGGAGTGTCCCTGAAAGGGCCGCCGGCCCGTCGTCATCTCGTAGAGCACGACACCCAGGGAGAAGATGTCCGTCCGGTGGTCCAGCGCCTGGCCCTGCACTTGTTCGGGGGACATGTAGGGCCTGGTTCCCATCACCACGCCTCGCTGCGTGTGCAGCTCTGTCGACAGCTCCGAGTCGGTCCCGGTCGCGTCGGGGCCTTGAAACTTGGCGAGGCCGAAGTCCAGGACCTTGACGCTTGCGTCACTGGTCAGCATGACATTGGCAGGCTTCAGGTCGCGATGCACGATGCCCCTGTCGTGGGCTGCCGCGAGGGCTCCCGAGAGTGCGCTGGCGATATCGATTATCCGCGGAACGTCCATCCCGCTTTCGGGGATGAGCCGGTCGAGCGACTGGCCCTCGATGAGCTCCATCGTCAGGAAGTGAAGGCCGTCCGCTTCCTCGACCGAGTAGATCGTGACGATGTTCGGGTGATTCAGGGCCGCGACCGCGCGGGCCTCGCGGCGGAAGCGCTCGAGCATGTCCGGGCTCGAGGCCATCTCGGCGGGCAACACCTTGAGCGCAACGTCGCGCCCGAGCTTGGTGTCGGTGGCGCGGTAGACCTCACCCATGCCACCGGCGCCGATGGCGGCCGAGATCCTGTAGTGGCCGAGGGCGCGGCCGATCACGGCCTCGCTGCTCTTGGCGTCTGGGGGGTCAACGGACTTCAATAATCGAAGCTGCCCAATCGATGACTGTCCGCGCCATCGAAAGCGCCTGCTGCAGATCGTCATCCGTGGCCGGCTCTCCCCACCCGGGATAGCGGGCTTGCACCGCGAAGGGGTTGAGAGTCGCGACTTCGTCCAGTGCGATTGGGGTTGTGATTCCGGAGTGCTTGATGAGCCTCAACAACTCGCCAAGATCATGCACACGCGGAAACCGCACGCCGCGGGCGATGAGTACGGCCTTCAGTGCCTTCTCGGCCGCCTGTTGGGCATCAAAGCAGAGATAGTCTGTTAGAACCGAGGCCGCACGGCCCGCTTCAGCATGGCCGAGGTTCTCGCGGGCGTAACGCAACCACTCGCGAGCCTCATCGCGCTCCTCAGACGGGGGCGGCATAGAGATCTCGTCCCTCTTCCAAGGCAGGAGTCACGATGCTACCGATCTTTCCATGATCGCGCCGGACGTCTTCCTCGGTCACCACGACGATGTCCGCCGCGTGCCCCAACCCCGACAAGGCTCGATAGATTGCCTGCGCGGTCCGAATCCGATGAGTGCCCGCGGGCGCAACGACGAGGACATCGAGGTCGCTGTCGGGTCCCATCGTTCCACGGGCTGCCGAGCCAAAGAGGACGATACGGCTCGGCTCCAGGACCGACCGAACCCGGCGCACCAGTTCCGCAACCAGCTCAGGCGAAGGGCAGCCCTGGCCTCTTTCGCGGGCGTCTTGGCGTTGCGTCGCAGTGTTCATTGGGGGCTCAGATGGACGATAGCGCGGAACGCGCACGGGCCGCTACGGCTGGCGACAGTGCTGAACCACCGTGGAAGCTCACGAGACGTCTTACCACCGCGTCGTAAGTAGTCGGTTGCCCCCGGGTGGGGAGGCGAGGTTGGCTTCCGCCTATACTCCCCGCCACTCCGATGGCGCTCAGCCCAGGGACGCGAATTGGCCCCTACGAGATCATCAGCGCCATCGGCGCGGGCGGGATGGGCGAGGTCTACCGCGCCCGCGATACCCGGCTCAACCGCGACGCGGCGATCAAGGTGTTGCCGGCCGCGTTCGCGCAGGATGCCGAGCGCGTGGCCCGGCTCCGGCGCGAGGCGCAGGTGCTGGCCTCGCTCAGTCATCCGCAGATCGCGGCGATCTACGGGTTGGAAGAGACGAACGGCACGCTCGCCCTCGCCCTCGAGCTGGTCGAGGGCGACGACCTGGCTGCGTGGCTGGCGCGCGGCGCGATCCCCGTCGAGGAGGCGATCGCCTGCGCGAGACAGGTCGTGGAGGGTCTCGAAGCCGCGCACGAGAAAGGCATCGTGCATCGCGACCTCAAGCCCGCCAACATCAAGGTCACGAAAGACGGCGCCGTCAAGATCCTCGACTTCGGCCTGGCCAAGGCTTACGAGGGCGACGCGGGACAGGTCGGCAGCGACCCCTCGCAGTCACCGACCCTGGCGCGCCACGGCACCGAGGCCGGCGTCATCCTCGGCACCGCGGCCTACATGAGCCCGGAGCAGGCGCGCGGCAAGCCGCTCGACAAGCGCGCCGACATCTGGGCGTTCGGCGTGGTGCTGTTCGAGATGCTGGCGGGCCGAAGGCTGTTCGCCGGCGAGACG
>CAZVOI010001044.1:0-2546 GCA_964628275.1 uncultured Acidobacteriota bacterium | reverse complement strand
AGCGCGCGGTGGTGTGGGTCGACGGTCGCGTCGAGGCGGTGCTGAAGCCGGGCCTGTACGCGCTGGACGGTCTTCCACGACGTGCGCGTCGAGGTGTTCGAGGCGCGCGCGGTGCGTTTCGAGCACGCCGACCTGGTCACGATCGTCCAGGCGCGCGGCGCGGCGGCGCTGCTCGAGGCCGTGACGGTGGACGCGGGTCACGCCGGCCTGTTCTTCACCGATGGCGCGTACCAGGCGACGCTCGGCCCGGGCGTGCACGGGCTTTGGAAGAACGTCGCCAAGGCTCGCATCCTCGACGTCGACCTGCGCGAGCAGGTCGTCGACGTCGCGGGTCAGGAGATCATGACGGCCGACAAGGTGACGCTGCGGCTGAACGCGGTGGTCACCTTCAAGGTCGTCGATCCGCTGAAGGCCGTCACGCTGGTGGAGGACTACCGTCAGGCCCTCTACCGCGAGGCGCAGCTCGCGCTGCGTGGCATGGTCGGCACGCGCGAGCTGGACACGCTGCTGAGCGACAAGGACGCCGTCGCCCGGGAGCTGGACGGCACCGTGCGCGGCCGCGTCGCGGCGTTCGGCGTCGAGGTCGTCTCGCTCGGCATCCGCGACATCATCCTGCCCGGCGAGATGAAGGACCTGATGAACAAGGTCACCGAGGCCAAGAAGGCGGCCGAGGCGGCCCTGATCACCCGCCGCGAGGAGACGGCGGCGATGCGCTCGCAGGCGAACACCGCGAAGATCCTCGAGTCGAGCCCGACCCTGATGCGCCTGCGTGAGCTCGAGGTTCTCGAGAAGGTGTCCGAGAAGGCCAACCTCACCGTCGTCCTGGGCGAGGGAGGTCTCGCCGATCGTGTCGTGAAGCTGCTGTAGACGAACACGTGAGGGCGGCGGCGGCGATGGCCGCCGCCCTCGGCGCGGCTGTCGAGGTCAGCGATCAGCAAGCGCGCGCGTCCTGCGAGCGTTCATGCCGAGGGCGCAGGCGGACCCGCTGCCAGGACGCCGGCGCGGCGCGTCCGGCGTCTCGCCTGGACCAGGTGGGCCACCTGATCCAGCACCACGGCCACCAGGATCACGGCTCCGATGATGATGAAGGTCCAGTTGTTGTCCAGCCGGAAGATGCGCCGCACGCCGTTGGCGTCCTGGTACACCCACTGGAACATGTTGATGCCGTTGTCGATGACTCGCATGATGCAGGAGCCGATGATCGAGCCGAGCACCGTGCCTTCGCCGCCACGCAGCGAAACGCCACCGAGCACCGCGGCCGCGATCGCGTACAGCTCGTACGCGATGCCCACCTGCTGCGACATCTGTCCGATGTAGGACGCGTAACACACGCCGGCGACGCCTCCGGTGAAAGCCGAGATGACGTAGGTCAGGGTCTCGACGCGCCGCACCGGAATGCCGGAGTACTCCGCGGCGTCGCGATTGCCGCCGATCGCGTAGACGTAGCGTCCGAACACCGTGAAGTGCAAGAGGTACGCGGCGATCACGGCGACCAGAAGAAGGACCAGGAACGGGTAGGGCAGGAGCGGGCTTCCCTCGGATCCGAACAAACCACCATTCGCGAATCGCGCGAGCGGCACGTCGCCGAGGCTGAGCGTGCCGCCGCGGACGGTCGTCTGCGAGACGCCGCGCAGCAGTAGCATGCCGCCGAGGGTGACGATGAACGGCTGCAGGTTGAGGCGGGTGATCAAGAGCCCTTGCACCAGCCCCACCAGGGCGGCCACCGCCAGAGCGGCTGGAATGCCGATCCACAGCGAGTAGCCGAGGCCGCCGGCCGCGGGGTTCTCGGGGTGGAACTCTCCGGACAACTTGGCGATCAGCACGCCGGTTAGGCCGATCACCGACCCGATCGACAAGTCGATGCCGCCGGTGATGATCACGAAGGAAATGCCGATCGCGAAGATGCCGAGCATCGAGATCTGCCGCGTGGTGTTGATCACGTTCGAGGCGCCCAGAAAGTCGTGGTTGGTCGCCCACAGGCCGAAGCACAGGAGGACCAGAGCGACGAACATCCCCAGCTCGCGCCTCACGCGGTCTTTCGTTCCTCGGAGCCGCCGGTCATCAGTTGGGCGACACGCTCGGCGGTGAGACCGGCGCGAGGCAGCACGCCAGCGATGCGCCGCTCGCGCATCACCACCACGCGGTCGCTCATCCCGAGCACTTCCTCCATCTCGGAGCTGACCATCAGGATCGTCAGGCCCTCTGCGGCCAGGGCGGCCATGTGCCGGTAGATCTCCGCCTTGGCGCCGACGTCGATGCCGCGCGTGGGCTCGTCGAGGATCAAGACCCGCGGGTCCATCGCCAGCCACTTCCCCAGCACCACCTTCTGCTGGTTGCCACCCGACAGGTTCACGACCGGCTGTTGGACGGAAGGGGTCTTGATGCGGAAGCGCGCCACCTCCGCTTCGGCGACGCGGCGCTCCCGGGCTCGGTCCAGAAGGCCGAAGCGGGAATAGGTGTGGACGGCCGGCAGCGAGGTGTTCTGGGCGACGGTCATCGGTAGGACCAGGCCGTGACGCTTGCGGTCCTCCGGGGCCAGGTAGACG
>CAZVOI010001043.1:0-10693 GCA_964628275.1 uncultured Acidobacteriota bacterium | reverse complement strand
GGCGCCGAAGACCAGCTGCTCGATCTCCACGAAGCCCAACAGGCCGCCCTGGTTGACGCGCTTCGCGAAGACCTCGTAGACCTGCCCCTGGCTCAGGAACGTGATCTTGTAAAGTCGTTTTTCTGTCGGCATCGCCGCCCTGATGGTACGCGACTTTAGAATCCAAGTCGGAGATGGGCCGCGTCACCAATCACGAACGCCGTCGCGACCTGCTGCAGCAAGCGATCGCGACGGCCGCTCCGGCGCCGGGACACCCCTTCGCGTGTCCGTACCTGCCGGGCCGGATGGCGCGGCACCTGGCGGTGCGCCTCGAGCCGGGCGGGCCGGGTCTGTATCACGCGCTGATGGACCTCAACTTCCGCCGCCTGGGCGCGATCTTCTACCGCCCCGAGTGCGATTCGTGCTCGGAGTGCCGCATGATCCGGGTGTCGGTCGGCGGCTTTCGCGCGAACCGCTCGCAGCGCCGCTGTCTCAAGAACAACGCCGACCTGAGCGTTCGCGTGACCCGGCCGGCGCCGAGCGACGAGAAGCTCGCGCTCTACCGCCGCTATCTCGAATCTCGCCACGACGGGCAGATGCAGGGCTCGGCTGCGGAGATGCAGGGTTTCCTCTACGAGTCGCCGATCGGGACCTGGGAGTGCGAGTATCGGCTAGACGACCGTCTCGTCGGGGTCGGCATCTTCGACGTCGAGCCGCAAACGCTGTCCGCCGTCTACTGTTACTACGAGCCCGAGCTGGAGCAGCGCTCGCTCGGCGTCTTCAACGTCCTGACACTCCTGGAGGAATGCCGGCGCCGCAAGGCCAGCCACCTGTATCTCGGCTACTACGTGGCCGAGTGCGCGAAGATGAACTACAAGGCGAACTATCACCCATGCGAGATCCTCGAGCCCGGCGGCCGGTACTCGCGGCTCGGCTGATCGAGCCACGGCTCCGCTTCGAAGCGCAACCCCAAGAGGCCGGCCGCCGCCTCGACGAAGTCCTGGTGGAGCGCATCTCGTCTCGGCGGGGACGCCGCGTCTCCAAGAGCGAGGCGCGCAAGCTGATCATGGTCGGAGCCGTGCGGCTGGGCGGGCGGCCGGTGCGGCAGCCGGCGATCGCCGTCGCGATGGGTACCTGGGTGGAAGTGCTGCTGAAGCCGGATCGAGTGGCCGCAGCTCTTCCGGCTTTCGTGCTGACGGAGCGCGAGGTGCTCTACGAGGATGCCGTGCTGATCGCCGTGGATAAGCCGGCCGGGCTGGCGACGCACGCCACGGTCGATCCGCGCCGCGCGAGCCTGGTGACGTCGCTGAAGGCCTATCTCGGAGGGGCCGGCTACGTCGGCGTCCACCAACGACTCGACCGCGACACCAGCGGCGTCGTGCTGTTCGCCAAGCACCCGAGCGCCAACGCGTCCTTGGCCGAGCAGTTCGAGGGCCGGCGAGTGGTCAAGGTGTATCTCGCCTGGTGCGCTCCGACCGCGCGCCGCGTTCCGGAAGCGTGGCGAGCCGCCGATCGGCTCGGGCCCGTCTTCGCCTCGAAGCCGCCGCGCATGGGCATCAGCGCTGGCGCCGGAACGGAGGCGGTGACCGAGTTCGTGGTTCGCCGGCGGCTGCCACACGCGTGGTTGGTGGAGGCCCGCCCGCGCACCGGCCGCAAGCACCAGATTCGCGTGCAACTGGCGGCCGCCGGCATGCCGATCCTGGGCGACGTTCTCTACGGCGGGCCGACGCGCGCGGGCGAGCGAGCCGTCGCGAGAGCGCTGCTACATGCGGCGCGGCTCGAGCTCGAGCACCCGATCACTCGAGAACCGCTGCACATCGAGAGCCCACTGCCTCCGGATTTCCGGAGCTTCACGAGCGTCGAGCGCCCAGCAGCTTCCGGAGGTCATCGGCGAGGTCGAAGCGGAGCGCGCGTCCGACCTCGTCGCGGATGATCCGCCGCATGCGCGTCAGCGCCTTGCGCTCGATGTCGGTTCGCTCTCGGGCGGGCCGCAGGTCCGCGTCGCCGTAAAGGCGGTCGTCCGGAACCGCCGCCAGCAGCCGCTCCGCGAATGCCGCGACCAGCGCGCGATGGGACGGCGCCCGGAAGCCGACCGAGTAGGTGAGCGCGTCGTCCAGGGCGACGCCGCAGTGCGCCAGACCCGGCGGGACGTAGAGCATGTCGCCGGGCTCCAGGTCCCAGGTCGCCTCGGGTTGGAAGCGTCTCAGGACCTCGAGCTCCAGGCCGGATCGATAGACGGGTCGGGCCTTCGAATCGATCGACCAGCGCCGGCGCCCGCGTCCCTGGATCAGGAACACGTCGTAGCTGTCGATGTGAGGTCCGACGCCGCCGCCGGGTGTCGCGAAGCTCACCATCACGTCGTCGAAGCGCCAGCGCGGGATGAAGTCGAAGCCGGCTTGCAGCGCCCGTACGCCTCGCACGTGACGCTCGACGTCCTCCACCAGCAACGTCCAGTTCGAAGCCGGCAGCCGCCGCAGCCGCGCCGACTGCTGAGGGCCTTCCGATACCTCGAACGGACGCCGTCCGCCGCGCGTCACCACCAGCCGCGAGTCGACATCGGGCTTCAGGCTGAGGGTCAACAAGCGATCCGACGTCACGGGGTCGTGGAACTTCGCAAAGGCGCCGCGAACCAGCAGCGGCCGCTTCTGCCAGTGCCGACGCAGGAAAGCGGCGGGGGAGAGCCCGCCCAGCAATGCGTCCCTCGCCCTCGCCCTCATTGAGGCGCCGCGTCGAAGCTCCACGGACCGAGCCGCGTGGGTCGGGCGACCGCTCTCTGCAGCGCAGCCATGTACTGGGCGCGCGGCCACTCGGTCGCGCCGAAGCGCGCCAGGTGGTCCGTGTGCACCTGACAATCGATCAACGTGATGCCCCAGGTCCGGAGCTGCTCCACGAGCGTGACGAAGGCCAGCTTCGACGCCTCGGGCGCCCGCGCGAACATCGATTCGCCGAAGAACACCGAACCCAGCGAAACCCCGTAGAGCCCGCCGACGAGCGCGCCGTCCAGGCGAGCCTCGACCGAATGCGCGTAGCCCGCGAGGTGGAGAGCCGCGTACGCCCGCTTCATCGCGCGCGTGATCCAGGTGCCGCGCTGCCCCGGCCGCTTCACTTTCCCGCACGCCTCGATCACGTCGGCGAAACTCGTGTCGAGAGTGATCTCGAAGCGCGACTGGCGCCGTAGCTTCGCGAGGCTCCGAGGAACGTGCAGCTCCTCCGCCCGCAACACCATCCGCGGATCCGGGGAGTGCCACAGGATCGGCTGGCCCTCGGAGTACCAGGGGAAGATCCCCTGCGAGTAAGCCAAGATCAGCCGGTCCACGCTGAGGTCGCCTCCGATCGCGAGCAGGCCGTCTTCGGCCAGCTCCGGCGGCGGGAAGATCAGTCGCTGGTCGAGTCGGAAGACAGGCAAGCCTCGATCAGGCCGCAGGCGGCGCCACGGCGGGCGCGGGCGCGGGCACGCTTGTGAAGACGAGCTTCTCTTCGCCGACTCCAATCGTCACCGTGCCGCCATGCTCGAGGGCGCCGAACAGGATCTCGTCGGTCAGTGGGTCGCGGACCTCGGTCTGGATCAGTCTCGACAGCGGCCGGGCGCCGTAGCTGGCGTCGTAGCCTTTCTTCGCCAGGTAGCCGCGCGCCTCGGGCAGCAGCGTGATCGCCACGCGCCGCTCGCGAAGCTGCGCCTCCAGCTCCAGGATGAACTTCTCCACGATCGTCTCCATCGTCTCGGGCGAGAGCGAGCGGAAGGTCACGATTGCATCGAGGCGGTTGCGGAACTCGGGCGTGAAGAAGCGCTCGATCGCCTGCTTGCTCCGGCTCTTGGCGTCGTTGGCCTTGTCCGCCATCAGCCCGATCGCGTTCGCGCTCAGCTCCCGCGAGCCCGCGTTCGACGTCATGATCAGGACCACCTGCCGGAAGTCGGCCTTGCGGCCGGTGTTGTCGGTGAGCGTGGCGTGGTCCATCACCTGGAGCAAGATCGCGAACAGATCCGCGTGGGCCTTCTCGATCTCGTCGAGCAGCAGCACCGAGTAGGGGTGCTGGCGAACCGCGTCCACCAGCAGGCCGCCTTGCTCGAACCCGACGTATCCGGGAGGCGCGCCGATCAGCCGCGCGACGGCATGCTTCTCCATGTATTCGCTCATGTCGAAGCGGTGAAATTCGTTCCCGAGGTGTTTGGCGAGTTGCTTGGCCAGCTCGGTCTTGCCGACGCCGGTGGGGCCCGTGAACAAGAAGCAGCCGGCCGGGTGGTCGGGATGCCCGAGGCCCGCACGCGAGCGCTTGATGGCGCGTGCCACGATTCGGACCGCTTCCTCCTGGCCGAACACGACGCGCGCCAGCATCTCTTCGAGCGTGCGCAAGCGCTCTTTCTCCGAGATCGTCGCCTGCTTCTCGGGAATACGCGCCATCCGCGCCACGACCTTCTCGATCTCGGTCAGGTCCGCGTCCACCGGATCCGGGCCCTTGGTTCGCAGTCGCAGCGCGGCGCCCGCCTCGTCGATGACGTCGACGGCGCTGTCCGGCAGGCGGTGCTCGCGCAAATGGCGCTGGGCCAGCCGGACCGCGGCCTCGATCGCGGCGTCGCTGTAGCGAACCTGGTGATAGTCCTCGTAGCGCGACCGCAGCCCGCGCAAGATCTCGACGCTGTCCTCGAACGACGGCTCGTCCACGGCGATCTTCTGCAGCCGCCGGAACAGCGCCCGGTCTTTCTCGATGTGCTTGAACTCCTCGAACGTGGTGGAGCCCATCAGCCGGACCTTGCCCTCGGTCAGGATCGGCTTCACCAGGTTGGCGAGGTCCATCGTGCCGCCGGTGGTGGCGCCCGCGCCGACCATCGTGTGCAGCTCGTCGATGAACAGGATCGGCTTCGGCCGTTTCAAGAGCGCGGCGATCAGCGCCTTGAAGCGCTCCTCGAAGTCGCCGCGGAAACGGGTGCCGGCCAGGAGAGCGCCGCCGTCGAGGGTGAAGATCTCGGCGTCCTTCAGGATCTCGGGGACATCGGGAGCGAGCAAGCGTTGCGCCAGCCCCTCGACCAGCGCCGTCTTGCCGACGCCGGCCTCGCCGACGAACACCGGGTTGTTCTTGCGTCTGCGACACAGCACTTCGAGCGCACGCTGGATCTCGGCGTTCCTCCCGATCAGCGGATCCAGTTGGCCGGCGCGCGCCCGAGCCGTCAGGTCGACGGCGTAGGCGCTGAGCGGATCGGAAGCCGGTCGCGGCAGATCGTCCGCGCCCGCGTGGGCAGGCTCGTCGCTCGCGGGCGTGGCTTCAGCGGGTCTCGGCACCTTGGTCACGCCGTGCGAGACGTAGTTGAGGATGTCGAGCCGGGTCACGCCGTGCGCGGCCAGGAGCATCGCGGCCTGCGATTTCGGCTGCTGCAGGATCGCGGCCAGCACGTCGCCGACGTGGGCTTCTTCGCGGCCCGCGCTCTGAACGTGCAACACCGCCGTCTGCAAGACGCGCCGGAATGCCAGCGTCTGGGCCGGCTCCTGGTCCTTGCCTTTCGGCAGGCGCTCGACCGAATCGTCCAGGTACTTCGAGCAGTCGGCGCGCAGCTTGTCGAGATCGACCGCGCAGGCGCGCAGGATCTCCTCTCCAGCCGGATGATTGGCGACCGAGTACAGCAGGTGCTCCAGCGTCAGGTGGCCGTGGCGGCGCGTCAGCGCCTCGCGCAGCGCCACGTTCAGCACCATCTCGAGCGCGGCGCTGAACATCAGGCCAGCTCCATGCTGGCGCGCAGCGGGAAGCCCGACTGCTTCGCGCGATCGTGAACCATCGACACCTTCGTCTCCGCGATCTCGTGCGAGTAGCTGCCGCAGATTCCGTGTCCGCGGGTATGAACGTGCATCATGATTCGAAACGCCTCCGCCGGCGACTTGTCGAAGACGCCTTCCAGGATGTCCACTACGAACTGCATCGTCGTGTAGTCGTCATTGTGCAGGATGACCTTGTACAGCTCCGGCTTCTTGACCTTACGCTTCGTCTTGTCGAGGACCGCGTCTCCGGTCCGGCGCTCGACGTCGGCCACGCTTCGATTGTACGGCGGGAGCCATGGCGCCGTGAGAGGATGGGCGCGGGAGGGAACATGAGGCTGGGCGCGCTGATCCTGATGGCGGGAGCGTGGGCCCCCGCTCTGCTCGCGGCCGACGCGCTGACGACGCCGTGGCCGGGCTTTCGAGGCGTTGCCGCCGGCGGCATGGGCGACGGCAAGACGCCTACCACCTGGAACGTGCCGGCTGGCGACGGTGTCTCGTGGAAGACCGGAGTCCCAGGGCTCGGGCACTCGAGCCCGGTGGTGACGCGCGATCTCGTCTGCGTCACGACGGCGATCAGCGGCCGTCCGGACGCGACGCTGCGCGTCGGGCTCTACGGCGACATCGCCCCCGTCGTGGACGACAGCGTCCACCAATTCCAGGTTCACTGCCTGGATCGAAAGACCGGGGCGGCTCGTTTCGCGACCACCGCAGCCAGCGGCGTGCCGAAGGTGAAGCGGCACACGAAGTCAACCCACGCCAGCTCGACGCTGGCGGCGAACGCGACCCACCTCGTGGCTTTCTTCGGGTCCGAGGGCCTGTACGCGTACGACCACAAGGGCACGCTGCTCTGGAAGAAAGACCTGGGCATCCTCGACTCGGGCTTTTTCCGCGCCGCGGAAGCGCAGTGGGGATTCGCGAGCTCGCCGGTGATCGTTGGCGACAAGGTGATCGTCCAGGCCGACGTCCAGAAGGACTCGTTCCTGGCGGCCTTCGACCTCGCCAGCGGCCGCGAGCTGTGGCGCACCTCTCGCAGCGACGTGCCCACCTGGAGCACGCCCACGGTTCACGAACAGGACGGCAAGCCGCGCATCTCCGTCAACGGCTGGAAGCACGTCGGGGGCTACGATCTCGCGACCGGCAAGGAGCTCTGGCGCATGACCGGCGGGGGAGACATCCCGGTCCCGACTCCGGTGGTCCACGACGGGCTCGTCTACATCACCAACGCTCACGGCGGTGCTGCGCCCATCTTCGCGATTCGCGCCAATGCCGCTGGCGACATCACGCTCCCGGCCGGGCAGACGACGAGCGACGCGATTGCCTGGAGCCAACCGCGCGACGGCGGTTACATGCAGACGCCGCTCGTCGTGGCGGGCCTTCTCTACGTGTGCCGCGACAACGGTGTGCTCGGCGTCTACGACGCCAAGACCGGCGTGCGGATCTATCAGGAACGGCTCGGCGACGGAAACACCGGCTTCACCGCATCGCCGGTCTCGGCCGATGGCAAGGTCTATTTCACGAGCGAAGAGGGCGAAGTGGTCGTGCTGAAGGCCGGCCCGGAGTTCAAGGTCCTGGCGCGAAACCAGCTCGGCGAGATCGCGATGGCCACACCTGCGATCGCGGAAGGCGTCATGTACTTCCGGACCCGCGGCCGCCTGCTGGCACTGAAGCCAGGCGGTAGCCGGTAACCTGGAGGCCGATATGCGGCTTTGGATGGCTCTCGTGCCCGCGCTTTTCACGTGCTCCACCGCGGCGGCCGACCTCGCGGCAATCCAGCTGGCGGGCAAGCTTCGCGTCTTGGCGGTCGATGGCTCGCCCGCCTTCCTGGCCCTGAAGCCCGGCGGCGAACCGGGACTCGATCGCGAGATCCTGGACGGGTTCGCACGGCTTTCGAAGCTCGAAATCGTCATCGTCGAAGCGCCGAGCTGGGGAGCGCTGCTGCCTTGGCTCCTCGAGGGCAAGGCCGACTTGATCGCCGGCGGCGTGACGGTCACACCGGCGCGCAGCCGCCAGATCGATTTCAGCGCAGAGGTCTTCCCGACGCGCCACGTCGTCGTGACGCGAAAACCGCGCCGGGTTGTGACGACGCTCGCTCAGCTCCACGAGGAACGTGTGGGCACGATCCGTGGATCGAGCATGGCCGAAGCGATTGCCGCTGCAGGCGTGCCCGCTGCGAACCTCGACGATGGGCTCGCCTCGGGTGGCGCGCCTGAGGCCTTGCGCGCGGGAAAGATCACGGCGACCGTGAGCGGCCTGGAAGACGCGTTTCTATATCAGCGCGAGGACCCGGAGATGCAGATCGGCATGTTCGTGGGCCCGCCCGGGAGTCTGGCCTATGGCGTGCGCAAGGATGCTCCGAAGCTGAAGGCAGCCCTGGACGAGTACATCAGCAACGTCCGCAAGACGCCGACTTGGAACCGGCTCGTCCTCAAGTATTTCGGTGCTGGCGCGCTCCAGCTCCTGAAGCGCGTGCGCGCGGAGTAGCCCGGGACCGCTGATGCCGCCACGAATCGCCGCCTCGCGACGCAGCTCCATCGGAATCGGCCAACGCGGACGTGCACGCGATCGTCAAGCCTGTTTTCTTGCCAGTCTTCCTGCGGTCAGCGTCCGAGGCTCTCGTAGGCCTTCGTGATCCAGTCGGGCGGGTCCGGCGACGGGGAGCGCTTGCGGCCATCGCTGATCTCCCAATGGTGGAGCCACGAGATGCCCCAGGCGCCGACGTAGCTGTCGGGCCGCTCGTAGGCCGAATCGCGCAACGCGTCGTCGAGGGTCACGAAGCGGTAGCCGCGGTCCTTGATGCGCCCGGCCAGGGTTCCAAAATGATCGGCGTTGAGCTGGTTGGCGTGAACCAGCAGGACCTGGGCGATCTCGCGTCCGATCAAGTTCCGCGAGACGCCTTCGATGAACTCCACCACCTGCATCATGTACCGCAGGTAGTCGTCCGCGATCCTGGATGCCGCAGCCGTGTCGCCCTTGCGCAGGGCATCGGCGTAGACCGCCGCGTAGATCCACTCGTCGTTGTCGATCGTGACCGGCGCGATCGTGTAGCCGCGTCCCTTCAGGAAGGCCTCGAACGCCTGCCGCTTCGGAAGCTCGAGGCCGACTTGCAGGAACGGGTGCCGGAAAAAACGCAGCTTGCTGCCTCGCGCCTCGAGAAGCGCCCGCGTCACGGGCTCGCCGCGAATCACGTTCTCCTGGAACTCTTCGAGTGGCGTTCGGTTCAGGCTCGGGTGCGAATACGTGTGGTTCCCCAGCTCGAAACCGGCGTCGGCCCACATCTTGAGAACAGCGATGCGCGCGGTCCGATCCGCAGCGGCCTCGTCCTTCACGTCGAGCTTGCCCTCGTTGACGAAGCCGACGACCGGCATTTCGGCGGCCTTGAACGTCGCCAGCAGCTTCGCGGTCATCTCGCGCCACACCGGAAGGGCGCTCGACAGCGTGCCTGCCGGATTGGCGGGGAGGTCGTCGAACGTCACCGCGAGCGAGCGCTGCGGGGTTTGCCCGAGGGCCGCGGGCGCAATCACAGCGAGGGCGAAGAGCAGCTTCGTGCAGCGGGTCGTCATCGCCGGCGATGCTATCCTCGCGCGGCTGATGGACGCCAGCGCCACGATCGATCGAAGCGAGCGGATCGCGGTGATCGGCGGCGGGCCGGGCGGCCTCAGCGCCGCGCGTTGGCTGCGCGAGTGCGGCGTCGGGTTCGACCTGCTGGAGCGCCACGCCGACTTCGGCGGCATCTGGGACATCGACGCTCCAGGATCCCCGATGTACGAGACCGCGCATTTCATCTCGTCGAAGACGCTGTCGGCTTTCCGCGACGCGCCGCTGCCCGACGCGTACCCGGACTATCCGAGCCACCGGCAGATCCTCGAGTACCTGCGGGCGTACGCGGAGCAGCACCGGCTGCGGGACGACGCACGGTTCGGTGCGCGGGTTGCGCAAGTCGCGCCGGATGCGAGCGGCGAGGGCTGGCGCGTCACGCTCCAGGGCGGGGAAGCGCGGCGCTACGCGGGTGTCGTTCTCGCCATCGGCCAACAATGGACTCCGAAACAGCCGGCGCTCCCGGGTTCCTATTCCGGCGAGGTGCGCCACGCGTCGGCATATCGCTCGATCAAGGAGCTGGAAGGCCGGCGCGTGCTGGTCGTCGGCGGCGGGAACTCCGGCTGCGACATCGCCGTCGACGCGGGCATCGTGGCGAAGCGGGCATTGCTGAGCCTGCGTCGCGGCTACTGGTTCATCCCGAAGCACATCTTCGGGATGCCGGCCGACGTCTTCGGCCAAAGCGGCCCGCACCTGTCGGCGCGCGTCGAACAGATCCTGTTCCAGCCGTTGCTGCGGCTCCTGGTCGGAGACCTGCGCCGCTTCGGCTTGCGGCGGCCCGACCATCGCCTGTTCGAGACGCACCCGGTGCTGAACTCGCAGATCCTGCACTCGCTGTCGCACGGCGACGTGACGGCCAAGCCCGACGTCCGCGCGTTCGACGGACAACGTGCGACATTTGCCGATGGCTCGAGCGAAGAGATCGATCTCGTGATCCTGGCCACGGGCTATCGCAAGGCGCTGTCCCTGCTACCGGAATCGCTCTACCGCGAGGGCGACGTGTCGTCGCTCTTTCTCAACGTGTTCCACCGCCAACACGCGGGGTTGGCGGTGGTGGGCTTCTTCGAGACGGACGGCGGCTCGTTCCCGGTGATCGACCGCCAATCGGAGCTGATCGCCAAGCTCTGGCGGGCTCGGCGAGAGTCGAAACAGAGGCTCTCGGCATTCGAACGAGCCCTGGCTAGGCCAGCGCCCGATCTCGGCGGCGGGGTCCGCTATCTCGCCGTCGAGCGGATGGCGAACTACGTGCGGATGCGGCCTTACGTCAGCTACCTGGAAGAGCTGGCACGAACCCTCTAGCGGCGGGCGTCCAGGCCGTGGAGCCGCGCGGCGTTGTCGCGTAGCACGGCGCGGCCGATGCGGACCGCGCCATC